>DATMAB010000010.1 GCA_035573675.1 Terriglobales bacterium
CCGCCTCATCCGAGTAGCCGCTTGCGGTATTCTTCCGGCCCATGGCGCGGCCTGATCCTCCAGCCACATTTCCGGTTGCACAGGAGGACGCTGGCCTGCGCCTGGATCAGTTTGTGACGCGGCACCTCGCCGGGGTGAGCCGTGCCCGTGTGCAGGAGCTGATCCGGCAGGGCAAGGTGGAGGTGAACGGGGCGGCGGCCAAGGCGTCGCTCAAGCTGCACGGAGGAGAGAACGTCGTGGTGCGGGGGCCGGCGGAGCGCCCACCGCTGCGCGCCGAGCCGGAAGCAATCCCGCTCGATGTGGTCTACGAGGACGATTGGCTGGCGGTCATCAACAAACCCGCCGGCATGCTGGTGCACGCGGGCGCCGGACGCGGCCGCGGCACGCTGGTCAACGCGCTGCTCTATCGCTTCCGTTCGCTTTCCGGCGTGGGCGGCGAGTTGCGTCCCGGGATTGTGCATCGCCTCGACCGGCAGACTAGCGGCCTGGTCGTGGTGGCCAAGGATGACGCCACGCATCGCGCCCTGGCCGAGCAGTTCTCCTCGCGGCAGGTGAAAAAACGCTACCTGGCGCTGGTGCACGGCTGGCTGAAGCAGGACACAGGCACCGTGGAGGCCGCAATCCATCGCGATCGCCTTCGGCGCAGGCGGATGACCACACGCCGCCGCGGCGGGCGCGAGGCGGTCTCGCGCTACAAGGTGCTGGAACGGATGGAGACGCCGGCGGGACGCTTCACGCAAGTGGAGGTAGAGATTGCCACCGGACGCACCCACCAGATCCGCGTGCATATGGCTTCCCTCGGCCATCCGGTCGTAGGCGATACGCTCTACGGAGCTCCGCGCAAGCTGGCGGGCATGCCGACATTGGAACGCAACTTCCTGCATGCCGCTTCGCTCGAGTTCCGCCATCCGAAGACGGGAAAGCCGATGGCGTTGGCGGCGAAGCTGCCGGAGGAATTGGAGGAGTTCATCGGGCAGCTACGCCCGCCCGCGAATTCATAATCCGGCGATTTGCAATTCACAGGCGGCGAGACGACGGTATCACGCATCTCAGAAGTAAGAGCCGCGAGGACATCCGCGCGGCGCAAACCGCTATAATGAGGCTCGTGATGAAGCAGTGGGTGCTGATGTTGTTTGCCGTGTTGCTGGCAGCTTCCCTGGCGGCAGCCCAAACCTCCGACGACAATCTGCCGGCGGCGCCTTCCGCGGCCAAGGCTGAGCAAGAGAAACCGAAAGCCGAGCCGCCCCCAGCGCCGGCCCCAGCCCATGCGGTTCCTGCGCCGGAGACGGAAAAGCCGGTCGAAGCCGCGCCCACCGCCGAAACCTCGGTTCCGGAAGCTTCGACGGCATCTCCTGCCCGCGCCGCAGCCGCTCCCGCGCCAAGCGCACCGCGGGCCAGTGATGACGTCCCGCTCACCACCATCATCAAGCGGGTGAACGAAGTGAACGTCATCTTCACCGTGACCGACAAGCGCGGCCGCTTCGTCAAGGACCTGACGCAGAAGAATTTCTCGGTGCTGGACGACCGCAATCCGGTGAAGAACATCCGCTACTTCAACGCCCAGACCGACCTGCCGCTGCGCGTCGGCCTGCTGATCGATTCCAGCGCCTCCGTTCGCGACCGCTTCCGCTTCGAGCAGGAGTCGGCCATCGAGTTCCTGGGCCAGATGGTGCGCTACAAGAAAGACCTGGCGTTCGTAGTGGCCTTCGACAGCAACGTGGAAGTGGTACAGGACTTCACCGACAACACGGAGAAACTGGCCCGGGCGGTGCGCAGCCTGCGCCCCGGCGGCGGCACCGCCATGTATGACGCGCTCTACGGCGCCTGCCGCGACAAGCTGCTGAAGCTGAACGAGCCTTTCGCTGTGCGCCGCGCCATCGTGCTGCTCTCCGACGGCGAGGACAACCAGAGCCGCGTTACGCGCGAGGAAGCGCTGGAAATGTGCCAGCGCGCCGAGGTGGTGATCTACACCATCAGCACCAACGTTCTGGGCCGCACGCCGCACGACAAGGTGCTGGAACGGTATGCGGAGCAGACCGGCGGCCGCGCCTTCACCCCCTTCCGCCTGGAAGAAGTGGCCAGCGCTCTGGCGGCCATCCAGGAGGAACTGCGCAGCCAGTACGCCCTCGGCTACCTGCCGGACAACTTCGTCGCCGACGGGCGCTACCGCACCATCGACATCAAGGCCCGCGGCCGCGGCGGCCTGAAGATCCGCGCCCGCAAAGGCTATTACGCGCCGCGACAGCCGTAGCACTCAGGCATTTGGCGCTTAGCATTCAGCCACTCAACGAAGTAGTGCCACGCTTCCCCGTTCCGGAGCTAAGTGCCAAGTGCTGACGGCTAATTGCTTGCCTTGGTGGCGTAGTAGCCCTGGCGAGCCTGGATCTTGTATCCGTCAGTGGACTTGATCTGGATGCGGCGGAAACTGCCGTCGCGGGCGGTGTTGGTGGGCGTGTAACCGATGGAGTACTGGCTGCGCAGCTCCTGCGCGATCTGGTCGAAGGCCTCCTTGAGCTTTTCTACCTTCTCGACTTCGATCAGCCGACCGCCGGTTTGCTCAGTGAGCTTCTTCATATCCGTGTCGCCAAAGAAAGGCGAACTGCCATAGAACTTGCGATCCGCGACCAAGAGCACATAACACAGGGCGTCGGCCTTCTGCGCCATTTCGATGGCCTCTTGCAGGGTGTAGTAACTGCCTTCGTCATGGCCGTCGGTGACGATGATCATGGCCTTGCGGCCCGCTTCACTGGCCAGCTTGTCGCGCGCGGCCAGGTACACGGCGTTGAACAGCTTTGTGCCCCCTTTGGGAACGGTGGGCACCGGATTGCCCCCGCCCCCCGGGATGATCACGCCATCTCCTCCTCCCGTGTTGATGCGCGCGCGCTCAAATGCTCTTCGCAAGCTCGACTTGGAGTTGGTGAAGTCCTGCAAAAGGTCCACGTTGACATCGAACGTGATGAGGAACGCCAAATCCTTCGGTCCGATAACCTCGTTCAGGAAGGCCATCCCCACCCGCTTCTCTTCGTCGAGCACATACTGGACGCTGCCGCTGGTATCCATCAGCAGGCCGAGCGTGAGGGGCTGGTTGGATTCCGCCGCGAAGTACTTGATGGTCTGCTTGGCGCCCTCCTCGAAGACCTCGAAGCGGTCGCGGGTGAGGTTGGGAACCAAAGCGCCCCGCTTGTCCTTAACGTTGAAGAAGACGTTCACGACCTCGACTTCCACCCGCAAGGTCTGCATCGCAGGGTCGTCACCCCGGCGGGCGGCCGGGGCGGATTGCTGGGGCTCGTCGGCAGCCCAGGCGGCTGGGACCAGCAGCAAAGCCAGACACAGCGATTTGCACGTCCGCCACACTTTTATGCAGCCTTTTTTGTTAGTCTAACATCGTAAGATGCGCGAACCCGGGCTATCGGCACACGCCGGGTTGCAACATCGGAGAGGGCAGGACGCATGAGCGTGGCGCGCAGCATCGGCGGGTTGATGGCGATCCTTGTGGTGGTCGCACTGGCCAGCGCGCAGAACGTCCCTGACGCGCCTTCCGCCACGCGGCCACCGCAGCAGACCACTCCGTTCCCGCCCGCCGATCCCAACGCCCCCAAACGTCCGGCCCCAGAGCCCCCGGCGCAGCCAGCCCCAGAACCCGGGCAACCGTCTCCCGAGGCACAGATCGGCACCGTGCCGGCCGGACAGGCTCCGGCCACCAGCAGCGAGGACGAGCTGTACCGCTTCAGCGTCACGGTGAACTCGGTGTTCGTTCCGGTTACGGTGCGCGACGCTTCCGGACGGCTGGTCGATGGCCTGCAAGTCAAAGACTTCCAGGTGCTGGAAGACGGCGTGCCGCAGCGCATCCGCTTCTTCACCAGCGATCCGTTCCCGCTTTCCGCCGCGGTCATTATTGACACCGGCATGCCGGACAAGGCCATGCGCAAGGTGTCGGGAACGCTCGAGGCGCTGGGCGGAGCCTTCAGCCAGTTCGACGAGGTCTCGCTCTACACCTTCGCGAACACAGTAGAGCACCGTCTGGACTGGAGCGCGGTGAGCGAGCGTTTTATCACCGCTATGAAGCGCGAGAACTATGTGGGACGCACCGGCGGGGTGCCGGTCACCACCGGCCCGATGGCCGCGGGGCCGACTGTGAATGGGGCGCCCTTTGATCCCGGGCGGCCGCGGGTGACCGCCATCCGCCGCGAGGCCAAGGTGCTGAATGACGCCATCCTGGCCGCCGCCCTCGACCTGGCCAAGCGCGACCGCAAGCGCCGCAAGATGATCTTCATCATCAGCGACGGCGCCGAGGAAGGCTCCACCGCCAAGTACGACGATGTGCTCAAGGTGCTGCTGACCAACGAGATCGCCGTGTACGCGGTGGCCGTGGACGCGGCCGCTATCCCGGTCTACGGCTCCATCCGCGACGTGCGTTTCCCCGGTATGGGCTGGGGCAACATCCTGCCCCGCTACGCCGTGGCCACCGGGGGCGACGTGTTCTCCGAGTTCAACCGGTCGGCCATCGAGACGGCCTATGCGCGGCTGACCACCACCGCCCGCAACCAGTACACCCTGGGCTACCAGTCGCCCGGTACCGTGGCCAGCAACTACCGCACCATCGAGGTGCGGGTGATGCGCCCCGGCCTGCGGGTGTACGCGCGCGACGGATACTACCCGCTGCCTCCGCCGCGCCAGCCGAGTCCCGGGCAGTAAGAGTACCAGCGTACAGGTACTTCCGTGCCTTGGCGGAGCGGCCCGCCCAGAACCGGCGTGAGGTAGAATCTGAGCAGTCCCTCCACCCGATGTGGTATAAAACAGCGCTCGGAGTGGCGTCGGAAATCCCCGCGCGCGGCGACCCAGCCCCTACTGTCGCCCCGCGCCCGATGAGGCATACGTCCGTTGAGCTTTATTAACTTCGCGGCCCGCGAGATCAACTGCAAGATCGTCTACTACGGCGCCGGCCTGGGCGGCAAGACCACCAATCTGCAGGTGATCTACGACAAGACCGGCGACAAGCAGAAGGGCAAGATGATCTCGCTGGCCACCGAAACCGACCGCACCCTGTTCTTCGACTTCCTGCCCCTGGACCTGGGCACAGTGCGCGGCTTCAAGACACGCTTCCACCTCTATACCGTCCCCGGCCAGGTGTTCTATGACGCCAGCCGCAAACTCATCCTCCGGGGCGTGGACGGTGTGGTCTTCGTGGCCGATTCCCAGGAAGACCGCATGGACGCCAACCTGGAAGCGCTGGAGAACCTGCAGGACAACCTCAAGGAGCACGGCTACGATTTCCTGAAGATCCCCTACGTGCTGCAGCTCAACAAGCGCGACCTCCCCAGCGCCCTGCCCGTGGACGAACTGAAGAAAGAACTGGTCAAGCGCGGCGAGCCGGTCTTTGAAGCCGTGGCCTACCAGGGCACGGGCGTGTTTGAGACGCTGAAGGAAGTCGCCCGCCAGGTGCTGGTCGAGCTGAAAAAGGGCTAGCGGCACCATCCCCTCCCCTTGCTAGGTGTCTCCATCCCGCACGTTCGGTACCGGCCATCGCTGATTCGGAGGGGCGTGTGCGGAATCCTGTTAGGTGTGCTGCTGGTGGGAGTAGCTTGGGCGGCGGATGCGCCACGCCTGGCTCCCAAGGGCCGCCGGGCACTGTGGATCTGGAACCCCACCTTTCTGGAAAACGGCGACGACTTCGGCGAGCTGCTGAAGTTCACCCGCAAGCGGCGCGTCCAGACGTTGTTTCTCTATGCCTCGACGCGGCGGCTGGAGGCGAAGCCGGAAGTCTATCGCAAGTTCCTAGAGCGCGCACACCGTGCCAACCTCGTGGTGCACGCTCTGAATGGCTCGCCGGAATGGACCCTGCGCGAAGAGCGCAGCGAGCCGCGCGCGTTTCTGAATGCCGTGTTCACCTTCAACCGCGCCAGCCGGGCGGCGGAGCGCTTCGACGCCGTGCATCTCGATGTGGAGCCGCAATCCCTGCGCCGCTGGACCTCACCCGGTTCGGAGGACATCCGCCGGAACCTGGCGGAACAGTATCTGGACCTGCTGAAGTGGGCGCGGCGCAAGACCTCCGACGAGGGCTTGCGGCTCGCTGTCGACATTCCTGTAGTGTTTGCGACCATCCAGCTGGAATCCCGGCCACTGCTGGCGGAGGTGATGGAGCAGGTGGACGAGGTCGCGGTGATGGCCTACCTGGACAACACCGCCGAGGTGCTGGCCGGCAGCCGTGTGCCGATGGAGCACGCCACGCGCATGGGAAAAGGCGTGTGGGTGGGCTTGAGCGCCGATCCCGAGCATCTGCCGCGCGCCAAGCCGGGGAAAAAGCTGGAGCCGGCGCTGGAAAAGCTGGCGCGCGAGGTGGAGAGGAGCCTGGCCGGCCGAACGGCTTTCCGCGGCGTGGCCATCCATGATTACGACCACTACCGCCGCACGCAGTGCAAGTCGCTGGAGAAATGCCGGCCGGACGCACCTCAGGCGCCGGCGGAGAGCACCTACTAACGCTCAGTGCAGCCGCAGGCTCCTCAGCATGCTGACGAAGGTAGGATGGATCTGCTCGAAGTCACGCGTGGGCGCGACGAACACGGCGTAGAGCACGGAACCATCGCCGCGGTCGAGGACTACGACCCAGTTGCGCTCCCGTTGGCCGCGCACCGGCGAGGGACCTTCCAGTTGCAGCTCCATACCGGGTACGCCATTCACGCGGATCTCTTCGGCCGCCGCGGTCTGGCGATGGTCCGGGTTGCCCTGCAGCATGCCCTGCACGAGCTGCCGGGTAGTGTCGCCCAGGCTCTGGCGGGTGCGGGGCCTGGCCACGCCCACGATGGCGCCGTAGGCGATGGCGTCGCCGCTGCGTCCGGCCGGCGGTGCAATGTTGATCTCCTGCTCGGCTTCGGTCACCGGCCAGTTCGCTGGGCGACGGATGCGGAACGCCGCATGCTCGTAGAGCTGCAGCGTGCTGCTGGGCATGACCTCGGCGCGCGAGACGCTTTCGATGGTGCCGCTGCCCTGCGCCTGTCCGGATTGCGACGCGCCCTTCCCTGCGGCAATCTCTTTCGCGGTGAGCGGTTTCATGGCAGCCACGCGCCGCTTGACGTCTTTGAACTCGGAACTGTCGCTGCGATAGCTGCGCGCCGGCAGCGTAGCCACTTCATCCCCCACCAGCTTGGCCCGGTTGCCCGGGTTGGGGTGCGAACTGAAGAACTCCGCGCCGCGCCCGCCCCCGCTTTCCGCCTGCAGCTTTTCGAAGAAGGCCACGACGCCATGCGGGTCGTAGCCGGCGTCATGGATGATGCCGGCGCCGACCAGGTCGGCCTCGCGTTCGGCATCGCGCGAATATTTCAGGAAGACGGAATTCAGCCCGAAGACGATGCCCAGTTGGGCCAGTTGTCCGCCGATACCGCCTCCCAGCCGGCCGCCCAGCACCGCCAAGGGCAATTGCGCCAGCATCGCCTTGCTGGCCTGCTCGGTGGAGTGGCGCATCACCACGTGCGAGATCTCGTGGCCCATCACCCCGGCCAGTTGTGCCTCATTGTCGGCCGCCTGGATGGTGCCCACGTTCACGTAGATGGGCCCTCCGGGCAGCGCGAAAGCGTTGATCTCCTTCTGGTTCACCACCTTGAAGGTGTAGGGATACCGGGGTTCCGGCGTGTATTGCGCCAGTTGCGCGCCCAGACGCTGCACATAACGCGTCACCGGGTCGCTCTCCGGCAGGATGGGGAGCTGTTTTTCGATCTCGGCCGCAGCTTTACGGCCTTCGGTGACCTCATCCTCGCGAGAAAACAGGTTGAAGCCGTACTTGGGCTTGTAGCGGGCCGCGAGCTCCGGCGGCGCCGCCAACAGCAGCACCAGCAGGATGGCCACGACCCTGGTCCATGATGACTGGTTTCTCATAACGTTCTCCGCGCGTTTCGGCGCGCAATAGATAGAACCCTTTCCCTCATGATTGGATGCGAAGCCCGCACATACGGTTTGGGCCTCCGCAAGTTACTCCCCAGCAAGCGGCCGGTGCAACCCGCAAGCGCGAAGCCGCATCCTGCGCCGGAGCACCCGGAGGCGGTGCGATTCCAGCCTGCCGGCCGCCGGCCGGCTGCATCTGTCAAGAGCCAATCTCAAACCAGATTTGAAATCGCGATTGATCGGAACGGGGCTTGGGTATAATGAGCGGTGTTCGGCCCACACGGAGACGTGCAGGAACGCGACCAGATTCGCCCGGCACGACGGCCTGCGCCCGGACGCATCTCCCCGGCGGCAGAACCCTCTCCCTTCGCTGAGATTGTTCCTCATCCCGTGACAAGGAGCTAAGGAATGCCCATCACGCCGACCGAGAAGATCTGGCACAACGGAAAGCTCATCCCCTGGAACGAAGCCACCATCCACGTGATGTCCCACGTGGTCAACTATGGCTCGGCCGTATTCGAGGGGATCCGCTGTTACGCCCAACCCAGCGGGGCAGCCATTTTCCGCGCCCCGGAGCACGCGCAGCGGCTGCTCGATTCCGCCAAGATCTACCGCATCGACGTGGACTACTCGCGCGACGAACTGGTGCAGGCGATGGTGACCCTGGTCAAGACCAATGGCGTGGTCCCCTGCTATCTGCGTCCAATCGTGCTGCGCGGCTACGGCGAGGTCGGCGTCAACCCGTTCAATTCGCCCACCGAGGTGTACATCGTCAACTACCCCTGGGGCAGCTATCTGCGCGCCGAACACACCGGCGAAGCCGACGAGCAGGGCGTGGACGTGTGCATTTCCTCCTGGACGCGCATCGCGCCCAACACCCTGCCGGCCATGTCCAAGAGCGCCGCCAATTACATGAACTCGCAGCTCATCAAGATGGAAGCGGTCATCAACGGTTACGTGGAGGGCATCGCGCTGGACGCCAACGGGTACGTGAGCGAAGGTTCGGGCGAGAACCTGTTCATCGTACGCAAGGGAACGCTGATCACGGCGCCGCTGGGCAACTCCGTGCTGCCCGGCATCACCCGCGAGTCAGTGATGCGACTGGCCGGTGACCTGGGCATCCCGGTGGTGGAGCAGATGATCCCGCGCGAGATGCTGTACATCGCCGACGAGGTCTTCTTCACCGGCACTGCGGCCGAGATCACCGCCATCCGTTCGGTGGACAAGATCAGCGTGGGCAAGGGCTCGGTGGGCCCCATCACCCGCCAGTTGCAGAAGGAGTTCTTCGGCATCGTGCAGGGCAAGGCGCCGGACCGCTACGGATGGCTCACGCCCGTGCCTGTGGCCCGCAAGCAGGCGGTCGCCGTCTAGCCGGCGGAGCGCCAGATCGCCGCGACAAACGCGGTTTCTCCTTGACCGGTGGCCCTCCTTTGGCCGACCTCCGCGTCGACGGACGACGTTCGCCCAACACTACGGTGCAGTTCATCGCCACCGGCTTTCTGCAGCCAGGGGCTCCAACACCGACCTCACCAGCACCTCCGCCGCTAGCGGCGCTGGCAATCTCCGCCCGGACTGTGGTACTGTCAGCCCACTTCCGCACGTATCTCTTTCGCGACGGATACTGGCCATGCATATTGACGACCTGCTTCGCATCGCAATGGAGCGCAAGGCTTCGGACTTGCACCTGAAGGTGGGCAACTACCCGCACGTCCGGGTGGATGGCGAACTGACCCCGCTCACCGACCAGCCTCGCATCTCCGCCGAGGAGATGCTGAACATGGCGTTCAGCATGATGTCCAACCGCCAGAAGCAGAAGTTCAAGGAGGCGGCGGAGCTGGATATGGCCTACGGCGTCGCCGGGCTGGGCCGCTTCCGCGTCAACGTCTTCCAGCAGCGCGGCAACGTGGGACTGGTGTTGCGCGTCATCCCCACCAAGATCCGGCCGCTGGAAGAACTCTACATGCCCAAGATCATCGAGCAGATCTGCGACGAGGCTCGCGGCATGGTGCTGGTGACGGGCGTGACCGGCTCGGGCAAATCCACGACGCTGGCGGCCATGATCGACCGCATCAACTCCACCCAGCCCGAGCACATCATCACCATCGAGGACCCTATCGAGTTCCTGCACCGCGACAAGAAAGGGTTCGTCAACCAGCGCGAGGTCGAGGTGGATACGCCTTCGTTCGCCTCCGCCCTGCGCGCCAGCCTGCGCCAGGACCCCGACGTCATTCTGGTGGGCGAGATGCGCGATCTGGAAACCATCGGCACCGCCCTGCACGCCGCCGAGACCGGCCACATGGTGTTCTCCACGTTGCACACCCTGGACGCCACCGAGACCATCAACCGCATCATCTCCGTGTTCCCGCCGCCGGAGCAGAAGCAGATCCGGCTGCAGCTCGCTGCCGTGCTCAAGGCCATCATCAGCCAGCGCCTCATCAAGCGCGCCGATGGCGCCGGCCGCGTGCCCGCCGTCGAGGTGCTGATCTCCACCGGCTACATCCGCGAGTGCATCATCACCCCGGAGAAGACCCGGCTCATCGCGGAAGCGCTGGCTGCCGGCGTCTCCCAGTACGGCATGCAGACCTTCGACCAGTCCCTCTACGACCTCTACACCCAGGGATTGATCTCCTACGAGACGGCGCTGGAGAACGCGACCAACCCGGACGACTTCAAGCTGCGCGTCCAGGGCATCGCCTCCACGGCCGAAGCCACCCGCGGCGAAATGCAGCAGGCCGGCCGCAACCGATAGCCGACGAAACTCAGAACACGGGGACGCGAAAGCGTCCCCGTTCCTTGTCTGGTCAACTTGGGGCCTGGTCCTCGGACCATCGAGTAAGCGCCGTAGTCAGATGACCCGATGACCACATCACCAGATGACCACATTCTCGCATTGCCGCCCACCCTCTGCGATTACACTCTGCTCATGTTCCGCCGCTCCCGCAAGCCGCTGGACGAGACTGCGCTCTACGAGTATGCCGTGGGAGCCCTGGCCCGCAAGATGCGCACCGTGGCCGAACTCAAGCGCCTGCTGCGCCTGCGCGTGACGCCCGGCGCCGAAGGCGAGGTGCTGGTCGAGAACGTAGTCCGGAAGCTCAAAGACCAGAAATACCTGAACGATTCCGCCTACGCCGCGGCCTACTCCGCCTTCCGCCGCGAGAATGAGAAGTTCGGCCGCCTGCGCGTCATCACCGACCTGAAGACCAAGGGCGTCCATGGCGACGTCATCGAGAAAGCCGTGGACGAGGCCTACCGCGGCCAGAGCGAGGAAAAGCTCGCCCGCCAGTTCCTCCAGCGTCGCCGCCTCAAGAAACCCGCCAGCCAAAAAGACGCCGCGCGCATCTTCCGTACCCTGGCCCGCGGCGGCTTCACCACCCGCACTATCGTCAGCATCCTGAAGAAATGGGACGTCGAGGACGAGGTGCTGACTGCCCTGGAATCCGAGCAGGATTAGTTTTCACCACGGAGACACGAAGACACATAGAGAAAGTTTTCTCGAGTCGAGATGGTCGGGCAATGTGCGACCAGCCTGCAGGAGGGTGCGCCCGCATCAGGCCGGTGGAACACTGGTGCGACGCGGCAGTCACCCGATGGCTCCGCTTTCTCCGTGCCGGAGCCTGCCCTGAGCTTGCCGAAGGGTGTCTCCGTGGCGAGAAAGACCGAATGCTAGAATCAAGCTGCGCGCATGCCGACCGGCTCTGAAATCCGTGAGATGTTCCTGCGCTACTTCGAGGAGCGCGGGCACCGGCGCGTGCATTCCTCCTCGCTCGTTCCCGCCAACGACCCCACGCTGCTCTTCACCAACGCCGGCATGAACCAGTTCAAAGACGTCTTCCTGGGCCTGGAAAAGCGCGACTACGCGCGCGCCTGCTCCTCGCAGAAGTGCGTGCGCGCCGGCGGCAAGCACAACGACCTGGAAAACGTCGGCTTCACCAACCGCCACCACACCTTCTTCGAGATGCTGGGCAACTTCAGCTTCGGCGACTATTTCAAGAAAGAAGCCATCGAATTTGCCTGGGAGCTGATCACCTCGAAGTCGTGGTTCGGCCTGCCCAAGAATAAGCTCTACTTCACTATCTTCCAGGGCGAAGAAGGCGTGCCGCGCGATTCGGAGGCCTACGACGGCTGGCTGAAGGTCGGCGCGCCCCAGGACCGCATCCGCGAGTTCGGCTCCAAGGACAATTTCTGGGCCATGGGCGAGACCGGCCCGTGCGGCCCCTGCAGCGAGATCCACTACGACATGGGCCCGGCGGCCAGCGACCTCGGTCACAAGGATTGTGAGTTCGGTTGCGAGTGCGGCCGCTACATCGAGATCTGGAACCTGGTGTTCATGCAGTTCGACCGCGACGCCTCGGGCAAGCTCAACCCGCTGCCCAAGCCCTGCGTGGATACCGGCGCCGGCCTCGAGCGCCTGGCCGCGGTTCTGCAAGGCAAGGTCTCGAATTACGAGACCGACCTGTTCACGCCGCTCATCCGCCGCGCCGCGGAGCTGACCGGCGTCTCGCTGGAAAAAGAGCTGGAGAAAGAGGCGCACCAGAAGACCGCCGCCTCGCTGCGCGTGATCGCTGACCACGCCCGCGCCACCACGTTCCTTATCTCCGATGGCGTCGTGCCTTCAAATGAAGGCCGCGGCTATGTCCTGCGCAAGATCATGCGGCGCGGCATCCGCCATGGACGGCTGCTGGGGCAGGACAAGCCGTTTCTGCACGAGATGGTCTACGCAGTTCGCGACGCGATGAAGGACGCGTATCCGGAACTGGTTGAAAGCGCTGACCGCGTGGCGAAGCTCGTATTCGAAGAAGAGCGCCGCTTTGAACACACACTGGCCCTTGGCCTCCGGAGATTGCAGCAGGACTTGGACTTGGTACGGCCACCACGAGTCTATGACCTAGGACAACAAGTCCTCGTTGAGCGACGTACTTACTTACCTACCAAACACAAGGAGTTTCCAGCCGGAACAAACCCGGGCGTTGCAATCTCGCGGATAAGTTCTGCCGTGATGCCGGGCGTTCCGGCCTATCTGTTCTTCGAGGTCGATGGCAAACTCTACCTCTTGATCAATGGATCCCCCGCCGAAATCACTACTCTAGCGGGGCTCAGGTTCCCTGTTGAAGCGGGAATGTATCGAATAGTTCCGATTGGGGAATACGACAAGACCAAGGTAGAGTGGGCTCCGAGATATTCGGGCGAAGCTGCCTTTAGGCTCTTTGAAACCTTCGGCCTTCCTCGCGACTTCATTGAAGACGCATGCCGTGATCAAGGGGTTACATTCGATGCGGCGGGTTTCGAACAGGCCATGGAGACCGAGCGCGCTCGCGCTCGCGCCTCCTGGAAGGGCGCGGCCAAGGAAGCGGCTTCACCCGCTTTCCGCGAACTGAACAAGACCTTCTTCGAAGGCTACAAGCGCCTGGAATCCGACGGCTCCAAGGTCCTCGCCATCGTCAAGGACGGAGTCGGTGTGGCCGGACTCAAGCCGGGCGAAGAGGGCGAGGTCGTGCTCGACCACACGCCCTTCTATGCCGAATCCGGCGGGCAGGTGGGCGACGTAGGCTGGTTCTACAACGACGAGCACAACTTCGTGGTGGCGGAAGTCCGCGGCTGTTATTTTCCGGTGCAGGGTGTGCGCGCGCACAAGGTCATTGCGCGCCAGCCCCTGCGCGTGGGCGAGCGGGTGGATGCGGTCGTCAACGCAGAAGTCCGCGAGGCTACCGTGCGCAACCACACGGCTACGCACTTGTTGCACGCGGCGCTGCGCGAGGTGCTGGGCAAGCACGTCAAGCAAGCCGGGTCGCTGGTGGCTCCGTCGCACCTGCGCTTCGACTTCTCGCACTACGCCGCGGTGGCCGACGAAGAACTGCAGGACATCGAGGACCTCACCAACAAGGAAGTGCTGCGCAACCGCAAAGTCGAGGTCTTCGACGACGTCCCCATCGACACGGCCATCCACGAGATGAAGGCCATGGCGCTGTTCGGGGAGAAATACGGGGAGCGCGTGCGCGTGGTCAAGATCGGCGATTTCTCGGTGGAGCTGTGCGGCGGCACCCACACCGGCGCCACCGGCGAGATCGGCCTGGTGAAGCTGCTCGATGAATCGAGCGTCTCCGCCGGCGTGCGCCGCGTGAACGCCGTTACGGGTGAGGGCTCGCTCGCCCACTTCCGGCAGGACCATGCGCTCGAGCACGTGGTCACGAGCATCATCCCACGCGCGGCCGCCGAGGCCTCTCCCGCGGAGGCGCTGAAGCGCGAGCTGGAGCGCCGCGAAGAAGAAGTCAAGCGCCTGAGGAAAGAGCTGGAGCAAGCGCGCATGAAGTCGGCGGCCTCGACGCTCAGCTCCATCGAAGAGAAGGTCCGGGTGGTCAAGGGCGTCAAGGTTCTAGCGCATCGCGTGGATAATCTCGAGCGCCCGCAGATGCGCACGCTCGTCGATAATCTCCGCCAGAAGCTGGGCTCAGGCGTGGTGGCGCTGGGTTCGGCGCAGGCCGAGGACGGCAAAGTCGCGCTCATCGTTGGCGTCACCAAGGACCTGACCAGCCGCATTTCCGCGGGCAAGGTCATAGCGCCGGTGGCGCAGAAAGTCGGCGGCTCGGGCGGCGGCCGTCCGGATATGGCCGAGGCCGGCGGCAAAGACGCCGGGGCGCTCGACGCAGCCCTGAGCGCGGTGTACGCGGTCGTCGAGGACCTGTTGAAGTAAGGCGCGGGCATGATGCCCGCGCGACAGCCGGCGAGTCGCCGGCGCTACGCTGCTGGAGTACAATTCGCCTCCCATCCTCCCACCCGACAGGAGGTGCAACATGCGGCAGTCACCATACGTAATCGCGTTCCTCGCGGCGCTGCTGGTCCTTCCGGCCCTGGCCCAGCAGGACAAGTCCGACTTGGACAAGGCGCTGGAACTCATCGCCGAGGGCAAGCACGCGCAGGCCATTCCCATGCTCGAGCGGCTGATGGTGCAATCCCCGAGCGAGCAGGTGTACTACACCCTGGGCGGCGCTTACGTGCATGAGAAGCAGTGGGACAAGGCAGCCGCCACCTACGAGGATGGCGCCTCGAAGTTCCCGCTTTCGGCGCGGCTCAACTACGCTGCCGGCCTGGCTAACGAGCAGCGCATGGACCCGGGCAAGGCCCTGCCCTTTTATCGTCGCGGGGTGCGCCTGGACCCCATGCTGGCCTACGAAGGCGGCGGACGCTATGACCCCGAGGTGGACGCGCTCTACATCCCGGTGGTGCACGACCACCGCGGCGCCAACTCCTGCTCCGGCCGCCTGTATTACGACGACAAGGAACTGCACTTCATCGTCTACCTGGTGGTCAGCGGATTCGGCCGCGGCAACGACGATTCCTTCAAGGTCCCCTACGAGCAGATCGAATCCGTCGAGGTGGACCGCAAGAAGGGTGAACTGGCCTACGACTACTCGGTGCTCACGCTGCTCACCAACCTGAGCGGGCCGCGGCGCCGCATCGCCAGCGGCGAAGAGTCGCGCGTGGATCTGAAATTCTCATTCAAGACGCCCATCGCGGGTTACCGCGGCAGTCCCTGGACCAAGAACGACATCAAGTTCTTCTTCATCGAGCCCGAGGTGGGCGACAAGTTCATCCAGTTCCTGGAGAACAAGCAGGTCCGCACCACGCGGCGCTCCGGAGACTAAACGAGCGAGGACACAACGATGGCAGAAGGCGCCGTACAGAAGTTCAGAGCCAAACTCACCGGCCAGGGAGAGGGCAAGGCGTGGACCATCCTGGTCCCGCCCTTTAGCGTCGAGAAGACCTGGGGCACGAAGGCGCGCGTGCCGGTGAAAGGCACCATCAACGGGTATCCCATCCGGTGCTCGCTGTTTCCCATGGGCAACGGCAAGCACTGCATCATGGTGAACAAGGAAATGCAGAAGGGGGCGGGCGCCACGCAGGGCGATACGGTCTCCGTGGTCCTGGAGCCGGATGCTGCGCCGCGCACCGTCGCCGTGCCGCCGGTGCTGAAGAAGGCGCTGGCCCGCAACAAGGGAGCCCAAGCGTACTTCGACAAGCTCTCGCCCTCCCACAAAAAGGCCTACGTGGACTTCATCACCGAAGCCAAGAAGGAAGAGACTCGCCAGCGGCGCGTCGAGAAGACGCTGGCGATGCTGGCTGCGGGGAAGAAAATCATGTAAGGAAGTGGTCAGTGGTTCGTGGCAGTGCAAGGTTTGGATCTGAGATGTCGACCGCCCCGAAGAAGCCGCCGCGTGCCAGCCGTCCGCACATGCCGGGCTACGGCATTCCGCGCTCGAAGGACGGGCTGCTGCCATGGACCTGGGCGGCGAAGCGTTTGGAGAATGCCCACACCTACTGGCTGGCCACGACGCGTCCGAACGGCCAGCCCCACGCCATGCCGGTGTGGTGCGTGTGGCTGGAAGGGCGGCTGTTTTTCAGCACCGGCCGCCGCTCGCGCAAGGCGCGCAACCTGGCGCGCGACCCGCGCTGCTCAGTCGGCCTGACGCACGGCAAGGACTCCGTGATCCTCGAAGGCAAGGCGCGGCGCGTGCGCGACGCGGCGCTAGCGCGACGCGTCTCCTCCGTCTACAGCAAGAAGTACGATTCGGGAATTCCCGCCGGCGAACCCGTTTACGGCGTCGAGCCACAGGTCGCCTTCGGATTCACGGAGACCGGGGATTTTCTGCGCACCGCCACCCGCTGGAAGTTCGGCTAGCGCGGCTCAGCTCCTCCACGTCAAAGTCACCGGACCCTTGATGGGATGCTCGAAGGGCTGACCGGTGCTGCGGGACCGCTGCAATGCCTGCTTGAGTTGAAAGTACCAGCGCGCGGGGCGGTCGGCGTCGTCGATCAGCATGAGCGCGGGCTTGTGGCGCAGGCCTTCGGCCTGCTTCTCCATGGTCTGGCGGTCCTGCTCGATGAACTTGGCGGCGAAGTAGCGCGCCACCGGCAGCACGAAGGGCACGTGGCGGAAGATGTTCCACGCCGCCACCACGTCGATGCGGCAGTGGTCGCGGGTGAGGGGCGTGACCGTAGTCAGGCTGGAGAACCAGTACTTGCCGGCGCGGATCTGCTCGTAGCGGAGGTTGGGCAGCACGAAGTCGATGGTGGTGGTGATGGCATCGGCCTCGGCGTAGAAGCGCAGCAGGCGGTAGGGCGCGCTGTTCGACGACGGCGTATGCGCGCTCATGCGGAAGCCATACGGGATGGGCTCGAACTGCTTCTGCTTGAGGTGGATGCTGTGACGGCTGCGCCACCACCAGGCCTGATGGACGAACGGCCCGTGGGCCGGGTCCATCAGCCCGATGATGCCGTGGTCGACGCTGGTGGGCATGTCGGCGGTGAGATGCGTCAGGCGAAACGGTTCGCTGACGATGGGCAGCCGCGGTATGGGCGGCGGCTCGGCCGCAGCGCGTCCTGATCCCGCCTCCGGCAGGAAGGTCCAGAGGAAGCCGTCGGCTTCCTGGCAGGGATAGGCCTGAGCGTAGATTTTCTGCGGGTCGAGCTTGTCCTCGGGTGTGAGCGAGGGGATTTCGCGGCACTGGCCGGTAGTGGGCGCGAAGCGCCAGCCGTGATAGCTGCACTCGACCAGCTCGCCGTCGAACGAGCCGCAGGAAAGCGGCATGGCGCGGTGCGGGCAGGCGTCGCGCAGCGCGAACGGCTGCCCTTCGCGGGCGCGTCCCACGACCAGCGGCACTCCCAGCAGCGTGACCTTGTGCATGCGGCCGCGGCGGACCTCCCCGCTGGGCAGGGCGCGATACCAGAAGCCGAACAGCATCTCGGCATCCGGCTTGTGCTCGAGCAGCGGCGCGTCAGCGGCACTCATGGCGGGCCCGGCGGCAGAGTACTATGTGGTGCGCGCGGGCAGCAAGGTTGGAGCGTGACAACATCCCACACGCCTGCTGGGCTTGCATCAACACACTCCTGTTCGGTCAGCTTGACACTCCGACACACCGCCAACGGAAGGAAGGACATGGGACGCAGATCGGGTTGAGCTTGAGGGACCCGCAGTCACGGGAGCTCGAGGTCCACTTTCTGGATACACCGCCCTCCGGCTTGCAATCGAGATTGGAGGAGGGGCGGCTCCTCCCGCCTGAGCAGTTGGCAGCCACCGGGAGCAAAGGCCGCGCGAGTCCCCATGTGTCGCACACGAGAAAAGGCCCGTGAAGGGCTGATTACGGAAGGGTAATCGCGCCCCGAACCAACTCGCTTAGCCCGAAAGCTCGCCCACCGCGTAACTTGTTGTTTCTATGGGTGATTCTGTCCCCTGGCTGGGGCATTCGGGGGTCATGGCACCAGCGAGCAGCGAACTTACGGAATCGCAGGTTATAGCCGTTTTTCCTGGGTGTTCCTTCCGGAATCTTAAGGTTCACTACCTTGATACCGACCTATGACCACATTTGAAGGTCGAGGTTTACCAGCATATAATCCACGCACTCTGGTCCGAAGTCTCCGTCAGGCCTGAGGTTAGGTGGGGTGCGGGAGATGCCTGCCCGCGCCTTGGCGGGTACAAATGAGCGAACACCGGCTTCGAACCCTGATGGCGGTAGCGGCGACCGTGTGGTTTTGTGTGACCGCAACGGCTGCCGACATTGTCCCAATCACGGAGAACGGACGCACCATCTTCCGCAACGACGGCGGCACGCCCGCCCCATCTCGCCCGAAAGTCCGGCGCCGCAGCGGCACCGCCCGGCTGGTTCCCTTCCAGCATCTCTATTACTGGGACGCCCGCCGCGGGCGTTGGAGGAAGCTGGCCCACGCGACTCCCGAAGCCATTGAGGCGGCGCGCAGCGCCTGGGCCGAGGCGGCCAGCGAGATTTCCGCGCGGCCGGAGGAGCCCGCGCGTGCGCCGACCGAGTCCGCGGCCGCCAATCCGAACTACGCCGGCATGGAGCGCGCCGGTAGCCTGAGCGCTGCCGAGGTGGACGCCGCCATCGAGGCGGCAGCGGCGCGGCACAACGTGGATCCCAACCTGGTGCGCGCCATGATCAAGGTAGAGTCCAACTTCAATCCCCGTGCCGTCTCCCGCAAAGGAGCCTTGGGACTGATGCAGCTTATGCCGGGCACGGCCCGCAAGCTGAACGTCAACAATCCGTTTGACCCGGAGCAGAACGTGGACGCCGGTGTGCGCCACCTGAAAGGCCTGATGCAGGATTTTGGCGGCGACCTGACGCTCACCCTGGCCGCTTATAACGCAGGGGCAGGCGCAGTGCGGCGTAACGGCGGCGTGCCTCCTTATGCGGAGACGCGCAATTATGTGCGGCAGATTACGCGCATTTATGGCGGTGAAGGGCGCATCATCGGCGGACCCAGTTATGCTCCCATCCGCATGCTCAAAACCGAGGACGGCAAGCTGATCTTCAGTAACGTGGAGTGAGGGCATCCTGACTTGGACGTTCCCAAGGCGGCGGCTGCGGATGGCGGCGATGGCACTGCTCATCACCTCCGCAACTTCTCTGCCCGCCAGCGCCGCGGCGAGGAACAAAGCTGCCAGCCGGCAGCGCGCACAAGCCCAGTTCGAAAAAGCCGAAAAGTCGCGCAAGGCCTTGAGCGCCAAGCCCACGGCCGAACGCAAGAAAGTGGATTACCAGCGGGCCATCGCGGCGTATTGGCAGGTCTATCGGTACTCGCCGGCCTCCCCTCGTGCCAATGAAGCCCTATGGGCCATGGCCGAGCTCAAGACCGACATGGGGCGCATCTTCGGTGACCGAGCGACGCTGGAAGCCGCCATCGACCAATACGAGTTTCTGCGCCGCGAGTACCCTGGCAGCCGCTACCGGTTCGAGGCGCTGCTGCGCGAGGGCCAGATCTACCGCCATGACCTTGCCGATGCGGCGCGCGCCAGGGCCACTTTCGAGGACTTCCTGAAGCGGTATCCGTCGCATCCCCTGGCCAAAGATGCCCAGACCGAACTGGAGGAGATGCGGGTCGAAGCCACCCGTCCCAAGCCCACGCCGGCGCCGCCGAAACAGATCAAGCCGGATGAACCCAGGGTCATGGACGCCGCAATCGTCGAACCACCGCCCGCTTCCGATACGGACAAGGAACGAAAGGGACGGGTGATGGTGACCAACATCCGGCACTGGTCCACGCCCGACTACACCCGCGTGGCCATCGACCTGGAACAGGAAGTGAAGTACGAAGCCGGCCGCCTGGGGAATCCTGACCGCATCTTCTTCGACCTGCACAACGCCCGCCTGGCGCCCGAGCTTTTGAACAAGTCGCTGGAACTGGGCGCCGATGGATTCCTGCAACGAGTGCGCGTGGGACAGTTCCAGAAGGGCATCACCCGCGTGGTGCTGGAAGTGAACGGGGTCTCACAATATTCCGCCTTCTTCTTGCCCAACCCCTACCGGCTGGTGATCGACGTTCATGGCAGCCGGGCTGCCGAGACCCAGGTTGCGGCCAAGCCGGCGGCGTCTTCAGCGCCCACGCCTGGCAAGACGACAACGCAGGAGAAGAACAAGCCGGTGACGGTGGAGATTGCCAAGGCCGCGCCGCCACCCGCTTCGCCACCCGTCGCTGCCACTGCCACGCCCGAGGTTTCTCTGGCCAAGGAACAGGAGATCAAGGCGACCACCAAGCCCACCACGGCTCCAGTCTACGAGTCGGTGGCTCCCAGAGCTGCCGAGAAAGAGTCCAGGGAAGCCAGGCATACGAAAGCCAAGCCTCCGGCCGAGACCACGGTCGCGCTCGGCCGCCCGGCCAAGCCCACCACTAGCGGGGAAACGTCGCTGACGCGGGCCTTGGGGCTGAAAATCGGCCGAATCGTCATCGATGCCGGACACGGTGGGCACGATACCGGCACCATTGGCCGCAAAGGGCTGGCGGAAAAAGACCTGACGCTTGACCTGGCTCTGCGCCTGGGACGCCTGCTGGAAGACCGCCTGGGCGCCGAAGTCATCTACACGCGGACCGAGGACGTGTTCGTTCCCCTGGAAAACCGCACCGCCATCGCCAACAAAGCCCAGGCTGATTTGTTCCTCTCCATCCACGCCAACTCCAGCCGGGACCGTTCGGCACGCGGTGTCGAGACCTACTATCTGAATTTCACCTCCTCGCCGGACGCGCTGGAGGTGGCGGCGCGCGAGAACGCGGTTTCGGAGGCTTCCATCCACGAACTGCAGGACCTGGTGAAGAAAATCACCCTCACGGAGAAGATCGAGGAATCGCGTGAGTTCGCCTCCGCGGTTCAACAGTCGCTCGCGCAGCAGGCCAAGAAGAACGCCGGCATGCGCAGCCGGGGCGTGAAGAAGGCGCCGTTCGTGGTTCTGATCGGCGCCAACATGCCTTCCATCCTTGCCGAGGTATCGTTCCTCAGCAATCCCAGCGACGAGAAGAACCTGAACAAGTCGGAATACCGCCAGCGTCTGGCCGAAGCGCTGTTTCACGGCGTCTCCAGCTATGCCGAAGGCCTGAGCGGCGTAAAACTGGCCTCCAAGAGCAACGCCGCCGCCCCCTAACCCCTCCGTAGCATGCTGAAAGCGTAAAATCCTTGTTGAGGGCCGGTGTCTAATGCTGGTATGTGATGCCGGACCTGCCCGCGATCATGCTGCGCCCTTTTTTCATGTTCGTGTTGCTGGCCGCACCCGCCGGTGCCGTCGCGCAGATCGCGCCGCTGCTGCCGGATTCGTTCGCCGGCTGGCAAAAACAGGCCCCTTCACAGAAGAGCACCCAGGCACAGATAGCCGATCCCACGCAGCCGGCGCTGCTGGCCGAATTCGGATTCACGGACTTCGAGTCCGCCCGCTATGTGCGCGGTGACCGCAGCTTCGATGTCCGGGCGGCTCGCTTTCGCGATTCCAGCGGCGCGTATGGCGCCTTTACCTTCTACCGCCCCCCGGAGATGCAGGAGGAACAACTGGGCGATATGGGGGGATCCGTCGACCGGCATGTGCTTTTCTATCGCGGCAACATCCTGGTCACCGCGGTGCTGGACCGGCTGACCGCAATGTCCGCAGCCGAACTGCGCGCGCTGGCCGATGCGCTGCCCCAGGGGACATCGCGTGAAGGAACGCAAGCGCCTTCTCTGCCCGCGTATTTGCCGCACACAGGTGCGGTCAGGAATTCCGGGCGCTACATCCTGGGTCCAGCGGGACTGGCCACGTCGGGTCTCCCGCTGCCGGCCGAAAGCCTCGACTTCAGCTCCAACCCGGAGATTGCGCTGGCGCGTTACCAGACCACGGGCGGAGAAGCCATGCTGGCGGTCATCTCTTACCCCACGCCCCAGATTGCCGCAGCGCGGCTGAAAACGCTGGAAGCGTTCGGGGCCTCGCGTCCGGACCTGCGGCTGAACACCAGGCGCAGCGGGCCGCTGGTCGCGGTGGTCAGCGGCGTCACCCCGGGTGACGCGCAGCCGCTGCTGGCGGCGGTGAACTACGACGCCGACATCACCTGGAACGAGAACACCTTCCTCAGTCCGCGCGACAATATCGGCAATCTGTTGCTGGCCATCTTTGTGCTGATCGGTTTCATTCTGTTGTTCGCCTTGGTGGCCGGCGTGGCCTTCGGCGGCGTACGCATCTTTGTGAAGCGCTTGTTTCCCGGGAGGGTGTTCGACCGGCCACAGGAAATGGAGATCATCCGCCTCAACCTCGGGGAGCAGCCTAAGCCATTGGCCGGAAGCGGGTTAGATGACGTCGACCGGCGCAGAGTGACAGATTTTGTCACTTCTTCGGAAAATCGCCCCACATCTTAAGTTATTGAAAATAAAAGCACTTATTATCAAGAATTTGCTTGACACCCCACAATCGCCAAACATAAGATTTTTGCCAGAAAAGTTTTGGCGGCTTGTCCGTCGGAACTATTCTCCCTTAAGAGAGGGCCGCCTGGTTGCCGGGCGGCCTTTTCGTTTTGTAGGGAAGCAGTCAGCAATCAGCAGTCAGCGCTCAGCGAGTCGTGCGTGGGTGCAGCGAACTGCGAGATGATCCCGCGGCGCGTTTTCAGCTGTGGTTTCAGGGATCAGGTTCGGCTGAGCGCTGATTGCTGACCGCTGATTGCTGACCGCCGATTGCTGAGATGGAGCCGACGATCGGATTTGAACCGATGACCTGTCGATTACGAATCGACTGCTCTACCAGCTGAGCTACGTCGGCTCGGCGCGAATCACACGATGGATTGATTCTAATGTGCATCGCTTGCACCGGTAAAGGCGTGCTGGCAGTGCAGCGAGCACTCGATCACGGACCGGTAAGTGCTGGACTACGAGTGCCTCATTCCCGGTGCACGTTTCCCAACCCGCTACCTGTGGATAAATAGGTCTTGCCAAGCCCGGTAACCGTTCCGATAATGACGGGCAAGCTCTAACTGCTCCGCGAAAGAAAACTTGGAACGCTATCAGCGAGCAGACGTACTGCGCATCCTGCGCATCACGGCACGGCAGCTCGGGAGCTGGGAGAAAGCCGGGCTGGTGGCTGTGGGCGAAAGCTATTCCTTTTTCGACCTCCTGCAGATCAAGAAGCTGCGCGACTTGAGCGCCAAGCGGGTGCGGCCGGCGGTGATTCGCGAATCGTTGCGCGCCATGCAGCGCCAGGTGGCGGGCATGGAGAATCCGCTGCTCGAGGCGGGAACCTTTTCCACCGACGGCCGCCGCATTGTGTTCCGGCACCGGGGCCGCTCGGTGGAACCCATCGCCGGACAGTTCCTGCTGGATTTCGGAACCGTGGAGAACGTCGTGCCCGCCAAGGTCAAGTACATGCGTCCGGCGGAGACGGCGGAAGAGTACTTCGCCCGCGGCGTTGCCCTCGAGGAAGACCCGGGCATGCAGAACCAGGCCATCGAAGCCTACGAGCAGGCCATCGAGCTCGACCCGAGGCACGCCGCAGCACACATCAACCTGGGCACGCTGCATTACAACCGCCGTGACTACGTACAGGCGGAAAAGCATTACCGCGCGGCCATCGCCTCCGATCCGCGCTATGCCCTGGCCTATTTCGACCTGGGCAACGTGCTGGATGAGACCGGCCGCCTGCCGGAAGCGGTCGAAACCTACAAGCGCGCCATCCAACTGGCGGCCAACTACGCCGACGCCCACTACAACCTGGCCCTGGCCTACGAGAAGCTCGGACAGCCGCGCAAAGCCCTGCCCCACTGGCGCACCTACCTGCGCATGGACAGCTCCGGTCCGTGGGCCGTGCACGCCCGCGCCCAGATCCACAAGATCCTGGAAAACGAAGGGCTGCAGGTGGTGGGCGGCAAGAAGTAGCAGCTAGCTCCTGGCTACTGGCTTCTAGCCCTTGCTACAATCGCGGCGGGCCATCTTCATGCTAAGGATCTCTTATGCCTGATGCAGTCCTGACCAAGGCGACGCCACCGCCGCTGGTGGCGCTCACCGAAGACGAAGTCCTCTTTCGCGACAATATCCGCCAATTCGCCGAGGAAAAAATCCGCCCGCTGGTGCGGGAGATGGACGAAAAAGGCGTCTTCGAGCCCGACCTCATCCGCCAGTTCTTCGAGCTGGGCCTGATGGGCATCGAGATTCCCGAGCAGTACGGCGGCGGCGGCGGCACCTTCTTCGAGGCCATCCTGGCGGTGGAGGAGATCTCGCGCGTGGACGCTTCCGCCGGGGTCATTGTGGACGTCCAGAACACGCTGGTCAACAACGCCCTGCTTCGCTGGGGCAACGCTGAGCAGAAGCAGCGCTACCTGCCCCGCCAGGCGCGGGACACGGTCGGGGCCTACGCGCTGAGCGAGGCCGGCTCCGGTTCCGACGCTTTCGCCTTGCAGTGCCGCGCCGAGCTGCGCGGCAACGAGTACGTCCTGAACGGGCGCAAGCTGTGGATCACCAACGGCAAGGAAGCCGGCCTGTTTGTGTTGCTGGCGACTGTTGACCCGGCGGCGGGCTACAAGGGCATCACCGCATTCCTGGTAGAAAAGGACTTCCCCGGGTTCAGCGTGGGCAAGAAGGAAGACAAGCTGGGCATACGCGCTTCGTCCACGACCGAACTCATCCTCGAGGACTGCCGCGTGCCCAAAGCCAATGTGCTGGGCGAGGTGGGCAAGGGATACAAGATCGCCATCGAGACGCTGAACGAAGGCCGTATCGGGATCGGCGCCCAGATGGTCGGCGTGGCCCGGGGCGCCTGGGAGTATGCCGTGAAGTATTCGCAGGAGCGCAAGCAGTTCGGCAAACCCATCGCGGAGTTCCAGGGCCTGCAGTTCCAGCTTGCCCAGATGGCCACGGACATCGAGGCGGCGCGCCTGATGGTCTATAACGCCGCCCGCATGAAGGACGCCGGCATGAACTTCGTCAAGGAAGCGGCCATGGCCAAGCTGTTCGCCTCCCAGGTGGCGGAGCGCGTGACGTCGATGGCGGTCGAGATCTACGGCGGCTACGGCTTCACCAAGGACTACCCGGTGGAGAAATACTGGCGCGACTCCAAGATCGGCAAGATCTACGAAGGCACGTCCAACATGCAGTTGCAGACCATCGCCAAGATGGTGCTGGGGAAGTAGTCTCGGAGGCCGCAGTGCCGACAGAAAGCCCGGACGACCGCCGCCGGTTCGAGCGCCACCCCATCCCCGGCGACGCCTACGCGGTGGATGAAAGCGGCCGCGAACTGGGCAAGGTCGTAGTGGCGGGGGGCGGTGGCATGGCCATCGAGCTGGCTGGCGGCATGGCCTCCCAGGACTTCCCCGCAGGACGCAAGCTGCGCATCACGGTAGTCGAGCCGCAGACCCGCACCAGCCACACCCTCGATGTCCGGGTGATCTATCGTGACGGCACGGAAGTAGGGGTCGAGTTCGTGGGCGCGCAGAGCCCGTTCTCCAAGTAACCTCTCCCACGCATTCGTCCCACTGAATCTGCGCGACCCACGCAAGGCACTTGGGGCCGCAGCAGGGCCTGCGGTATCCTGACCCGCCTGTTGGAAGAAGACCAACGACATCAACACCCGGAGGAGCGTTGCGCCGTCGATTCTTCTCACTTGTCCTGCCGCTGGCCCTGCTAGGCTCCGGAGCTCTGACCTACAGCTTCCGTGAAGTGGAGAGGGTGGAGGAACAATTCTCGCGCGAAGTGCGCCTGGCCCAGGAACAGGCGGCCCGACTGCGGGCCAAGCTGGTCCTTTTCCGTGAACTGGCTGTCCCCCGCGGCGGCACCTTCGCTGAAACGCTGGTGGAAGCCGGGCTGGAGCGCGCCACCGTCGCCGGTATTGTGGCCGCGGCCAGCCAGGTCTATGACCTGCGCCGCGTGCGCGCCGGAAGCACGCTGGCGGTCGGCGAGTCGCTGGAAGGCGACGTGCGCACCGTGCGCTACCGCATCGACCCGGAGCAAGAGCTGCGCGTGCAGCGTTCGGGCGACGGATTCCGCGCCCTGGTCGAGGAAATCCCGTTCGATACTGAAGTCACGACGGTCACCGGAGTGATCCAGGATTCTCTGTTCAATGCCGTCACCAGTGCCGGGGAGCGTCCGGAGCTGGCCCTCAAGCTGGCCGACATCTTCGGCTGGGACCTCGATTTCTACACCGACCCGCAGCCGGGCGACACCTTCAGCGTCGTGCTGGAGCGCAGGACAGCGCGCGGCGAGTGGCGCTACGGCCGGATCCTGGCGGCCGAGTACATTAACAGCGGCAATCCGTACCAGGCGGTGCTGTTCCGCGATCCCGCCGGACAGGCGGCCTACTACGCGCCCGACGGCAAGTCGCTGAAGAAGGCGTTCCTGCGCTCGCCGTTGAAGTTCGCGGCGCCCGTATCCTCACATTTCAGCCGCAGCCGGTTCCATCCCATCCTCAAGCGCTACCGGCCCCACCTGGGAACCGACTACGCCGCGCCCCGCGGCACACCGGTACAGGCGATCGGCGACGGACGCGTGATCTCCGCCGGCTGGATGCAGGGCGGCGGCAAGACCGTCCGCCTGCGGCACGCGAATGGTTACGAGACCATGTATCTGCACCTTTCTCGCATCCTGGTGGAGCGCGGCGCGAACGTCCGACAGGGCCAGGTGATCGGGCTGGTGGGCGCGACGGGCCTGGCGACCGGGCCGCACTTGGACTTCCGCATCACGCAACATGGCCAGTTCCGCAATTTCGAGGCGTTGCGCCTGCCCCCGGCCGAGCCGGTCGCTAAGCGCGATTGGGAGGAGTTCGCCGCGGCGCGCGACCGCTGGCTGGCGAAGTTACCGGAGGCCCACAGGACGGTGGCGCAAAGAGCTTCGCCCGTCCCCTAGTGCTGGTGGCCGGGAGCTACCGGCCCGCCGCTTCCCGGCGCTGCATGGCTGAGAGTTGCAGCAGCGCGTTTTCGATGACCTTCAGCGCGATTCCCCAGCGCCGCCGGGCGTCGTTCTCGTCGTCCCCGTAGCCGTACAGATAGAAGGTGATGCAGAAGCCTTCACGCGGAGGCGCCGAGGGCTCCTCGCCGTGGTAGTAGCAGCGGCGCACGATGAACTCCGCGGCCGAAGGAATCTCGGGCACGCGGTGCAGCAGCCGCGAAGCGCGGTCGGCAAAGTCTTCGTGGGCCTCGAAGACGAAGCGTGGCCCGGGGTCGGCGAAGATCAGGTCAATGTAGGAGCCGAACTTCCAGCCTACGCCGTAGATGGCTTCTTCCTCGCTGAGTTCGTTGCTCAGCCAGGTATCGCACTTCGCGGTCTCCAGGATGGAGTTGGGCGAATTGATGGAGGCCAGGAACTCGCCCAGTTCGCGGTGGTGGTGGGCTTCGTCGATGTTCAGCAGCAGTTCGGGCTGGCGCTTCAGGTCGTAGTAGCGCACCCGCCCGTCCGCCGACGCCCAGGGGATTTCCAGGACGTCATCCTCACGCCCGAGCTCGACCGACGCATCCGCTTGCACGCGCTTATGGTAGCACTTAGCACTTGGCATTTAGCATTTGGCCTTAGCACCTGATCAGAGAAGCGAACTCCGACCTGCTTACGCGAAAACCAGCAATCCGCTAAGGTGGCTGAGCGCTAAGTGCTGACTGCTGAGTGCTGGTTCAGGAACTCCACAATCGTCCGCTCCGCCCAGCGGCCGTCGTAGCCCACGGCCGGCGCCAGGAACGCGCAGTGCCCGCCGCGGCGAGTTTCGAGAAAGGTGATGTTGGGATTGGCCCGGATGTGCGTCCGTGTCAGCGGCATCAGGGGAATGAAGGGATCGTCGTCGGAGTGGATGATCAGCGTCGGGCGCGCGACGCGGTCGACAACGCGCGACGCGGAAGACTGCGCGTAATAGTCGTCGGCGTTGCGGAATCCGCTGTAAGGCGCCGTCACCCGGTCGTCGAACTCACGCACACTGCGCATCCAGCGCAGGCTCTCCAGCGAATAGCGGTCGGGGAAAAGGCGCGCCTTCTGGCGCACACGCCGCGTCAGGCCCCAAAGGAAATTCCACTCGTACAGCCGGTTCTCGGGAAGATGGATGGCGTCGGCCGCGGCGGCCAGGTCCATAGCGGGGCACACGGCAGCGAAGGCCACAACTTCGCGCGGGGCGTCGTTCCCCCACTCGCCCGCCAGCTTTATCACCAGATTGCCGCCCATGGAGAAGCCGGCGAGCGCCAGCCGCGGCAGGCCGTCGGCGATCAGCGCCTGCGCCACCGCGCCCACATCGCCCGAAAGCCCGGAGTGATAGAGCGTGGGCGTCAGCCGTTCGGAGCCGCCGCAGTTGCGCTGGTTCATGCGCACCACGTTCATCCCTGCGGCCCACGCCTTGGCCGCTGTGCCCAGGATGTATTGCGACTCGCTCGAGCCCTCAAGCCCATGCACTAACACCACGGTGAGCGCCGCGCGCGGCTCCGGCTGCCAGTGGCAGTGGCACAGGACCTCCGAGCCTTCCTCCACCGTGAACCTGCGTTCTTCCGCTCGCGGCAGCCGGTGATTCCGCGGCAACAGCGCCGCCGCGATGGTCTGCCGATGCGGACCGGACAGGCCGAATCGCGGGCGGAAAGACTGGCTGGGAACGAACGCTGCGGGCATCGTCGGGCGATGTCATTCTAATGGCGCGTTGCGGCGGCAGCGCCAGAATGCTATGTTCTGTAGCGGGAGTCACCCTGTGCCCATCTTTGAATACATCTGCAAGGACTGCCGCCAGCATTTTGAAGCCGTGGTCTACGGCGTGCAGAAGCCCGAGTGCCCCTCCTGCCATAGCGGACGACTGGAGCAGCAGCTTTCCGTGTTCGCGGTGGGAGCGGGCAGGAGCGCTGCGAGTTCCCGTCCCAGCGCCGCTCCCTGCGGCACCTGCGGCGATCCCCGCGGACCGGGTTCGTGCGCGTTGGATTGAAGCAGCGATAAGCAATAAGCGATTAGCGGCAAGCTTGAACGCCCCTGATTCACGCAGTTTTGTGACGTAGACTCGCGTTTTTCTTGGGGCTCGCGCTTATCGCTTACTGCTTATTGCTTATGGCTGGCCCGTTCCTCCGCCGAGAGCTGCACCACCACCCACGCCATGCCCACAAACGCCACCACTGAAAGCTGCAGATGCGTTACCTGTGTCACCGCACCCAGCAAGGGCAGCGCATAAGAGAGATAGAGCAGCACACGCATCGTCGGCGACCAGTGATGGTCAGCGTTCGACAGCGCCCAGTTCCCCAGCAGAAGCATCGCCGGCGCCAGGATCACCAGGTCATAGACGGTCAGGTGCGGCGCCACCAACACCGTAGCCAGAAGGAAACCGGAGTAGCGCAAGGGTAGTGTTGCTGGCGTTCTCCACACCCACACCACGCCCAGCAACACCACGCCCGCGGTGGCAAAGTACAACCAGCGCGCCGCCGCTTCCCACGGCACCAGCAGCATCCAGAACGCCCGCAGAGAGTGCATCTGGTAGAGCTTCGGCTCGAGCACCGAGGACATCGCGCCCAGCATCCGCAGAGTCTGCCCGTACTGCTCCATCACGGCCGAACCCCAGTACGACCAGCCGGCGGCCAGTTGCGCCGCCGCTCCCGCCACGGCACCCAGGACGACTTTCCACTGCCCGGTAAACACGAACACGACCGCCGCGGCCAGTCCGAGCTGCGGCTTGTAGATGAGCATGCCGATGGTAAGGCCGGCGAGCAGAGGTCGCTTTGCTTCGAGCGCCAGATAACCGAGCGTGAGGAACCCCAATGCCAATGCCGAGGTCTGCCCGTGGGCAATCAGATTGAAGAACGCGGGGGAAGCAAACGCCAGCAGCACTACGGTTCCTCGGTGTTGCCCGAGTTGCGGGCAGCGTCGCCACACCGCATGGCAGCACAGGCCGTAGGTGACCGCGCTGATGGACATCCAGAGAACAGCGGCCACCGGATAAGGCAGACGCGCCAGGGGAGCAAACAGCAGCGCCATCTGCGGGCCATGCACGGGCTGGAAGAAGAAGCCCTTGGAGTCCGGCACCAGGCGCTCCGATTCGGCCTTTTGCGCATAAGCGTCGTAGAGGTCCGCACCGCGCCCCTGGTTGGCCAGCGTTCCCAGCGTATAGAAGTGCAGGAAGTCGGCGCCCTTGACGATACCTGCGCGGTCGCGCATCCCCGGTGTTGACAGGCTGAAGGCGTACACGAGCCACAGGCACAAGCCCAACAGAGCCGCGTGCCGACGCACGCGTCGCTCGGTGAGCCACGCAGCCATCCGCTCCAGGGGACGGGCCATGGGAAGCGACATTGTAGCCGCTAGTCCGTTCGCCGCAGGGCCTTCCCGACATCGACCCCAAACTGCGGATTCTTCGCCGTCCCGCTGACCTCGATGGGAAGCAGCGTGCCGGCGCCCTTCCGCGAAAACCAGGGATCGACCGCCTTGAGAAGAAACGACTTTACTCCGGTGGTTGTCTGGGATAGTTTGGCTTGGAGAGCCAGCGTCCCGCGAAGGTCCAGAGTGCCTTCCAGGAGGCTGTAATGCCCGCGGAGGCGGACGGTCGCGCCCGGCACCTGAAACCTAAGCCGGGAGATGGACAGCGTGCCGTTCTTCAACTGAAAGCGTCCCTCCAGGTCGGAGGCGACCTCGGAGCCTTCCTCCTCAGTCTTCCCTTGGCCCCGCAGGCTCAACGTCTCCACCTTCTTGCGCACGCTCAACTTCGTGAAGCGGGCACTGGCGAGGTGGAAGCGGCCGCTGAGATTCAGGCGTTGCGCGATTCTCTCGCTTCCGGGCAGCAGCAGGAACTGCGTCTGAAGGCGCACCGGGCCGGTCATGGGAGGCGTGCTGTCCTTCACCGCCAGGCGCAACAAGTCTTCGATCCGACCTTCCGGGACGCTGACATCCAGAGCGACAACGCGACCTCTCGGCTCGGCAGTTCTCGCCACCAGGCCGTTGGCCAGGATGGTGGAGTTCCCCAGGCGAGCCTCCACCGAATCCAGGAGCGTGTCGCCGCTGGTGCCGTCCACCACCGCACTGAAGCGCGTGTGCAACGGAACCGGGTTTCCTCCGACGTCGACACTGAAGTCCGGCGTGTCGGTCTCGCCCTGCACCGCCAAGCGTCCGAGAATGCCCTCGAACTTTCCTGTGGAGGCCAATATTCCGCCGATGCCGCGAATGGTGTTGAGGTCGGCGTCACGAAAGCTGTATTCGCCGGAGACTGGAGTCAGGCTGGGATCTTCCGCCTCCCAGGGGCCGAAATAGCCCGTCGCCTCGATCTCGCCCGCCGGCTTGGGGTTGGTGAGACTGGCGCGGAAGGACATGGGCCGGCCCGAACCTGAGGAACGCAGCAAGACGTGGTGAAGATCGAACACGATCGGCAGTTTGCCTTCCCGCTTGGGCAGGATGGTCAACTGCGCGTTGTCCGAGACTATTTCCTGTACGGCGATTCGATAGCCGGCCAGCCGCTTGCCCAGCGAGCTTCCGCCCGGCTGGCTGCGCGGCGGCACAGTAATCTCCAGCCCTTCAATCCGGACGCGATCGACGTGAGGCGGCGTTCTCAACAGGGCCAGCAACCCTGTTTCCACCGAGAAAGCCTTCACCCGAATCAAGGGAGGGAGGTCCTTCCGCTCCCGGCTTCTCATGGCCAGGCCTTCGCCATCAATCCGGAGAAACAGGAGGCCGGAAATCCGCAGTTCTTCGATCTCGACGTCGCCGTCGAACCGCTCTTGCAGGATCGCCACCAGGCGTTGCTTGACGAGCGGCTCCACCCAGCGCCTGTGCAGCGCAGCCGTGCCAAGAACGCAGGCTGCCAGGATGACACCCAGCAGACCCGCAATCGCAAGCCGCTTGCGCATGGTCACGGCACCTCCAGCGCGGTTTGGTTGGCCATTCCGCAGGTAAAGCGGAACCGCGCGACACTCTGATTGCTCCGTGGCGAGTTAGATGCAGGAGAGAACTGGCTGTGGAAACAGGAAGGCGCAGAAACGAGAATCAAATGCTGGGGTGGGTGATGGGTCTCGAACCCACAACGTCCGGAGCCACAGTCCGGTGCTCTACCGATTGAGCTACACCCACCGCAACCACTCGATTATAGCAAGCGTGATTGCGGACCGAATGGCGGCGCAAGCGGTTGAATTTTGTGGTTAAAAGCCACGCGGACGGCCCGGCAGCCGTCCGCTTGGTGTTCAGGAGGGAGAGAGACAGAAACTTAGGAGCGGCCCACGCCCACGTATTCAAAGCCCATGGCGCGCAGGCGCGTGGAGTCGAGCAGATTCTTGGTGTCCACGATCAGCGGCCGCTTGAGCGTGCGCTTGATGCGGTCGAAATCCAGGTCGCGGAACTCCGGCCAGCCGGTGCCCACCACCAGGGCATCGGAGCCTTCGGCGGCGGCGTACGGCGTCTCGCAATACTTCACTGTGCCGTTCAGTTCCTGGCGCGCTTCCGGAATCGCGACCGGGTCGTAAGCCCGCACGTGTGCGCCCCGCGCCGTCAGCCGGCGCGCCAACTGCACGGCCGAGGACTGCGCCACGGAGTTGGTGTGCGGCTTGAACGCCAGCCCCAGGATGCCGACTTCCTTCCCGGGCACGTTCTGCAGCAGCGACGTGATCTTGTCCGCCATGCGATCCGAGATGGAAGCGTTGACCTCGCGAGCGGCAGCCAGCACCTTCAACCCCTGGCCGTGGCGCACCGCGAGCTGCGCCAGCGAATCCATCTGCGTTTCCACGAACGGACCGCCGAACGCCGTTCCCGGTTGCAGGCAGCGGGGCGCGATCTTGCGGTCCAGACCCAGCGCCAGCGCCAGGTCCACCGCGTCGGCCTGTACGCCCTCGCACAACGAAGCGATCTCGTTGATGAACGCCACCTTGGTCGCCAGGTAAGCAGTGGCCGCTTCGCGCACCAGTTCCGCCGTGGACGGATTGGTGACGATCACCGGCACGCCGCGCATGATCAGCGGGCGGTAGATCTGCTTCAGCGTGAACACCGCATCGTTCGAGGTCGTGCCCAGCACGATGCGGTCCGGCCAGTTGAAGTCCTCGACCGCACAGCCGTCGGTGAGGAACATGGGCTGCGCCACGACCTGCAGGTCATGCCCCAGGTCGCGCAGGCATTGTTCCACGCGCACCGCTGTGCCCACCGGCACGGGGGTGGCGATCACCATGATGGACCGGGCGCGGGCGCCGCCGGCCACTTCCATCGCCGCTTCATCGATCTGCCGGTGCGAGTCCGGGGAGATGTAGAAGACGTCAGCGCGATTGGTGAAGTGCGCCAGCTCGGTCGTATAGGTGAGCCGTCCCACGCGCGTGTTGCGGCGGACCATGTCCGTCAGGTTCTTTTCGCAGAAGGGCAACTGGCCCTGGTGCAGGCGGGCGATGCGAACCTCGTCGCGGTCGTAGCAGGTGACCGGAAGACCGAAATCGGCCAGGCAGGCCGAGACCACCGTGCCCAGATAACCGGTGCCATACACTCCGATATGCATTGCCGAATCCTTTCGGGGCCCGTGTGCGTAGTTGCCCACAAGCCTCTGTTGACTGAGGGGAGGAGGCTTGCTTTCCCCGACCGGCAGCCCGCAGGCTGCCTGTGCTCCTACCTGTGTACCCTCGGTGCCATCCAGCAACAAGATGAGGAAAGGACATGCACCAATGGGGAGAGCTGGCTCGATGGCGGCGACGGGATGCGAGCGCCCTAACTGGCTGAAAACAAAGATGTTAGCGGGATTAACAAATTGGTGATTGGAGTGACTGGTGACGTCCTAGGCACATAGGCAGGTCCGGAAAATCGTGCGGGGAAGTACGCCATAGGAGCTCACGTCGGCCAGTGACCTAGCACCTTGACAGTCACAATGTCGACGGAAGAGAATCAACGTACTCATACCCTCGCTCCCATACACGCTCTCTACCGTCCACACACTGTCTAAGCGAGGCGGGCCCCCAGCACGGATCACACACGTTTCTGATTGACGAGGCATCCTCAGGCCGCCGAATCATGGCCGACTTGCTCAATTTTTCTTTTCTTGACGGATTTCCCGCTGGAGGTGGGAGATGAAACAAAGAACAGGAATGCGATCCGTGGTTTCCCGTACGTTCGTAGCTTTAGTCATCCTGCAACTTGCGAGCGTAGTGTCGGCGCAAGTGCCGGACACCTTCACAGCTGTCCCAGGAGGGATGACCTCAGGCCGCACGTGGCATAAGGCAACGCTCCTCAACAACGGCAAGGTACTGGTGGTCGGCGGGGCGGGGACAACCGCCGAACTGTACGACCCTCTCACCAACACCTTCGCGGCTACGCAGGCCGGGATGACCGTACCGCGCCAGTATCTAGCCGCGGCACCGCTCAACGATGGCAAGGTCCTGGTAGTCGGGGGAGAAATCCACGATGGCGCGTCTACGTCCAGCGCTGAAGTGTACGATCCCGCCACCGACAGCTTCACGGCGACTCTGGGCGGGATGTCTGCAGCCCGTTACTGGCACACGGCGACAATGCTCAATAATGGCAAGGTGCTCGTGGCCGGGGGCTGCTGCAATCTTGCGAGTGCGGAACTGTACGACCCCTCCACCGGCACTTTCACGGTCATCCCCAGCGGTATGACGGCAGCCCGTTACCATCACACCGCGACGCTCCTCAACGACGGAAAAGTGCTGATCGCTGGCGGCTTCGGGTCTGTGGCGGGGGGTGGCTTCGACTATCTGGCAAGCGCCGAACTGTACGACCCATCCGCGAACAGCTTCACGGCTATCCCGGGCGGGATGACCTCGGCCCGCGCGGCTGCCACCGCGACGCTGCTCAATAACGGCGAGGTCCTGCTGACTGGGGGGCACAACGGCTTTGGAATCACTTCCAGTGCCGAACGGTACGACCCCACCGCCAACACGTTCGCCGCCACGGATGGCAATATGACCTCAGACCGCTTAGCTCACACAGCAACGCTGCTCAGCAGTGGCAAGGTGTTAGTGGCGGGCGGCGGTAGCGCCGACCTGTACCACCCCTTGGACCAGCCAGTGCCGCTTCTCCAGCAACTGGTCGTGGTGGTCGCGAGCTACAACCTGCAGCAGGGAATCAGCAACTCGCTCGACACGAAGCTGCAGAATGTTCTTGAGGCGCTAAACGAGGCCAACGCAGGCCAGCGTGCCGACGCAGCTAACAAGCTCCAAGCGTTCATCAATGCCGTGGACGCGCAACGCGACAAGGAACTGACGAGCACTCAGGCCGACGAACTTACTGCCATGGCTATGCGCATCTTGTCGGTGCTCTAGCAAGACCACACCACTGCGAACCACAGGTTGCCAGCTTAGGGGCGTGGCGCCAGCTGCCGGCCCAGGTGCACCGGCGCAAGGTCCACCCAGCGGTTGTGCGGGCCTTCGCGGACGAAAGTCAGCTCGTCCAGCCGGATGGTGCGCGGGCCGCGGTATCGGTTCCAGCGCTCGCGAGAAAGCGCTTCGGCGGCGCGGGCTTCGGCATCCCCGGCCAGCTTCACGATGGTCAGGTGCGGGTGGTAGGTCCACGGCTCCACGAACTCCAAGCTGCCACGATTCAGGTAGTCGTGCAGGCGCCGCATCTCTTCCGCGCCCTCCTTCACCTGGATGTGAACTGTAGGCGTGACGGGAACGAAGCTGTCCACGTCGCCCAGGGTAATGTCGAAGGGATGAAAGCTGGCGCACAGTTCCTCCAGCGTTCCCAGGGCGGCGGCTTCGCTGCCGGAAAGCAGGCGCGGCGGCAGGATGCTGACGTGAGCGGGAAGATGACTGTGTTCGGGGTAGACCTCGCGGCGCAGCTCTTCGACGAAACGTCCCACTGAGTTCCGTACGTAAGCCACCACCGCATAGTGCAGCGGCTGCATACCGGAGTGTGATTATAGTCCTGCCGGGGGTGCCGACGGCCAAAACCAGACAAGCGGCCTGCGTAGCGCCGGCGACCTGCCGGCTGTCGTGCGGGCAGTTGCCCGCAGCGTACGCTATCCTGACGCCATGACCATCCGCGCCGAGCCGGAAATCATCCCACCCGGGGCCGAGCCGCGCCGCTCGCGTAGGCTCGAAGACGAGCAGCTCGACTTCCTGGCAGCCCTGATGGACGACCTGTTCCGCATCCCCGGAACGCAGCTTCGCTTCGGCCTCGATCCGCTGGTGGGCTTACTGCCCGGCCTCGGCGACATGCTCACCGGCCTGGTCTCGGCGCTGCTGCTGCACGCCGCCTGGGAGCGGGGCCTGCCGCGTGTGGCTATCGTCCGCATGCTGTCCAACGTCGCCCTTGATTCCCTGCTGGGCAGCCTGCCGCTCGTGGGCGATGTTTTCGACGTCGCTTGGAAATCGAACCGGCGCAACTTCGACTTGCTGCGCAAGTACGAAGGCTCCGAACGCCGGCGGCAGACCATGATGGACTCGCTCTTCCTTATCGGCCTGCTGGCTGCGGTGCTGGCGCTGGCCGCTCTGCCCGTGGTTGCGCTGGTTCTACTCGTCAACTGGGTCCGCGGCGGGTAGAGCAAGTTCGGCCCACAAAGAATGCGACCTGCGCCGGAAAGCTACATCCACTGGGAGGGTCAGACCACCTCATGGACAGCTTGCCGCCGGACATCCTGCATTGCATCGGCAATACATCGTTGTTGCCGCTGTGCCACATCGTACCCGCGAACGGCGCCCGTATCCTGCTGAAGCTGGAAAGCGAAAACCCAACCGGCAGCATGAAGGACCGCATGGCGCTGGCCATGATCGAAGCCGCGGAAGCGGACGGACGCCTCAAACCGGGCGGCTCGGTCGTCGAATACACCGGCGGGAGCACCGGCGTTTCTCTCTCTCTCATCTGTGCCGTCAAGAGATATCCCCTGCATATCGTGAGTTCGGATGCCTTCGCCCGGGAAAAACTCGATCACATGCGAATCCTCGGAGCCCGGCTCCAGGTCGTGCCCAGTGACAGCGGGCGCATGACGGAGAAGCTCACGCGCGACATGATTGAAGCCGCCCGCATCATTGCGGAAGAAACCGGGGCCTTCTGGACCGACCAGCTCAAAAACACCGACCAGCTCGCCGCCTACCACAAGATGGCAGAGGAAATCTGGAATCAGACCGGCGGACGGATCGATGGATTCGTCCAGAGCGTGGGCACAGCAGCATCCCTTCGCGGGAACGCGGAGGTCCTGCGCCGGCACAATCCGCAGATCAAGATCGTCGCCGTTGAGCCCTCGGAGTCCGCGGTCCTCTCCGGCGGCCCGCCGGGCGCCCACAAAATCGACGGGGTCGGAGCGGGCTTTGTCGTGCCGCTCTGGCAGCCGGGCATCGCCGATCACATCGAACGCGTTTCCACGGAAGAGGCGATGGCCATGGCACTCCGCCTCGCCCGTGAAGAAGGCCTCTTTGCCGGAACGTCCACCGGCGGCAATGTCCTCGCCGCGCTGCGCCTCGCCGAACGACTGGGTCCCGGCGCGACCATCGTCACCATCATGTGCGACACCGGCATGAAGTACCTCAAGACCTTTGGCGCCAGGCTCGACTGAAGGGCGGGCCGCGGGCGCGCGCGCTTGGGCTACAATCGATGCGTCGGGGCGTAGCGCAGCCTGGTAGCGCACCTGCCTTGGGCGCAGGGGGTCGGAGGTTCAAATCCTCTCGCCCCGACCATTCTTGAAGCGACCTGCAGCACGGAAAAGTCTTAATTCCAATGGATGGGTCACCATGCGGCACGCAATTGCGATAGTGTTGCTCGGCGGTTGCCTAGGGTTGCTCTGGTCACAGGACCGCCCGCGCGCCGTAGCGGCTGTTGCGTGGTCCGCGCTCGAGCCGCAAGCACTCCTACGCGTAGCACCCCTCTGCCCGGTGGAGAAGCTGCCGCCCGATGTGCCCGGGGCAGTGATGGTGCGGATCATAGTCGGGACCGATGGCAAAATCCGCAAGGCGACTGCCTATGCGGGGGCGGCGTTACTCCTGGATCGTGCCGCCGAAGCCTTGGCCAAGTGGGAGTTCGTGCCGCAAACTCTCAACGGAGAGCCCGTAGAAGTCCAATCTATGGCGGTTATCGAAGTCTGCAAGCAAACAGAACAGCCGCAAGTGGAGGCATCCCTTCATGAATTGAAGCGACTCACGGGCGAGTGCAGCGATGAAGCGAACGATGACGCCGAAATGAGTTGCGTGGAGGCGATGACGCTGGCCGACGGGATGAGCGGCGAAATCGCGATGCTGGGACGGTGGTGGGCCTATGCAGCGTACGGCAACTTGCGGGCGCGGCAGGGAAAGCCTAAGGAGGCCGATGAGATCTTTACTAGGGCGCTCGCTTGGTTTCGTGAGCAGCCGCTCTCCGGCGCCATGCAGTTGGACTTTCTGTGGCAATTGGCTGGGTTGCGCGAAGGACTGCGAGAGTACGAGCGCGCCCTGCAGCCCTACCGGGATGCAGAAGCCCTTGTGCAGACGGCAATGGACCAGATAGAAGGCGCGAACTTCCCGGAGAGCACATACCAGGAGATTCACGCTGCGCAGGTGCGAAACATGAAACGGGCTCTGGAAGGAGAAATACGTTGTCTCATCGCTCTCGAGAGAGACTCTGAGGCGGATGCCCTAAGAATCAAGGTGGCGCAGTTGAAGTAACGAGAGCACAGGCGGGTGAGCGTGGAGCGGAGCCGGCCGATGGCAACAAAACCTGAGGACCCCGAGGCGGGAACGCCTGTGACCAGCGGCAAGAACCGCCGGGCGCCGCTTCGCACCGCTGCCTACTTCTGCGGACGGGCGCTGCTGAATCGCAAAATCACCCGCGACGCCCGGCGCTGCGCGCTCTGCGGATGCGCTCCCGCCGCACCTCATCGCTCGCGCCGCTACTGAACAAATCGACTTTGCGTTGCTGCGAACCTCCGCATCGCCTGGCGCAGATGCTGCCCGGTACGGCAGCTATTGTCGGTAAGGGCTGCGAACTTCCACGGCGCGGCGAACGGAGGGCCCCTCTTTGGCGCGTAGGTGGAGGAATCACACCCCTGTCAGGCGATCAAGGAGCCGACGGTCTGCCGCCGTCCGAGCATGCGCAGTATCCAGTAGGCTGCGACCGCGGCCGTCAGGTGTTTGAGGGTGTGGCCGCTCACCGCATGACCGAGGTGGAAGACGAGTGCGTCCCCGGCTTCGAACAGCTTCGCCAGTCCGTAGATACCAACTGCTACCAGCAGGTCCGGGCCGCGCGTGTAGCGCGCCGGAAACAATCCCAGGATCAGCGGCACGGCCAGCAGGGTGAAAACCTGCACCATGACGTAGGGCCGCAGGTCGCCAGTGCCGCGCAGTTCGCCGGCATGCCAGTACACCACGCTGAACAACCCCACGGTCATCAGCACCGGCAGGGCAATCAACCCGGCACGCAACTCGATGCGTTCGGCGATGAGCGCGGCCAGCACGCCCATGAATCCCACCGCCATGGGCAGGCGGTCCCAGAGCAGCGTGGCGTTGGACGGCGCCGCGTGGTAGTACGCCGAGCCGAAACACGTCAGCGCGACACCCAGGAACAGCGCCACCCACGGCCATCGCTCCGCGGACGCAGTGAAGCGGGCCTCGCTTCCCTTCCCCAGCGCGAACCACAGTCCTGCCAGCCCCACCAGCAGGAACGGAAGGTTGGAGGCAACATTCATGAAGTTGGGCACGCCCAGCCAGGAGCGCGCGTCGGCGAAGCGGTGATAGGCGGGATCCTGCGGAATGCGCGGCAGGAGCGTAACTGCTCCCGCTGCTGCCGGCGTGGCGGCAACCAGCACCGCGATGCGCGTACGGAAGCTCATAGCGGCTCTACGGCGCCCGCGGCCTGGCGACGACCCGGGGTTCGGGCGCCGTCTCCATGGACGGCGTGGCCTGCCACGCCACGTTTCCGACCTGCGGACCCGGCAGAAGCCGTCGCGCAGCCAGCCCTTTGGTGCGCCAACGAAACGCGCAGCGGAAGTCTCGCCGGGCGGCACGTTGAAACTGGCGGAAGCGCTCGCCGGGCGGGCCGATCAGGAGCGCGGCAGGGGGCGTCCGTGCAGGCGCGCGTTCAGCTTGGCCTCGACGCGACGCACCGGCGTCAACAGCAGGGAGCGCAGAACCAGCGCCGCCGCCGCCAGCGCCAGCACCATGAAGTCCCAGTGACCTGACCGCAGATTTACAGCAATAAGGTCATGCGCCAAATGCAGCGGCGGTTCGGCGACTGCCTGGACGGCGGTCAGGAACCAGGTGTCCGCGATGGCTTCCGGACGCACCAGTCCACCCGCGACGAAGAAGTAGGCGACGAAAGAAATCGGCCACAGCAGCATTCCCACCGAGAGCCCTTTACGCAGCCCGCGTATTGCCAGGTACCAGTTCTTGATGCCGGGCTCAGCGCGGGGCGCAACCGGCGGCGCTATCGTCACATACGAGGGCTGGCTGGCCTTCTGCGCCACCAGCTCCAAAGCCGGACGGATGGCCGAAGCAGTCAGTTTGTTGGCGCTCAGCGAGGCCTGGATGTTCTTCAGCCGGTCGCGGACGTCGCGGGCCGCGGGGCGGCAGGTGCGGTCCTTCTGCAGGCAGTTGCGGATCAGCCGGTCGAGTTCGGGTGGAATCTCCGGGTTCAGGCTGGGAATCGAGGGCGGCTCCTGGCTGAGGATGCGGGCCAGCGTCGCCTGCGGCGTGGGACCGGAAAACGGCGTCTTGCCGGTCGCCATCTCGTACAGCACCACGCCGAAGGAAAAGATGTCCGTGCGCGGGTCGATCTCGATGGCCAGGGCCTGCTCCGGCGACATATGGCTCACCGTGCCCAGCAGCGTTAGGCCCGTAGTTTCGAACGACGAGCGGGTCTCACCGGGATCGCCGATCGGATCGCGGTCGCGCAGCTTGGCCAGCCCGAAGTCCAGGATCTTCACCTGGCCGCGCGGCGTCACCATGATGTTTTCCGCCTTCAGGTCGCGATGGATCACGCCATGCTCGTGCGCCGTGACCAGGCCTTCGGCCACTTGCACGGCGATCTCCAGCAACTGCCCCACCTCCAGCGGACGGCCGTCCATCATCTTCTTCAGCGTGCGGCCTTCCACGTACTCCATCACGATGTAGCGCGTGCGGCCTTCCACGCCGAACTGGTGGATGGTCATGATGGAGGGATGCTGCAGGCGGGAAGCGGCGCGGGCTTCACGCAGGAAGCGGGCCTCGCCGGCCGGATCGGGCGTGTCGGGCGCCAGCAGGGTTTTGATGGCAACGGGCCGGTCCAGATTCACGTCGTGGGCACGGTACACTACACCCATGCCGCCGGCACCAATGCGGTCTTCGATGCGATAACCGCCGAAGGTCGAGCCGATCATGCTTCCTTCGCTGCTTCGGGAAGCAACCACAGAGCCCGGAGGAGGTTCAACAGCCAGCTCGCCGCCCTTCACGGACGGAGAGTTCGCTACCCGAATACACACCCGCCTACGCACACGGTAGGTCGCAGCAGGGCTGGGTGTCAAGGTCAAAAGCGGCCTATAGCACTTTGGTGCTATGTCACACATTCCGCTTGTCTTCCGAGCGACTCGGCGCTTTTTCAACAGGGCTGTGGATCAGCCCTTTTTCGGGGCCGCCGGAGGGGCGGATTCCATCATCGGTTCGCCCTCCGGCTGGAAGGACTTGAATTCCACTTCGCGGAACTTGCTGGACGCCTTTCCCTTGGCGTCGGTGGTGAACTTGGTCAGGATACCCTTCAGGACGAAGTAACCCTCGTCGGCTCGCTTCTTGTTCGCAGCCCTGGTCACCTTGCCCTCGAATTCGAACCAGACGCCATGAATCTTCCGCGTGGTGAACTTCAGCCTGTCGCCCTCGAGCGAAGCCTTGTCGAAGAGCTGGTCGAGAAAGGTCTTGCCGCCTCCCGGCTCCTCGTTGAAGCGCGAGACGTAGCCGGTCACTTTGCCTTCCTGAACGTTGATCTGCAGATACTCGCCTTCCTCGAGAAAGGAGTACGCGCCGGAAATATCTTCGAGGGGCGCAGCGGTTGCAGCCGGGACTTGCGGGTTCGCTGCGCTCCCGGGCGGCGCGGTTTGCTGCGCCACCGCCAAGGTTGTCGCAACGAGCAAAAGCAAGATCCATCGAGCCTTCATAAGCGTCACCACGCTCTCTCATTAGACCACGAATCGCGCTTCCGGGCTGACACGCTGCAGTCATCGCGCAGAAGTCGGGTTTTCCCGTCCCAGCGAAGCGGCTACCCGTGCCGCGAGCCGCGGCAGGGCTCGGCTATAATCCTCGTTACTCGGCGATTTCCGCCGGTCCCGCAGTCTATGCAGAGCGGCCCGATGGTTACCGAAGAACGCGCGTCTGGCGCCGTCTCCCCTCCCACGCCGCCTACGCTGCTGGTGGAACTGGAGCCGTGGGGAAAGGTCTTCCGGCGCAATCTGCGGGACCTGCTGCTGCCGCGGCGCGAAGCGCCGCTGCGCCTGACCTCGAGACCGGCGGCGTTCTGGCCGGATGTCTTCGTCCCTACGCGGCCTCCTTACGCGAGCCTGCGGCAGTCGTTCCTGTATCACATTTTCGTCATCCTCACCATTGTCACCTTCCCCACGCTGTGGCGGATGCGGCCGCAAGCGCCGCCTTCGGCCACCGGGAACCGGACGCTCACGTATTACGAGGTTTCCGAGTACCTGCCGTCGCTCTCCACCGGCAGCGCGCCGGCCAAAGTGGCGCGCAAGGGCCGACCCAAGTACGCGCGGCAGCCCCTCATCTCCATCCCCGCGCAGCCGGATAATTCCACGCAGACCATTGTGAATCCCGCAGCGCCCAAGATCCTGCTCGAGGAAGTGAAGATTCCCAACGTGGTCGTGTGGACGCCGGTACCGGCGCCGGCCCCGATCGCGGCCACGGCCCGGCCGACTTCGCAGTTGACGCTGCCCTGGCTGGCGCCGATGGTAGTAGCGCCGCCGCCGGAAGCGCACCGGCGCGACGCTGCGTCGCTACCCAAGATGCCTGCACCAGCGGTGGTCGGCGCGCCACCCACACCGGAAGCTCTGCAGCGCAGGGTCGGAGAGCTGAACATTGCGCGCTCCCATCCTGCCGTGCTGATTCCCAGCCTGCCGGTTCCGGAACAGCGCGCTTCCAGCGGCGAGAGCGAAGGCGGCAACGCCCCGCCACCTCCCTCGACGCACGGCGCAGGCGGCGGAGCCCGGGCGGCGGGTCAACTCATCGCCCTGGGCCTCTCTCCCACCGCGGTCGGCGGGCCGGTGGAAATTCCCCCGGGCAGCCGGCGCGGCATCTTCGCCGCCACGCCCGAGGGCAGTCCGGATAATCCCGGCACGCCGGAGATTGCCGGCGGCGGCAGCGGTCCCGGCGGCACCGGCAGCGGGGAAACCGGCGGACCGGGGAGCGGCACCGCGACGAACCCTTCCGGCGTGTTCATCGGCGGCGGGCCACCAGCAACCGGGCCGGTTGCCGTGGTAGCCGGCGAGAGCAACCGTGCGGGCGGCGGTGGCGCGGTCACCGCCCCGGGTAACAGCGTCACGCGTGAGCAGTTGCTGGCAGCGGCGCGCGCCCCGGCACTGCCTCCCAACGTGGTGCGAGAGACGGCGCCAGCCACGAATGCGCCAACGCGCCCGGCCGCGGGCAGCGTCGAGAGCCAGGTCTTCGGTCCCAAACGCTTCTACTCGATGACCATCAACATGCCCAACCTGACGTCGGCAGGCGGAAGCTGGATCGTGCGCTTCGCGGAGCTGAAGGAAACCACCGACCGCACCGAGCTGACTGCGCCTTCAGCCATGAACAAAGTGGACCCGGCATTCCCTGCAGATTACATCCGGCGGCGCGTCGAAGGGCGCGTACTGCTCTACGCGGTGATCCGTGCCGACGGCAGCGTGACCGATGTGCGCGTCATCCAGGGCTTCGACGACCTTCTGGATGAAAATGCGCGCCTGGCCATGACCCGCTGGCGCTTCCGTCCAGCCACCAAGCACGGCACGCCGGTGGACCTGGAAGCCATCGTGGAGATTCCCTTCAAGGCGCGGCCAAGCACGTTCTAGCGGCAGGTCTCAGTTGGCAAGTGTCAGGGATGCGCCCGGTCTGTACCCAAGGGTCCCCCTCCCCGTATCCACCATCTTTAGAATCAATGAGTTAGGGGCAAGGTCTTGATTCTATAAGAGGTAAAAGTATATGCAGAATCAACGGGTTAGGGTGGCATCTGCCAAAATCTTGATGTCAAAGAGCTTAGAGAGTCGGTCTTTGATTCTGAATAACTTATCTCATTGGCATTTAGCCAACATACTAACAATATCAATTTGGATGGGACTTGTCAAGGGAAAGTTGCCCGATTCGTCTAGCCTTTCGCGTACACCTGGCCATCCAACTTAGGAGGAGGAATCATGTCGACTCATACTGTTACAACTTTCCCCACCCGCCCCGAGGCGACACCGGACGTGCAGGTTCCGGCTGCACCGGGAAGCGGTTGGATGGGGTATGTAGTGGCTGCGGGGCGCGTGCTGTACTCGGCAATCTTTCTACTCTCTGCGGTGGGCCACTTCACGAAGCAAACAATCGACTATGCGGCGCAACAGGGAGTGCCGCTGGCATCCATCGCGGTGCCAGTCTCAGGCGTTCTTGCGCTGTTGGGAGGGTTGAGCGTTTTGCTGGGTTACCGTGCGCGCATCGGCGCGTGGCTGCTGGTGCTGTTCCTGGTGCCGGTCACGCTGATGATGCATAACTTCTGGGCGTTCACGGACCCGGCGATGGGGCAACTGCAGTTCGTCATGTTCCTGAAGAACCTGTCGATGCTTGGCGCCGCGCTGATTATCGCGGGTATGGGAGCCGGGCCGTTGAGTCTGGACGACCGACGTTTGCGTCGCCGCAGATTCCTGGCGCAGGTTGAAGAGGAGTTCGAGGGCATGCGCGCGGCATGACAGAATGAAAGTCTTCCTTCCCACCCTGTCGCTCCAACGGCAGGAGCGACAAGGGTGGGGCAACCCCCGCCAGTTCCAAGGCTCATTAGCCCATGTCTGCGCCGAACAGCATGGCGCAGACATGGGGCACCGTCGGCACCATCGGCTGGGAACGAGAATCAGGCCTGCCTTGCGACGCGCACCGGCGCGCCCGATTCCACGTATTCGTAGATGGCGGCGTTGGTGCAGACCTCGTAGTAGCTACGCGGCGTCCACTCCTTGAGGGAAAAATCGCGGGGATCGACGTGGGCGATACGGGCTTCGCGCACCACCAGGCGGTGGAACATGCCCGCACCCACGGCCACCATCCCGCTATGGAGCCGGACGGTTTCGTTCTGCCAAAGAGTAGGAAGCTGAGTTTCGTGCAGTTCGAGCGAGATTTCCTGCTGGAGGCGGCGGAAGGCGGCTTCGTTGATGTGGATACCGCCGACGTTGTAGTGCAGCATGAGCTCTTCCGGTGCGCCGGCGGTCTCCACGTCCTCCACGGTCTGGAAGGAATAGACGTTGAACAGGCCGCTCTCTGCGCCGAGCAGCTTGCGGGCGCCCTTGCTGCAGGACGAGAGGCGGTCGCTCTCGTTCAGGGCGCGGGAGATCATGATGCGGTTGTTGCCGTCCATGAGATAGAGCGGGGCGGAGTCCTCGAAGCAGATGCCGATGCCCAGCTCCAGGATGGGCAGCCCCGCGGGCCGCGATTTCTGGTTGTAGGCCTGCACGATCTCCAGCATCTCGCGCGCCAGCACACAGGCCCGGGCCACGCAGTTGGAGGGCTCACCCTCGCGCCCGAACAGCGCCAGGATGATGGCATCCCCTTCGATGAAGACCTTGCTGGCGCCGTACTTGGCGAGCAGCTTGTTCACCGGATCGTAGAAGTTGAGGCTGAAGTAGGAAGCCGGGTTCAGGCCGCGCTCCATGAGGGTGCGGGTGAGCGTGGTGGAATCGCGGACGTCGGCCTTGATAACGACGTGGTGGATGACCTTGTCCTCCACCGGCTTCTGCTCCTCGGCCAGCAGGAACTCGTAGAGGGTGCTGTTGATGGCAGAAAGCTCACGCAGCTTCTCGTTGGCCACCACGTTGACCGAGTCCATGGCGGAGGTGAGCGCCTCAAAGCGGCGCAGGTCGCGGTGGTAGCGCATGAAGTCGCCCAGGAAGCGGCCGGCCATCTTGGCGCGCTCCGCGCCCTTGCAGTTGCCCACACGCTTGACGGCGGCGTTGAGGCCGTCGGCAGAGATCTTACCGTGCTCCTCGAGCAGGGTCTCCACCCGTTTGCGCTCGGTGCGCGAAATGAGCGCGTTCTTGAGCTGCTGGGCGTTGATGGGGGGCGAGTACTGGGCCAGCAGCGGCACCGCCTCATAGGAGGCGATGACGTGGTCCATGACCTGCTGCTTTTCCAGCAGGTCCACCCAGGCGTGGAGCAGCGCTTTCTGCGACTTGCCGCGGGGCGTGGATTCATCGGGCGTGCCGCCGGCGGTGAGTTCCTGGGCATTTTCCGGGGCGCTGAAGAAGGGATCGAGGGCGCGGTCGTCGTCGGTACCGCCGTTGGCCGAGATGTTGAGCGAGCGCAGGAACTCGCAGCCGATCTCCAGCATGGTCTGGAAGCGGTCGGGATCGCGTTCGTAGTTGCCCAGCATGACGTAGTGTTCGGCGTTGAGATAGTCGTCGCGCCCGTCTTCGGTGAACAGCAGGCGGTTGAGCAGCAGATCGTAGTGGGCGGCGCCGGCGGATTCGCCGAACAGGGAGCGCCGCGTGCGCGAGAGCGTTTCCTTCTCAATCTCGCGCAGGGTCTCGAACAGGTCCTGACCCACGCGGCGCAACAGCGACTTCTTGCCGATCTGCAGGGCGGCAAAACGCTCGCGCATCTCCATGATGCGCGAGGGCTGATTGGGTCCTTCGTAGCCCTTGAGCTTGGTGCGGCAGCGCTCCAAGGTCTGGGTGAACTGGGCGTTGAGCTCGCTGCGCAGGAACTTGATGACGGCCAGGCGGGCCAGCAGGTCGATGGAGACGTTGTTCTCCGCCTTGGCCCGGTTCAGCGCCGCCAGATGCAGCTCCAGCAGGCTGCGCTTGAAGTCGGCCGGCTCGGCCTTGGGCTTGGCGGCCTCCGGAGGACGGAAGATGGAGGGAGGCCGGGAGAAGGAGACCTCTTCCGCTACTAGGTCCTGCACGTTGCCGTAGCGGACGATGAGGCGGGCGATGTGCTGGCGGGCGGTTTCGGCAAAGCGCGGGCTCAGAAAGACGTCGTGCCGCACGTTGTCCACGCCGGCCACCAGGCCCTCCAGACGCAGCGAGGGCGTGTAGGTGTTCAGGCTGAGTTCCTTGGCGTGGTCAGCCAGGCTGCCGCGTTGCAGGAATGAGAACGGCGACATGGGCCAGTGGCAAAGTGCCGGGCCAGCAATCTACCACAAGAGTCCTCGGGTCATCTGGTCATCTGAAAGGACTGCCTCACGGGGCGGCTAAGGCCTTGCGGCTGGCCTTGCGGGCGGCCTCGAACTCGTCGCCGGGCAGCCACTCGACGCCCTGGCGCAGCAAAGCCGCTTTCCAGCCCAGGGTGAAGCCGAAGCGGGCCAGGGTTTGCAGCGTGGCGAAGTCCATGTCCTCCCGGTACTCGTCGCCGGGCTGGTGGTAGCGCTTGGCGGTGTACTCGTCGCGCTGCTGGCGTCCCCATTCCAGGGTCTTTCCCTTGTACTTGAGGCCGGCTTCGACTGAGAACCCGGGCACACCGACGCGGGCCAGGCTGAAGTGGTCGGAGCGATAGTAATAGCCGGCGGAGGGATTGGAATCGGGCACGATCTCCAGGCCGAAGCTCTCCGCCGTGGACTTGACCACGGGATAGAACGTGGTGCGCTCGGAACCCGAGACCTCGACCTGCTCGGGCTCGCCGCGCGGCGGGATGCCGTCGAAGTTCAGGTTCAGCACGATGCGGGCGGCGGGGATGGGCGGATGCTTGCCCAGGTATTCGGAGCCCAGCAGTCCCTGCTCCTCGGCGGTGACGGCGGCGAAGAGGATGGAGCGCCGCGGGCGCTCGGAGGCCTCCGCGAACACGCGCGCCATTTCCAGCAGGACGGCGCAGCCGCTGGCGTTATCCACGGCGCCGTTGAAGATGTTATCGCCCGCCATGCCGGGACGAATGCCCAGGTGGTCGTAATGCGCGGTGTAGATGACGGCCTGGTTGCGGTACGTGGCATCGGAGCCCTCGAGCTTCGCAATCACGTTGCTCGATTCGAAGCTGCGCACCTTGGTCAGGACGTGCGCCTTCAGGCGCAGCGGCAACTCGATGGGACGGAAGCTGCGCGCGCGGGCCTGCTGCATGAGTTCATCCACGTTCTTGCCGGCGGCGGCCAGCGCCTTGCGCGCCACGTCCAACTGGATCCAGGAAGCCGCCTTGAGCTTGGGACCGCTGGCTTTCAGGTCGGAGCGCTCCCCGGACCAGGAGTTGCGCACCACGTCCCAGCCGTAGCTGGCCATGTCGGTCTTGTGGATGAGGATGGCGCCCACGGCGCCGCGGCGCGCCGCCTCCTCGAACTTGTACGTCCAGCGTCCGTAATAGGTGAGCGCCGGCCCTTTGAAAAATCTGGGATCCTCAGAAGGCGGTTCGTTCACCAGCATGAGCAGCACTTTGCCCTTGAGGTCGGCGCCCTTGTAGTCGTCCCATCCGAACTCAGGGGCGGAGACGCCGTAGCCCACGAAGACCACGGGCGCGTCGATGTGGGATTCGGTCACTTGCGTCTGGTCCATGATGACGTAGTCGTCGAGCATGGTGAGCTTCATCTCCGCGCCGGAGGCCGGAACGATGGCGAAGGTGGTCTGCGGCTCGGTGGTCAGGCCCACCAGCGGGACGCGCTGCATGAACGTGCCCTGGTCGCCGGCGGGCTTCAGACCGTAGGCGGCGAACTGCTCGGCGATGTACCTGGCCGCAAGGTCGCCGCCGGGCTGGCCGGTGCCGCGCCCCTGCAGGCGGTCGTCGGCGAGGTAGCGGACGTGGGCTCGGATCTTCTCCGCGTCAATGGCCTTCACCGCGCGGGCCACGGCGGGAGAAGGGTCGCGTTCCGCGCCCATAGCCTTGCGCTTCGAGCGCTGGCTCTGAGGGAAAGCCCCGACCGCCGGGACCAAGAGCAGAAGGGTGAACACAACGACCTTCAACATGCGCATCAGGGGGAACCTCAATCGTGAGATGAACCTTCTATTCTATGCGATGCCCCGGCGTGGTTTGTGTTGGTTTCGGGCGGGACCCGCGGACCGCGGGTCAGTTCTTCGACCCTCAACCGGCCATGTAGTCGACGACTTCTTCCCCGGGCGCGAACACCTGCGCTTTGGGGACGGCGGCGGCTGCGGCCAGCCGCTTGTTCAGTTCGTCGATCTCCGAGCGCAGCCAGCCTACCGTGACCTGTTCCACCCTGCCCTCCGGCGAGATAAAGAACAGCGAAGGCACGTTGGTGAGACCATAGGAGTTTGAGACCGGGTACGTGCGGGTGTCGTCGAGATAGAGAGGGAAAGTGATGCCGAACTTCTCGGCAAACTGCGCTGTCTCCTCGCGCGGGTTCTGCGAGATGCCGACCACGGTTACCTTGTCGCTCGGGTAGGCTTGATAGAGCCGCTCGAGGAAGGGGAAAGTGTACTGGCAGGTGGGGCAGGAAACCTTGAAGAACGCCGCCAGCACGGGGCCGCGCTGGCGCGCCTCCGCCAGCGAGAAGCGGTCGCCATTCATGCCCGGCAGCGAGATCTCCGGCGCCGGCTTTCCCTTGCCAATCGAACCCATTTTGCAGCCTCCCTGACTATTTTAGTTCGATGACGCCGAACCGTCTGCGGCTTCAGCTTTCGAGCAGGCCTGTGTTTCGGAGGATCTTGCGGGTCAGGCCGGTGAGGGGGAGCGAGGCCAGACGCGAGCGCGGGATCCAGCGCCCGCCTCCAGGGCGCGTTCCATCGAGCGCCACCACGCGCACGGTGTAGTCGGTGCTGGTGATGGCATGGCGCAGCATGGCCAGGACCGCCGGCACAGCGGCTTGGTTCTGCGCAATTTCCGGGAGTTCCCACATTCCCGGCATCAGGGATGCCCGTTCGGGACGCCGCATCAGGTAGACGGCCCGTGGGGTGACGGCCAGGCCGTACGCGATCTGCCTCTTCCGGCGGCGCAGCCGCGGCGCCGGCTCCAGCGCGCCCCGCGTCCGGCACCAGGCCGCCAGCGGACACGCGGCACAGAGCGGCACTCGCGGCAGGCACACCGTGGCGCCCAGCTCCATCATCGCCTGGTTGAAGTCGCCGGGACGGTGCTGGGAAATGAGTTCTCCCGCGGCCTCCCAGAGGGAGGCATGGGCGCCCTTGCCGGGAGCGCCCAGCAGGCGGCGCAACACGCGTTCTACGTTGCCGTCCACCACGGCGGCGGGCTCGCCGAAAGCGATGCTGGCGATGGCGGCAGCCGTGTAGCGCCCGATGCCGGGAAGCGCGCGTAGTTCCGCCGCCGAGCGCGGGAAGCGCCCGCCACGCTCGCGCACCAGCAGGCGCGCGGCGCGGTGCATCGTGCGCGCCCGACGGTAGTAACCCAGGCCGCTCCAGGCGGCCAGTACATCCGCCCTCCGCGCCGCTGCCAGGGCGCGCAGATTAGGGAAGCGCCGCAGGAAGTCACGGTAGCGCTCCTGCACCACAGCCACGCGCGTCTGTTGCAGCATGATCTCGGAAACCCAGACGCGATACGGGTGGCGCGCACGCCGCCAGGGCAGGTCGCGCCGGTTCCGGTCATACCAGGCCAGCAGCTGGGCGCGCAGGCGAGGCACGACGCGGACAGGGGGGCGGGCCATAGACGCACAGTATGCCTGAGCCGCGCGCCGGCATGTAACAATCAAACAAGAAGGCCGGCACCAGGCCGGCCTGCGTTTCAAGTACAAACTGCACTACTGCGGTGGTGCTTCTCCTTCCGGCTTCTTGCCGGAGCCAGCCGCGGCCGCGGCCTTCTCGGCTTCCTCGCGCTTGGCGCGATAGGCGGCCAGGTTCTCTTTGGAGCGTTGCAGCGATTCCTGGTAGAGATTGCGGCGGAACTCGCTGGTCTCGGTCTCCAGTTGTTTTTCCAGCTTCTCGATGTTCTTCTGGACCGCGGCTTCGTCGGCCTTGGCCCTCTCCAGGGCCGCCTTGGCTTCCTCAGCCTCGGGAGAAGGAGCTGCGGCTTCGCCCTCGGGTTTCGTCGCTGCCGCCTCAGACCCCGCGGGCGCCTCGGTAGCCGCTCCGGCGCTGGAGCCCGCTGGCGCTGCCGCAGTTGCTTGCGCTGCCGACTCCGAGCCCGGAGGCGCCTTGGGCAGGTCCTCCGAGCCATACACCTTCTTGGACTTCGTGGCGTCCTGCTGCGCCTTCTTTTCCTTGTTGCGTCGCGCCAGCTCGCCCAGCGACGGCTGGTCCTGGTTCTGGGCCAGGGCCGGGAAGCACAACGCCAGGCACGCCAGTGCGGCCAGTAGCGTGCGAGTCAATCGGGGAAGAATCATCATGACCTCCTAATAATGGACCTCGCGGTAGGCGATGATCGTCGGTGGTTGCGGCGCCTGCTTCTGTTGCAGCGCGCACAGGTCGTAATTGATCACGGCGCTGCCGCCCAGTACGGTATTGTCCAGCGACTGCTGGCCGGCCAGCACCGCCCCTACGATGTTGGTAGGGTTCGCGCCGCCGCCTGTGAAGGCCACCACGCCTTTCACCAGGATCAAGCCGTAGAACTGCAGGCCGCCGTTGATCTCCAGGTCGCCATCCACCACTAAGATGCCCGCTCCGGAAGCCGCGTTGGTCAGCTTGAGATCGCCGGGAACGTACGTGATCTGGTTGACCACCCCGATCGGGTTGCTGGGGTCAGCCGGAGGAAAAGGACTGGGCAAGCCGCCAAACTGCTGGTCTGGGTGCGTGCCGCAATCGGCAGGCGAGCCGGAACAAGTATAGTTGTATGGCGGGCCAGTCACGTTCACCGCGGTAGGATTGCCGCCGAAGGTCTCGACCATGGACGGGATGTCGTAGAACCAGGGCTGGTTCTGCGCGATGGGCGGATCGGGACCTGCAATGACAGTCTCCGATGAATTCGGATTGTCCACCGTCTGCGACGAGTAGATGGCCCATTTGCTCTTGTCACAGATCTTTCCGGGGCGATCCACACAATCGGTCTTTTTCACTCCTTTCACGACCGTCGTGGTACATAGGCACGAGCACTGGTCGTAGCCATTCACTGTGAGTTGTCCGCTCAGGCTGACGTGGTCCTGCGAATCCACGGCGGCGTTGGTGATCATGGGCGGCTGTTCCGCCACTTCCATCTGCACCATGCGGCGCGCGCCGGTGCGCGTGACCGCCAGCGCGGTCAGCACGTACACCGGGCGCATGTACATGAATTGCGGCGGCGGCGGGTCCGAAGAGCAGGTCGCGTATCCGGCCGGCAGCACTTTTTCGTTCAGGCCGTCAAAACAGACCTGCGTGTCATAGGTACCGGCGTTCGCGCCCCCATCCACGTAGTACGGATCGCCGGTGCGGTTGGCCTTGGCGGTGATGCGCACCCACTTGTACTCCAGCGCGGCGGCGCTGCTGTTGAAAGGCGCGTCGCTGGCCAGGAACGGCGCGTACACGCCCGGCGAGGAGGCGGCCGTGGTGCACTGCTTGCCGGGACCCGGGTTGGTCATGCCCAGGCCGGACAGGTTCTCATGGCAGAGCTGGGTGTCGAAGTAGCGGCTGCCCGGCACGTTGGGCGTTACCGTCTCTCCCGTGGCGGGATTGGTCACATAGATGACCGAACCGGCCATCGGCGGCAGCCCGGCCGGCCCGGTGATCCGGTGAGCGCCGGTGTTGCTGACGGTCATGCGCTCGCGCACCTCCGCCAGGCCCGCCTGGGCGGCAAAGAAGGCGCGCTGCTGCTCCCGGTAGTTGAGATTAATGCTGGTCTCGGTGTCGGACATGTACATCAGCCCGATTGCGATAGCCGAAAGCAGCATCATGGCGAACAGCGCCATCAGCAGCGCCACGCCCCGTTCCCCCTCACTACGATGCGGTTTCATGACAGTTCTCCCTAGTTCTGTAGCCGGGCGGAAGCCGTGAGCGAGACTGCGGGACGCATCAGCGTCTGCGGATCGGGCGTCGCCGCCAGCACATTCATGGTTACCCGGATGGTACGGATGTTCTTGAGGGCCGTGGGATTGGTGTTGATGTCGACGGGCAGCGTGACCGCAAACCCGTTACGGTCAAACGCCTGGAAGACGGGCTGCGTCATGTAGGGGCCATAGACCGTGTCGTTGGAGATGCTGGTCACTCCCGTGGCCGACGCGTAGGGGCTGGTGGAGGAACAGGCTCCGCCCAGCGGGTTGGGAAAGCAAATGGAACGCGAGCCATTGGGGCCGGTCCCGCCGGAGCCTCCGCTGTTCACGATGTTGCCCACCATGCCGAAATAGCTGGTGGGCTGGCTCAAGGGTGAGGTCCCGTGGATCTTGATCACCTGGCTGCGGCGGATCGTGCACGGACAGGTGCCGCCGGGACCGGTCGCCAGCGTGTAGCGGATGCTGTCCACCTGGCCATCGCCGTCCACATCCGCTTCAAAGACGATGTCGCTGTTGCTCACCGACACCAGCCCGGCCGCCACCCGGCGGTCGTTGATCTTGGGGTTGAGCGTGATGGCGCCGGGCTCGTACATCTTCAGCCCAGGATACCCGGCCTGGTGCAGGTCGCGCACGAAGCGGTCCATGAAGTTGCGCGCCTCCTGGAACACGTCCAGCTTGGCTTCCTCGGTGCGGAATCGCTGCTGCACCCGGATAATCTCGCGGAAGACCACGCCCATGACGATGCTCAGGATGGCGATGACGGTCAACAGCTCGATCAGCGAGAAGCCTCGCTCGTTGCTTGCCCGATGGTGTGCCATGGTATGTGCCTCGCTAAAAGCCTGCGATAGTGCGCAGGGTCACCGGGCGCGCGAAATACTGCAGCTGCTGCGGCCCGCCTGCGCGCGCCCCGATCTGCCGCGCCGACACCGTCACCAGCTTGGAGAAGGCGCTGATGCGCCGGATGTTCCAGCGCACGTCGTAGGTGGCCTGCGTACCGCCGGCGCCGCAGGCCACGAACTCCATCTTGTAGCCCACCGGAACGCTGGCGTAGAGCTGCGTGAAGTCGATGCTGCCGGTGCTGTTGTCCACGTTGGCTCCCGCCTGGTCGCCCGGATTCGGACCCACGGCGGTGGCGATGGTCCAGGTCTGCGGCCCACCGGCCGAAGCCGGCCTGCAGTCCACTACGCTGATGGGCGCGCCCACCACCACCGATTGCGCCGCCGCCGTCTCGGTGACCATCTGCGAAAGCGCCGTGGCGGTGGTGTCCAGCTTGTTGCGGTTGTTGCTGGCGATGGCGGTCGAGATCAGGATCATGGTGGCCATGAACCCCACCGTCATCACCACCATGGCGATCATCAGCTCGATCAGCGACATGCCCGCTTCGCGCGGCTCTTCAACCGGACGTCTGCTCGCTCGCATAGCGCCTCCTACTGCCAGCGGTTCCCGCTCCAGATCCAGGTGCGCACGCGTCCGCTGGGCGAAATGGTCACGGCCGCGTAGCCGGTCGGATTCCAGGTGTTGGTCTGATAGAGGTAATAGACGAAGCCCACGCGCTGCTGGCCGCCGAACGCCACGCTGCAACCCCCGTTGAAGTCCCATACGCAGGGGTTCCCCTGGCCATCGAACCCCATTCTCCACCACTCGTTCTGCGGCACGAAATCCAATTGCATGGTGGTGGTGTCGGGTCCCCAGCCCATCCACATGCCGAGCGGCATCTGCGCCACCAGGTCGCGCTCATTGGCGTCCACGGTCCAGTTGGCCGGATGCTCCTCCACGAAAGTGGACACGTAGTAGCTGCTGCCGCCGATCCAGTTCCAGGTGAAGCCCAGCTTCTCGATGCGGTTGTTGCTCAGCGCCTTCATGCGCACCCGCTGCACCATCTGGGCCTGCGCCGTGGCCGCTGAACGCAGCCGGAAGTTGGCCACCGCCTGCATGATATTGGGCGCAGCAATCGCCGCCACCACCAGCATGACCACCACCACGATCAGCAGCTCAACCAGCGAAAAACCGCCCGATCGTTTGCGAAACTCGCTCTTCTTCATCGGCAAGTCCTTCGGCGCGCCCTCTTCCGGGCGCAGCGCGTTCCGCCCCGGCTGTCGGCCGGAACTGGCCGCGATGTTAGCACTACTGCATCCCAGCTTCCACTCTGCCCCCATGTCCCATCATGTCCTTGGTAAACATGAACTTGGCCTCCGTGCCGGCCTCTTGGACATTGGCGAGCGCATAGTGATTCTGTTACATTTCGTTACATTTTTGGAAGGTTACTTCCGTTGCTGACCTTCCGGAGTCACCGGCATCCAGACCTGCACGACCGCAATCCAGTTCGTCCCCACCTGCTGCCACACCGACAGCATCTGCCGCGTCGCTGCTCCCATCGGCTGTCCCTTGAGGGTGCCCTGCATGGTCATGGTGTAGGTGAGCACCATGTCATCGCCATTGGGAGTGACCTCCATCTCGCCGATCGAGTAGTCGGTAATTTCCAAACCCTTGAGATATTCCATGTGGGCGGCGCGGTCGCGTTTGCCGTTGGGCGTCACCACCACCAGGTTGGCGCCCAGGCGTTTCTCCACCTCCGGCCAGTTGCGGGCCTTGATTTCCTGCCACAGCAGGCGCTCGAACTGCTCGGCGCCCGTCGCACTGCTCCAGGTGGGCGACTGTTTCTCCTTCCACATGGTGCAGCCGTCGAGCAGGAAAACGACAAGCAGCAGAGCGGAGGCTTTCGGCATGGGCGAGATTCTACTCCGCGAATGCGGGAAAAAAGAAAGGCCGCCCGCGGGGGGCGGCCTTCCGACAAGACGCGATCTAGTCGCCGTACACCTCTTCCTGTTCCCGCACCGGTTCCGCCGACTCCGCTGGCTGAGCGGCAGGTTTGGCAGCCAGAGAGTTGAGCGGCACGAAGCCGTTCGTCTCCGGAGCCTGCTCTTTCAGGACCACCTGGCGATAGAGCCTGGCCATGCGCGCGTTCTCTTCTTCTTCGCGCAGCTTGGCGGCGCGAGCGCGGAGTTTTTCCTCGCGGGCGTTCTTGGCGATGCCCAGCCGATCCAGGTCGTGCTGCTCTTCCGCGTTGACGTGCTCCTGGTTGAGCCGCAGCAACTGCTGTTCGGTGGTTTCCAGGTTCACTTTCTTTCCGCCGGCGAAGATCTCATGCCGCCCATGCTCTTCGTACCACCGGGTGAGGGTGGCGGTCATGTGCATCTTCTCGATGATGTTGCGCCAGCCGATGCCGGTGTTGTAGGCGCAGAAGCTGATCTCCCCCTCCTGCGTGGCATAGGGGATGATGCACTGCTCGGTGCGGCGGAAGTCGTAGTTGAACAGGTCCTGGAACCACATGCCGGCGACGAACAGGATGTTCCAGCGGTCCTTGCGCCGCTTCTCGATGTCCTCCCTGGTGCGCTCGCCGGAGACGTTGCCGTACTTCTTGCCCTGCTGCGCCTTCTTGGTGGCGCCGAAGCCCTTGTCGAACTTCATCAGCAGGTCGAAGATCGTGAAGTGGGTCGTGGTCTTGAACGGGTTGTAGTTGCGCATCACCGCCAGCGCCATACCCAGCAGCGACAACCCGCGGCCGCGGCCGGCATCGGTGATGCGGCCCACGTCCTTGGCCAGCTGGTCCACGTTCAGGAACGAAGTCAGCGGCGCCGCTTCCTTGGTCTCCTTGTCCACCATGATGGCCATGCCCACCCCGCAGTTGGGGTGGCAGCCGCAGCTCATCTGGCCCCAGTTGGCTTCCGGCCCGTGCACCAGGTCGGCCCAGTCGGAGAACGTCGAAAGGAAGCTGATGGGGAACCAGTCGCGCGCCGGTTCGCCCAGCCCGGTCTGGTTCTTCACGTCGTGCGCCAGGTGGCTGAGGGTGTAGCGCTGCGCCATGCGCCGCTCGTCGGTGATGGCCTCGTCGCGGCCGGTAAAGCTGACCGGCTGGAACGACAGGAAAGAGATGACCTTCGGGTTCTCCAGCGCGAACTGCACCAGCTTGCCCACCTGCTCGTTGTTGATGCCGTTGATGATGGTGGTGACGGGCACGATCTCCACGCCGGCTTTCACCAGGTTTTCGATGGCGCGCAGTTTCACGTCGAACAGGTTGCCCACCTTGCGGTGCGCATTGGCGGCGTTGCCGATGCCGTCGAACTGCAGGTAGGCGTAGCGCAAGCCGGCGTCGGCCGCCTGCTCGCAGAACTCGTAGCTCTTGGCGAACTCGATCCCGTTGGTGGCCGCCTGCACGCTGTTGTAGCCCACTTTGCGCGCGTAACGCACCGCATCCAGGAAGTAAGGCGAGAGCGTGGGCTCGCCGCCGGAGAACTGCACCGACATCTGCCGCTTGGGCTTCAGTGAGATGGCGTTGTCCAGCACCGTCTTGATCTCTTCCCAGGTCAGCTCATGCACAAAGCCCACCTGGTTGGCGTCCATGAAGCAGGGGTCGCACATCATGTTGCAGCGGTTGGTCAGGTCCACGGTCAGCACCGCGCCCCGCCCGTGCTTGATGGTCGAAGAGCCGTGACGATGCAGATGCTCGTCGGCGTGCGCGCGCATGTCGCGTCCCGGGAACATCTCCTCCAGGTGCCGGTAGAACGCCGTATCGATGGACATGATGTCCTCGAAGTGGCCGTGCTTGGGGCAGTCCTTGATCATCCAGATCTTGCCGTCGCGCTCGACGATTTGCGCCTTGATCTCGCCCACCCGCTCGTTGAGCAGCACTTCGTGCGGCAGCTTGCCGTCCAGGATCTGCTGGCGGATCTCCGGCACGCAGCGCGGGCACAGCGAATCCGTGGTGCGCGGCCAGCCCAGCGGCGGCTTGGTCTTCTGGTAGGACTTCAGGATGGGCTTCTCCGACCACTTGGGCGTGAAGGAGGGATTCGGGCGGTACTGGTTCAGCCAGTCGTACACTTTCCAGCCGCCCTTGGCGGCTACGGTCAACCCGAATTCGACGAACTTGATCGGCTTCATCGTGTGCGTTTCTCCCTACCGAGTTTGTGCGCCCACCGGTTCCTTGCTGGCGCGGAAGCACAGTCCTCCCGCGTCATTAATCCTTCAGGCTACAGGGACTTGCGCCGTCGCCCACCAAGAAACCCCGGAAAGGTGAGAAATCGCGGCTCAGTGGCGGGCTTGTGCATTGAACGGTGCGCTGGTTTTTGTCTGCTAACCCCTTCGGAATCAACAAGAAAACCTGCTTCCAGGCGGCGTCATCCGGGACGCGCGCATTCTAGCAGACCGCTGCCGCTCGTCGCTAAGGAATTTGCTATCCTGACACCTGAGACCTGATACCTGAATGTCCCATCCGCATCCCAACCTGTTTGTCACCCTGCACGGCATTCCCTTGCGCATCGAGCTGCGGTGGCCGTTCCACCGTGCCACCTCCGGAGCTGACTTCTACGTACTCCACGGCGATGTCCAGTTGGAGGACGGGAGCGGCCTGCGCGCCCAGGTTTCCGCCAACCTGACGCTTACCTTGGCCGGAGAGCTGCCGTCGCTCGAGCCCGTCCACGCGGAATCTCTGGTCATCAACGCCATCCGCAAGACGGTGGACAACGGCCAGCTCGAGTTCCTGAAGTCGGCCAAGCTGCAGCCGGTCGAGGTTTCGTCCCGCTACTACGCCTTCCGCGAAAAGAAGATCCGCTTCCCCACGCAGAAAGAAGAGGACGTGGTCGGGCTGCTGCGTCGCAAGGTGTACTGGCTTGCGGTCCGCCTGGGCGCTCCCAAAGTCTGGCTCGCCGATCCGCACGATGCCAGCTACGTGAACCTTCCCGCGGAGAGACTGTTGCAACTGGCACAGGGGTTGGCTGATGCAGGCCTGATGCAGATGGAGGGCGAGTACGCCACGCCCACCGCCGCGCTCGCCGCCATGCAGGAAACCCTCCAGCACGAACTGCAGGCCGGCCTGGCGCGCACCAAGGCGCAGTACAATCCGTCGATGATCGCTTCCTGACGATGGAATACGCCACCATCACCGAGATGGCTCAGGACTTCGCGCAGGGCGCCGTCGATATCGCCCGCGAGTTCCAGGTCGAGCTCGACTACAGTGAACAGAGCCTCGAGCGCGTGGAGTTCATCCTCGCCCGCTTGCACGACGAGTTGCGCGGAGGCCCGCCGGGCGTATCGTCCGCCGAGGCCGTCGCTCCGCCCCCCGACCAGATGGAGATGATGTGCAAGCTCTGGGGCGGCTACCTGGGCGAAGTCGTGCGCCGGCGCTGGGGCGGCGAGTGGAGCGTCGAGACCTATCCCGGCGCCCTGTTCGCCACCCTTACCCTCACCATCGGCTCCGCCAAGCTGTTTCCTTCCATCAAGATCTACCGGCGCCTCACCGAAGGCGAGCCCGACAACATCTGGACCTTCTACCAAGCCGTGCGCGAAAAACTGGAAGCCAAGCCCGGTTCCTCCGTGCAGTAGGCTCCCCCGTTCGCGCCGGTCCCGTTGCCGTTCCCTGTTGTCGTTTTGGTCTTGTCATCCCGAGTCCGCCGCGGCAACCGAAGAATCCCTACACCTCAGAAATCGCAGGTTGCACGCAAGCGTACCACTTGATGGTTGCTCGGCTTTCACCAGAAAGTTGATGGCCTCGTTTCGTGCCAGCTCACGCCGAGTCCCGAAGGGACGGCAACTCGATAGCCCGGCACGTCAGTGCCGGGTAGCGATAGCAAAAGCGCCATTGAGTGCCGTAGGCACGACACCGTCTCGGCCCCATCACCGACGCTGCCATCCCGAGCCGCGCTCCCATTGCCCGAGGGAGTCCGCCGTGGCGGAGGCGGGATTCCTGTGGTCGTAGATTCCTCGCGAGAGTGTAGGTTGCTCGCTGATAGGCCACGTATCAAGGCACGACTTCAGTCGTGCCGACGCCTGCGCCTCTCTCACCCCCGCTGCCATCCCGAGCCGCGCTTCGGCGACGAAGGGAGTCCGCCGTGGCGGACGACTGAACGGCGGGAGCGCGAGCGAGGGATGGCAGTCTCGACTCGCCGAATCCTTCAAAATCTTCAAAAATCATTCAATCCGAGATTCCTTGCGCACCCGGCAAGTGCACGGTACAACCATCACACGGAAACGCCCATGAAGCTTCCTGACCTCTTCCGCTGGCAAGGCACGGTCGACCGTGGCACCTACACCCTGGTCGGCGTAGTCGGATTCGCCATCAAGCACAACCTCGACCGCATCGTCGCCTCCTGGGTCTTTCACAAGGAATGGGGCATTTTCAATTACTACATTCCGCCGGGACAGGCGCTGCACGTCACCTCGCTGCCCCGCGAGGAAGCCGTGTTCTTCGCCACGATGGTCGCGATCTCGCTGCCCTTTATCTACGTGGGAGTCGGGATGACGCTCAAGCGCCTGCGCTCGGCCGGGCTGCCGGAGTGGCTGGTGGTGCTATTCTTCGCCCCCTTCCTGAACCTGCTCTTCTTCCTGCTGATGGCCGTGATCCCCGCGCGCGCGGAAGTGGCGCGCGCCTTGCCGCCGCACAGCCGGCTGCTTGACCGACTCATACCGCGCTCTGCGCTGGGTAGCGCAACCATGGCGGTGCTGCTCGTGGTCCCGTTATCGCTCGGGGTGCTGCTGCTGAGCACCAACGTCTTCAACGACTACGGCTGGGGACTGTTCGTCGGCTTGCCTTTTGCCATCGGTCTGGCTGCGGTGCTGCTCTATGGCTACCATGCGCCGCGCGGATTCCCCGGCTGCATCGGCATCTCCACCCTGGCCGTAGCGCTGGTCGGCGTGTTGCTGATGGCGGCCGCCATCGAAGGCCTGGTCTGCATCCTGATGGCCGTGCCGCTGGCCGTGCCGCTGGCCTGGATCGGCGGCGCGGTCGGCTACGTGATGCAGCGGCGCCCGTCACATCCGCAGCCTGCTCCGGCCACTCTCGCCATGCTGGTCCTGGCAGTGCCGGGACTCATGGGACTGGAGCATGCGCGACCGCTCGAGCCGCCGGTCTTTGCCGTCGAAAGCGTGGTCGAAGTGAACGCGCCGCCCGCGGTAGTGTGGCAGAACGTGGTCGCCTTCGCGCAGTTGCCGCCGCCGACGGAGTGGCTGTTCCGGGCCGGGGTCGCCTATCCCACGCGCGCCGTGATCTACGGCAGCGGGCCGGGCGCGGTGCGCCACTGCCAGTTCTCCACCGGCGCCTTCGTCGAGCCCATCGAGATCTGGGACGCACCCCGTCGCCTGGCCTTCCGCGTCACCGCGCAGCCGGCGCCCATGGAAGAGTGGACTCCTTACGAGCAGGTCGACCCCGCGCATCTGCACGGATTCCTCGAGGTGCAACGGGGCGAGTTCCACCTCATCGAACTGCCCGGCGGCCGCACCCGCCTCGAGGGCACCACCTGGTATCGTCATCGCGTATGGCCCGCCAGCTACTGGAAGCAATGGGCCGACTTCGCCATCCACCGCATCCACTTGCGCGTGCTGCGCCATATCCAGCGGCTCTCGGAAGAGAAGGCGGTCGCCAACATTCCTAAACGCTCCTTACCGTAGAGACGCAGCTTGCTGCGTCTCCCTGAGACGTTGCAAGCAACGTCTCCACCTAACCCCGCCGTCCGCGCTTTTCCTTTGCCTTTTTCCCCTCGCCTTTTTAACTTTGCCCTGCGGAGTTGCCGTGCCTGAAACTTCTCTCCTGCAGAAGATGCTCAACCTCCTTCTTACGCTCGCGGCCGTCTACGGCGCTGTGCTGGCCTATCTGTGGTTCTTCGGCGACACGCTCGTCTACTTCCCGCCTCCGTCGAGCTACCGTGATGACCAGCACATCCTGAAGATCTCCGCGCGCGACGGCACCCGCCTCTCGGCTATCTACCTTCCCAATCCGCAAGCGCGCTTCACCGTTCTGTTCACGCACGGCAACGCGGAGGACATCGGCCACAACGATTCTTTTCTCCAAGCCCTGCATGACGCCGGCTTCGCCGTGCTCGCCTGGGATTACCGCGGTTACGGCACCAGCGAAGGCCGGCCCTCGGAGGCCACCTTCTATAGCGACAGTGAGGATGTCTACGATTACCTCACGCGCGAGCTGCGCGTTGCGCCCGAACGCGTCCTGCTTCTCGGACGCTCGCTCGGCGGCGCGTCGGCCGTGCATGTGGCTTCCGCCCGGCCGGTCGCCGGACTGGTTCTCGAGAGCACCTTCGTCTCCGGCCGGCGCATGCTGGCGCGCCATCCTATCTTCCCCATCGATCGTTACCGCAGCATCGACCGGCTGCGCCACGTGCGTTGTCCGGTGTTCGTCATTCACGGCACGAAGGACTCCACCATCCCGTTCGAGCATGGCCAGACCCTCTTCGAGACCGCCAACCCGCCGAAGCGCTCCTGGTGGGTCGAAGGTGCCGGGCACAACGACCTGTTCTTCGTCGCCGGCGCGGAGTACTTCCGTCGCCTGCGCGACTTTGCTGCCTCGCTCTGCACCTAGCTTCCCGCACTTGGCTCTTGGACATTGGCCCTTGGCGGATGGGCCTGCTGAGTGCTTCTTCTGGTTCTCAACCGTTGACCCTCCCTGCCCGGAACGCGATAATCGTCCCGCCTGGCATCCGCAATTCATCGAGGTGTATCTCCGTGGAGAACGCACAGAAGCCTGCCTCCGCTCCGGATTCGCTGGAGGAAGTGGGCCGCAAGGTGGGCCGCGAACTGGGCGAGATCGTCAACTATCTCAACAACGAGGTGGTGCCCAAGGTTCGGACGCAGTCCAGCCAGGGTCTGCGCACGGCGGCACAGAAACTTCTCGAGTTGGCCGACTACATGGATCGCAACCGCCGCTGAACCGCCGTCTGGTTGCGGCCCTGCTGCTTGCCGCCACCCTTCTGCTGGCCGGCTGCGGCGCCAAGCGCACCACGCGCGCCCCGGTTCCGCCGCCCCCGCCGGCATCCTCGTCCTCGTCTGCGACGATCACCGTTCCCAAGGACGCAAAACCCATCTACGTGGAGACCGGCCTTGCGAGCTGGTACGGAGGTCCGTATCACAACCGCCGCGCGTCGGACGGCTCCGTCTATGACATGCATGCCGCTACCGCCGCGCATCGCACGTTGCCGCTGGGCAGCATCGTGCGCGTCACCAATCTCGAGACGCGCCGCTCCACCCTGGTGCGCATCACCGACCGCGGGCCGTTTGTCGAGCGCCGCATCATCGATCTCTCGCTCGCCGCCGCCAAGGAAGTCGACGTCTACCGGCCCGGCGTCGCCCCGGTGAAGGTCGAGGTCCTGCAGACGCCGTCCCCGCTGTTCAAGGGCGGCCGCTGGGCGGTGCAGATCGGCGCCTTCGACGATGAAGACGGCGCCGTCAAGCTCAAGGACAAGCTCGCCCGCCGCTATCCCGACTCGCGCGTCCTGGCCTTCGTCAGCCCGGTCGGAAAATGGTGGGTCCGCGTGCGCGTCCCCGACGACGACCGCAAGCAGGCTCTCGAGGTCGCCCACCACGCTCAGCCCTCCCAGGGACAGACCTTCCTGGTGCGTTTGGATTAGTTCAGTTCTTCTCAGTTCTCAGTTCTCAGTTGACGAACTGGCTGTATCCTTCTGGTTTCGGGAACTCGATGCTGACTGAGAACTGGGAACTGAGAACTTCCATGTCCGACTGTCTTTTCTGCAGAATCATCGCCGGCCAGATTCCCTCGAAGAAGGTGTACGAGGACCAGCACGTCTATGCCTTCGAGGACATCAATCCGCAGGCGCCTACGCACGTGCTCGTCGTGCCCAAGAAGCACATCCGGGGGTTGAAAGAAGCGCAGCCCGAGGACGCCGAGCTGCTGGGACGCTGTGACCTCGCCGCCGCCCACATCGCGCGCCAGCGCCAGATCGAAGACGGCTACCGCACCGTGTACAACGTCGGACCGCGTGCCGGTCAGTCCGTCTTCCACCTGCACTTGCATCTGCTCGGAGGCCGCGGCTTGCACTGGCCTCCGGGTTGAGCCGTCTAGCGGGCCTGAGTGAGTCCATGCGGCGGACGAGCGGGAGCCCGTCGGCGTGTATAGCGATGATCAGCGGGAACGTGGGCTGCCCCACCCTTGTCGCGACTGGGCTTGGAGCGACAGGGTGGGAACGGCGCTAGTCGAAGCTCTGCTCTTCCGGCGCTCCGTGCCGCCGGAGCAACTGCGGCAGGTTCTGCGAGAACGCTGAGCGCGGCATCACTGCGTCGCATCCCGCTTGTTGCGCCTTCAGCTTCAGGTCGCCCTGCACGTGCGAAAGGAAGCCGATCACCGACGTCCCTTTCAGCTTCGACTTCAGCTTGGGAATGGTGGAAAGCGGCTTGGCCGCCACGCTGTTCAGGTCCAGGATGATCAGCGACGGCGTCTCGGCGCCGTTGCTCTGCACCCGCTCCAGCAGCTCCTTGTCGCTCTTGACGAAGTCCACCTTCACGTTCAGCTTGCGCGCCGTCTCCTGCACCTTGGCGATGAAGAACAGGTCGTCGATGGCCGCCACGATCCGCGTCGGCGCATCGGCGGGCAGCGCCAGCGGTTCCACCGCCGGTTCCTGGTGGAAGCGCTGCGGCTGATAGCCGCCGCGGAAGCGGTGGCTGTTGCCCTGCCCTTGTGGGTTGCGGTAGCTGTGGTCCATGGGACCGGTGAAGGCTGCCGGGCGTTGATGTCCGCCCTGTCCCGGACGCCCGCCCCGGCGACGCCGCCGGTTGCGCCCCGGACGCGATGGTTGATTCGGTCCGTGTTGCATCACACTCTCTGGTTGGTCTTCGGTTGGGCCGGCGTCCCAGGCGCCGGCTGGCTGTGTCGGTACGTTCCGCCTCGTGGCGTTACGCAGGCTGTGTTCGCGGAAACCCTCGAATACCGGGGGAACTCACCTGTTTCCGTCCGGAGCATTTCCGCTCCGGTCTGGATGTCGCTCGTTGATTCTCTCGTCCGTCTGCGCGCTGTTGCCGTGTGGCGCGGAGTGCCGTCGGGCGCGCCCGGCTGACCGTGAGGACAATCCTGATACTACCCTCACCCCGCCCCGAGCGCAAGCCCTCCTCCAAGAGATGCAAACCGCCACTAAAAAGATGACCGAGTTCCCTTCCGGACCGGCCTCACTCGGTACTCGCGACTCACAACCAGCCGCTCAAAGAAAAAGGCCGTGCCCCACGTTCGCGTCGTGCTTTTCGGCGCGTCCGTGGGAAGCGAAAAACGCAGCGGATCCGCAACTCGGTACTCCAAGAAAATAGGGCGCCCGCCGGCGCCCTGTCGAGGGATACAACGGAGGCGCGCCGCAATCCCGGGCGGAGCGAAGGGTCTCTCGCCCGCGGTCGCGCCTCCCTTATCTGTTTTGACTGTTTACTGCTGCAATCCACGCACCGAACCCGCCACCACGCGTCACCAACAACTTACGTTGCCTTTTGTGACCAGCGCGTCCACTTCTGCGGAAGCGTCACAGCGCACGGTACGCAATTTCATACGACCTTGTCCCGCACGGCGACGGACGCGAGGTTCATGGATTCAGTGATTCCATGAATCCATCCACCGGTCCGCAACGGCCTACTTGGTCGCTTGGGCAAACATCTGCTCCATCCGCCGCTGCATCTCTTCCGGCGAGACGTCTTCCTTGTGCGTCGCCAGCGCCCAGTTGTGCCCGAACGGATCCACCAGCTTGCCGAAGCGGTCGCCCCAGAACATGTCCTCGGGTGGCATCACCGCCTTGGCTCCGGCCTTCACGGCGTTGGCGAAGGTCTTGTCCACGTCCTCCACGTACAGGAAGACGCTGACCGGAGACCCCTTCAGCGCCTCCGGCGACACTGCTCCCTGCTGCGGGTTCTCGTCGCTCAGCATCAGTACCGAATCGCCGATGTCGATCTCGGCATGCGCGATCGAGCCGCCCGGTCCGTCCATCCGCAGCCGCTCCTTCGCGCCGAACGCACGCTGGTAGTAATCGATTGCTTTCGCTGCGCCGCGCACCACCAGGTACGGCGTGATGCTGTGGTAGCCATCGGGAATCGCTTTTACTTTGCCTGCCATGAGTTCATTCTCCTTGAAAGTTGGATTGCGTATTTCCTATCGGATGCGACAAGCGAATCAGCCGCTTCGATTTTTCCGGGGCCGAACCGGACTCGCCCGCATTGCCACAACTAGTGGCAGAGCCGCCGCTTGCTCCACCGTTGCTCTGACTCTCCCCGGCTCTACTCCCAGCCTCTTCCACCGGCACTGGCACGATGATCAGCGCTCCCGGCTTGCCTTCGTCGAGCACGAAGGCCGGCGCTCCCGGCCCCGCCTTCGCCCCGATATCCGCATTGGTCAGATACGGCGCGTAGAACATCAGGTGCGGACGATACGGGAGCACGGTCTTGCCCTCTTCGTCGATGGGCAGCAGGTTCTCCTTCGACAGCATGTACACGATCCCCGGTCGCCGCGGCGCGCGGAACCTCCCGCTGGCGTAACCCTCAGCCACCGCCTGCTCGATTTCCTTGCGGTTCTTCCCCTGCATGCGCAATTCGGCTTCGTAGAACGCAACCGGCAGGCGCGTCTCGCTGCCCTCGGCGTCGTAGCATTCGGGCTCCTGGCTTCCCGGCACCGAGCGCCCCACGAAGCAGTGGAAGCCGTTCTTGCTCTCGCGGATCTTCACGTACCCGTTCTTCTCCAGCACGTACACGCCGGCTTCTTCCGCGAAGTGCGCCGGACCCGCGCTCAGCGCCAGCGCCACTTCCCGCTCCCGCGGCATCAGTTCCGGCTTCCAGCCCGCCTGCGCCTGCGACGTCGCCAGCGACGCAAACAGTAGTGTCGCCACCATCTCGACCGCGATTCCTCTCCCACGCTCGCTTTTCATTGCTCCGCTCCGCTTGCTGACGGCTGAGTGCTGACTGCTGAATGCTGTACCTGCATCGTTCCCCCACTCCCCGGCTAAGTGCCAATTGCTAAGTGCCGAGTGCCTATCGCTGATGCTTATCGCTTATCGCTGATTGCTTATTGCACATCGTCATCGCGCCTGCGCTACCGGCCTTCCGAACTTCTGCGTCGCGAATCCCACGATCAGTCCCAGCAGCGCTCCGGGCAGCATGATGTCCCAGAACAGCGTGGCCTCGGCCGTCAGCGCCACCAGGTAGCTGAACACCACGCCCACGGTCAGCCCGCTCACGATCCCCAGCGGCAGCGAGTTCATCCGGCGCGCCACCAGGCCGATGATCGTGCCGCTCACGAAGCCTTTCAGCGTCGAGTACAGGATCACCGTAGCCATCACCGGCGCCAGTTCCGGGTACAGATACCCCGAGAGCCCGTCCAGCAGCCCCAGCACCCCGCCCAAAAGCAGGCCCAGCAGCGGCCGGGACATGGCTCGCCTCCTGTTCATCGCACCTTCATCCTTCCCTTAACCGCTCTCACAGGTTCCTTTAACCCGTTCTGCAGATTGCCACTCCCCCAAGCCGCTCGAGCGCTGATGCGGTAATTGTCCTGGCACGGTCGCAGCCCCGAAGGGGCGACAAATCCGTAGCCCAGGGTGGAGAGCGTAAGGGAGCCCAGCGACCGCGCGCTCGGAACCCTGGGTAAACCTCCAATCGATTCCGCGCCCGACCGAGCCGGAGGTCGCCGCCGCGACCGCAGGCGGAAGGAGGGCGCACCAAAAAGCGGCTTCACTTCGCAGTTCGCAGCTCGCCAGATCGCAGATGCCCTACGCCGTCCTCGCGCTTCGCCCGTACTTCTGCGTCGCGTATCCCACCAGCAAGCCGACGATGGTCCCGGGCAACATAATCTCGAAGTAGTAATGCTTCCCGCTCGGATCCGGCATCGCCGCCACCGCGTACGCCAGCAGCAATCCCACCGTGCCGCCGAACAGGATTCCCAGAGCCAGCGAATTTACCTTGCGCGCGAAGAACCCGATGAGCACGCCCGCGATGACGCCCTTCAGGGTGGAAAAGACGACGATCATCACAATCTGGTCCCGCACTTCCGGCGTGAACCACGCCGTCAGCCCGTCGATGGCCCCCAGCACCGCGCCCAGGATTACCCCCAGCAGCACCTTGTTCATGTCTCCTCCTTGGACCTCCCGCCCCTCGCAACTCGTACTCCCCACTCGCTCCTCTATTCACCCCTACCGCTGGATTCCTTTAGCCGCGCCTCCTGCACTTTGCACTTTGCACTTTGCCTTTTGCATTTTGCATTTTGCATTCTGCACTCGGCGCTCTCGGCAGTGCGAATGCTATCGTCTCGTCCACACGATCAGCGCCACGCGCATCACCAGGTACGCCACCACCAGCAGGATGGCGACCTTATGACGCGCGAACAGCCGCGCTGCCCGCTCCGCCAGCGACTCGCGATGCGCTTCCACCGGCAGCCCGTCGCGGTAGCGGGCCACCTCCGCGCCCAGTTCTTTCGCCGTGGGATAGCGTGCCGCCGGGTCCGCCGCCATGGCCTTGGCGCAGATCGCCGCCAGCGCCCGCGGCATCGATCCTGAAGCCGACGGCGCACGCGCCGTCTCTCCCCCCGTTCCCAGGGTCGTGGCTTCCGGCGGCGCATGTCCGGTCAGCAGGAACCGCAGGATGGCGCCCAGCGCGAACACATCCGCGCGCGCATCCACCTGCGCGCTCTCGCCCCGCGCCTGTTCCGGGGCCATGTAGCCCGGCGTGCCCAGCACCATGCCGTGACCCGTCTGCTCGGCGGAAGCAGTCCGCAACTGCGGCCCCGCGACGGTTACGGCTTCCGCGTCGGCCGCCTCGCGCAGAGCCTGTCTTGAGGCGACAGCGGAAAGAATCTTGGCCACGCCCCAGTCCATCACCAGCACCTCGCCGAAGGGACCCACCATGACGTTCTCCGGCTTCAGGTCGCGATGCACCACGCCGCGGTCGTGCGCGAACGCGGCCGCGTCGCAGATGCGCTCGAAGATGCGCAGCCGCTCCGGCAGCGAAGTGGCCCCCGTCGCCCAGCGGTCCAGCCGCGGCCCTTCGACATATTTCATGGTGTAGAACACGCGCCCGTCCGGCAGCGTGCCCACGTCGTGCACCGGCACGATCCCGGGATGCTCGAGCTGCGCCAGGATCTTCGCCTCCCGCAGCAGCCGCGCCGCCAGTCCTCCGGAAGAATCCGGCAGCCGCAGCACCTTCAGCGCGATTCTCCGGTCGAGTGCCGTATCTGTCGCCAGGTACACCGTGCCCATGCCGCCCGCGCCCAGCCGCTCCACCAGCCGGTAACGAGTGCCGGAAAGATCGGGTTCGTCGGCGGCGGCGCGCAGCCGGTCGAGCGCCCGGTCGGAAAGCCAGCTCACGAGCCCTCCACGCCCAACAGCGCCCGCGCCTCGCGCCGGAACTCGTCCTCGCCGGCCGTCATCTCTCGCAATTTCTCCAGCACGATCCTCCGGAACTCGCGCCGCGCCCACGCCAGGTAGTTGGTCACGTCCGTGGTCGCGAGGTCCATCTCGCGCGCCAGTTGTTCGTACGTAGGACGCCGCTCGCCCGCGTCGTCCATGTCATAGCGCTCGAAAAGCCGGAAGTGGACCATCTTGCCCCGCGCCTCGCACTCCTTCTTTAACCCTTCGATGGCCAGTTCAAACAGGCTGCGCACCCATTCCCGCTCAAAAAAGTCTTCCGCCGCGGCCGGCGCCGCGCGGCCCAGTTCGCTTTCAGCCGCGTCGAAATCCAGCGACATCATCACCGCATCGCCGCCGCGCTTCAGTCGCCGCGCCGCCCGGTCCGCGTTCTGCACCACTCCGTCCACGCACACCCGCAGAAACGTCCGCAGCCGGCCCTTCGCCGGATCGTAAGTCTCAAGGAAGTCCTTCTCGATCAGCCGCGCGAAGAACTCCTGCGTCAGGTCCTTGGCGTCTTCATTGGATCTGTTCCACTGCACCCGGATGTACTTGTACACCGGCTTCCAGTAAGCCGCGATCAGCGTCTCGAGAGCCCGCTGCCGCTCCGCCGGATCGTCCGAGCGCGCGGCCTCGATCGCCGACCACCGCGTCTGGGGAAACCGCGCACTCCCCCCGCCTATGGAGGTGTCGTCACCCATGAAGGACTCGCCGGGGGAGTGTAAGTCGTGGAGGACCGCAGCAACAAGCTCAGGTCAAGTCGAGGGTACTGGGATGATTCACTTCAATGATTCAATGAATCAATGACTCAATGACTCAATCCCCATGACGGTGCCCCATGTCTGCGCCGTGCCTTTCGGCGCAGACGTGGGGATAACGGGCCGCCCCCACCCCTGTCGCTCCCGCTTTTGGAGCGACAGGGTGGGACGCATTTCAATGGTTCCATGACCCATTGATTCAATCCCCGGGCATCCCTTCCCTCTTCTCCCTCATCCATGCCACTATCAGCGCCACACTTCCCGCGGAGGCCTTTGGTGAGAGTCCTCCTCCTCTCCATGCCGGACTCCTTCGAGCACATGCCCTCGCTCGTCATCCGCATGCCCAACGGCGCGCTCACGTCGCTCGCCGGCAACGTGGATTCGCGCCACCAGGTCGCCGTCGCCGACCTTATCCTCGTGCAGAAGACCGTCCGCGCGACGGTCGAGCGCCTCGTTCGCGAGCTTCAGCCCGATATCGTCGGCCTCTCCATCATGACCTTCCAGCGCCGGACGGCATTCCGCATCATGGAGCTGGTCCGCGCGCTGCGACCCGAAGCGCGAATCGTCGTCGGCGGCTACGATCCCAGTCTCGCGCCCGAAGCCTACGTCGCAAGCGGCCTCGCCGACTTCATCGTCCGCGGCGAAGGCGAGCTGACGTTCTCTCAACTGCTGCGCTCACTGGAACAATCTCCTGCGAGCAGCGACGGTCTGAGCGACATCCCCGGCCTCACCTGGCGCCGAGGCTCGGAATGGCGTGAGAATCCGCCGCGCCCCGTCCACGACCTCGAGAGCGGCCTCATCCGCCTGCCCAACCGCGCCGCCCGCGTGCTCACCGGCTACACCATGCTCGGCCGGCCGGTGGATGTGGTCGAAACCTCGCGCGGCTGCACTTACGATTGTTCTTTCTGCTCCATCATTGAGATGCGCGGCCGCAACTTCCACACCTACTCCTTCGACCGCGTCCTGGCCGATATCTCGGACGCCCGCGCCCACGGCGCCCGCGTCATCTTTCTCGTCGACGACAACATCACCCTCAACGTCCGCCGCTTCGAAGCCCTCTGCCGGGCGCTGATTGATTCCGGCCTCAACCGTCTCGACTACATTGTGCAGGCCATGACCTCGGCCATCGCCGCCCACGGCGAGACCCTTGCTCCGCTCATGCGCCGCGCCGGTTTCCGCTACGTTTTCCTCGGCATCGAGAACATCCTTGAATCCGACCTCGCCTTCCTGCGCGCTGACTCGAAGAACGCGCTGCGCGAAAAAGGCCGCACCGCGGGCAACGCCACCCTGCGCGCCACCGACTGCCTGCATCGCCACCGCATGTACGTGGTCGGCGGGCTCATCGTTGGCAATCCTGACGACACCGCCGAATCCGTCGAAGCCAACCTCGCCTTCGCCCGTCGGCATATCGACTGGCCCTACATCCAGCACCCCACGCCTTATCCCCGCACTCCCATGACCAAAGACTTTCGCGCCGCAGGCCTGATCACCAACGACCGCCTCGAGGAGTACGACGGTACCACGGCCGTCGTGCGCACCCGCCACCTCCCTGCGGACGAAGTCGAGTACCGCCGCTGGCGCGCCGAACGCTGGATGAAAGTTCGCCACCTGCCCTCTGTTTTCCGCCAGAATCCTTGGTTCGTCCTCACCCACGGCCCGCGCATGCTCGCCCACACCTTCCGCGGTTCCACCCTGCGCTCGCTTCTCGGCCTCGAAAGCCCGCGCAAATCCTTCGAGCGCTACCGCGCCCTGCGCGCCGCCGAGCGCATCTACCTCTGATTTCTGCTCATCGCGCCCTTCTGCTAAAATAGCCCTCTCTCGTGGGCGCTTAACTCAGCGGTAGAGTGCCATCTTCACACGGTGGAAGTCGAAGGTTCGAATCCTTCAGCGCCCACCATTGCAGGTCTGATCGCGACCGCCTGACCGCCACCATCACCGCCCACAACCAAGAGCAGCGCTGCGCGGCACGGGGCGCGCGGCAGGTCAGCCAAAGCGCGGATACGACCCAACGACGACCACTCACGAGATGATGGGCATTGATCGGTCTGTGGGATCCGATCAAGGACGCGCCTTGCATGTAGAATCCGTTGCAGAGCGCATGGCGAAGGAGCCCGAATCCGGGGCGGAGCAAACGTCGCAACTTTTTGAAGGCGCGCGGGTTAACAGGACCGTGGGCAGTGTTGCGCTCCACCGTGAGGCGATGGGCACCGCGGCGCGGCAGGAAGAAGCCGGCGACGGATTCCTGGGAGGTCCGCTCGACCTGCTGAGCGACGCCGAGGTGATGCTGCGCGTGGCCGCGGGCGACGACGCCGCCTTCGACCACCTGGTGGAGAAGTTCCGCCGTCCCATCGTGGGCTTCATGTATCGCATGGTGCACAACCAGGCGGTAGCGGAAGAGCTGGCGCAGGAAGCGTTCCTGCGGGTGTATCGCTCGCGCAAGAGTTATCGCGCGGAGGCGCGGTTCACCACCTGGCTCTACCGCATCGCGACGAACCTGGCGGTGAACTACGCACGGGATACGCGCAACGAGCGCGCGCAGGCCACGACCAGCCTGGATGAACCGCCTGCGGAAGGCGAGAGACCACTGGATGTGGCCGACGGCGCACCCACGGCCGAGCAACTATTGCTGGCAAAGGAGCGGCGGGAGGCCATCCGCCGGCGCGTGGAAGCGCTGCCGGAGCGGCAGCGCCTCGCGGTGCTGCTGCACAAGTACCAGGGAATGGACTACCGGGAGATCGGCGAAGTGATGAAGCTGAGCGAGTCGGCGACCAAGTCGCTGTTGTTCCGCGCCTATGAGTCGCTGCGGGAGAGTTTGAAGGAGTTCCTATGAAGTGCGAACAGTTGCGGGAGGAGTTGCTGGACCTGGCCGCGGGGCGCGCCACGGCGCCGGCGGAGGCGCAGGCGCATCTGGAGGCGTGCGAGAAATGCGCGCGTGAGCTGGCCTCGCTGCGGCAGACCATGAACCTGCTCGATGAGTGGCAGGCGCCCGAGCCTTCTCCCTACTTCGACCAGCGGCTGAAGGCGCGCGTGCGCGAGGAAGGGGCGAGCGCGGCGCCGGGGTGGCTGGAATGGCTGCGCAGGCCGGCGTTGGTGGCCGTCTTCGCCGGGCTGGTGGTGGCGGCGGTGTTCCTGTTCCGCCAGGCCCAGCCTCCGGAACGGCTGGTCGAGACCGCAGCGACGACGACGCCTGTGGTGGCAGTTCACGCGCAGCCCGGTACGGCGGTGAGCGACCTCGAGAACCTGGACAGCAACCAGGACCTGTACGCGAACTTCGATTGGCTGGATGAGTTGGAGGAACAGGCGCAGCCAGCGGAGAACTAGCCGGCGGCTGGCGGGAGGCAGGCGGCGATCCGGCAGGAAGGCAGCGCGCGAAGCGCGCGGCAGAGATTAGCCCAGCCCGTCAAGGTGGAGCACAATGCCAGCCCGCGGAGCGGGCGGCACGCCTTCAGCGGATGAAAAGGGTTTGAAATCGACGAAGGACAATTCGTTGGGTGCCGCCCCTACGGGGCTCGGTCATTCCCGGCAACGTTCCCAGCACTTCCGTGCTGGGCTAACGAATGCCGCCCTGACGGGCTGGGATGTAAGAGCGCTCCACATCTTCGTTGTTGTCCTCGCGCTTGCTGCGCTTTTGGCTGCGCCTGCCTGGGCGCAGGAAGCGGAGACGACTCCGCCCCGCGCCCAAAGCCAGGAAAAAGACAAGGACTACGAGCGCAATCGGGAATGGAAGAAGGGCAAGGGCGGTTCCGGACGTCACTGGTCACGGCGCGGGCCGGGGCCGCATGCGGGCGACTGGCTGCGCCGCTACAAGGACCTGCCGCCGGCGGAGCAGGACCGCGCGCTGTCCGCCGATCCTGAGTTCCAGAGGCTGCCGGCGGAGAAGCAGCAGCGCCTGCGCCGGCGCCTGGAGGACTTCCGCAGCCTGCCTCCGGAACAGCAGCAGAGGATTCTCGAGCGCATGGAGCGCTGGGAGCACCTGACGCCGGAACAGCAGCAGCGCCTGCGCGGGATGCATCGGCGCATGAAGCAGCTTCCGCCGGAGCGCCGCCAGGCGATGCGGAGCGCGCTGGAACATCTGCGAAGCCTGCCCCCCGAGGAGCGCGAGCGCGCGCTCAACTCCGAGCGCTTCCGCCAGAAATTCAGCGAAGATGAGCGGGAGATGTTGAGGACGTTGTCAGAGATTGGTCCGCCGACACGAGGGCCGGTGCCTGCGCCGCAGGATTGAAAATCGTTTTCACTGCAGAGAACGCAGAGAGGCGCTCAGGATGACGGCAAGAAGAAGAGTGCTGTCGTGTGCAGTCCGAAACGTCAACTTCACCGCGAGGCGGTGCGCAGCAAGCGATCGAACAGCGGCAGGAAGATGCTGAAGTCCTGATCGGGGTGCTGGTGGTGGGCGAGGTGGCGGGTGCGGGCTGTGCGCAATGACGCCGGGAGCCAGCCGCCCATGTGGAAGCGCCAGTGGATCTGCTCGGTCACGATGAAGTAGAGGCTGAAGGCCACCAGCATGCCCGGGGCGAAGCCAGCGTGAAGGAAGAAGCCGGCCTGAGAAAAGACGAGGCGGTCGAGCAGGACCACCGGAACGCCGTTGACCACGAACATGGCCACCACGAAGATGGCGCGGCCGCCCAGGTTGACGTAGAGCGGCTCCTCGGGCTTGCCCAGCGAGCGGTGATGCAGCATGTGGCCTTCGCCGGGATAGCTCCCCGCCCAGTGCAGCAGCCAGCGGTGCAGGGCGTACTCGAAGAAGTTGGCCCATAAGAACCCGGCGGCGAGACCCGCGAGCCACATGGCTGGTGTTGGCGGCGCGAGGTATGCCAGGAGCGCCGCGGGGCCGCATCCACAGAGGGCGGCGACGACGGCGTTGCGCCGGTTGATGGCCTGGCCGCGGCGGAGGGCGAGGGGATCGGGAGTGGGGGGCATTCCTGCAGCGTGTAGCAAAGTCTTCTCGCGAGTATGGAGGGCTGCCCTCAGGGGCTAAAGCCCGTGTAGTTGTAAGACCCGGAACGGCACGGCTGAAGCCGTGCCCCTCCGAAACCAATTTCTGGGGAGATTCTAGCGCTGGTGCTCAGTACCGAGTACCTAGTACCGAGTACCGAGTTGACGGCTGGCCGTGCGAACTCGGTTCACAAGCATCCTTGAGTTTCGAGCTTCGAGTTTCAAGTTTCGTGCTCTAAAGAGCAACGACAACTGCGAGATCCTTCGACTCGCGCCGCGACCGCGCCAACATCGGCGCGGCTCAAAGGCGTTCGCGGCGCTCGCTCAGGATGACAGAATCAATTGGTTGCGTTTTCGGCACGCCTGAAGGCGTGCCCTGTTACGAAGACAGGACCTCTTATGCAATCCTCCCTCGACTTGGCTGGGGAGAGGTTCCGGCCTGCTCCAGCCACTCATTCCTCCGGTTGCCACAGTTCGATGGGATTTCCTTCCGGGTCATGCAGGCGGGCGAACCGGCCAATCCCGGGATAAGTCTCGGGGGCCTTGACCTCGATGCCTGCGCCACGCAACTGGGCAACCATCCTGTCGAGATCGCGGACGCGGAAGTTCACCATCCACATTTTGCTGGGGTCGCCGAAATAATCGGTCGTCTCCGGGAAAGGAGAAAACACGGTCATTCCGGCCTCCTGCTTCCACACCGAGCCTTCGGGGCTGGTGGGCGAGGGGTTGATGCCCAGGTGCTGCTCGTACCAGCGCGCCAGGGCTTTGGGATCGCGCGCCCGGAAGAACAGCCCTCCGATACCTGTGACTTTTTCCATTTCCGCTCCTTTCGCGAGCCCCGGGCCGGCGGCGGCTACCGCCGGGGATGAAGATACCGTTGGCGGCGCAGCGGTCTGCGACGCCCGGGCGAGCCGATTGCCGCTCAGGACGAAGCTCGACCCGAACGTGAAGGACATCATGCGCAGCAGTTGGCGCCTTGGAATTGCCATCCCACCCTCCTCCGAGACGACCGGATTACCATACCTGCGCGAACGGGTCCTGGGAAGCGGGCAGTTCTCAGTTCTCAGTTCTCAGTTCTCAGTACCCAGTGGCAGCTCTCCGCGGCTCGCTATTAGCCGGAAGCCGAAAAGAGGAGGTGCCAGGCTTCGCGGAAGGGCTCGAAGCGGCCGGGGCGCTGGCGGGTGGGTGCGGGATGGAGTGAGATGGTGTGGACGGCGCGGAGCACGGGAGAGGGGATGAGGTACCAGATGTCTTCGGGGATGATGTAGGCGGCGAGGAAGTCGATGTCGCGGGGCGTGTAGGGGAACCGGCTGCCGGAGCCGGCGGCCACGCAAAGGTGATACGCATTGCGCGGCGAGGGGCGGGAGACGGATTTGACCTGGACGCGGGAGAGGAGGCCGCCGGAGTCGACGATGAAGTCGTAGCGGGCATTGTCGCCCCAGGGCTGTGAAACGACCAGTCCAAGGGAGACGGCGCGCAGGAGGAAGAGAGTTTCGGCGGCTTCGCCCTGGCGTTTGGCGGTAGAAAACATGCTCTTGGCCGTTGGCTATTGGCTCCTGGCTTCTTTCGCCCCTCCAGTGCTTAGTTCTCAGTTCTCGGTTCTCAGTTCTCAGTACCTAGTTACTCAGTACCCAGTAGCCAGACTGAAGCCGTGCCCTGATACGAACCCAGCATTCCTCGGCGAGCTCGGCGGGCTCGGAAGTGAGAGAGGCAGTTTCGAGTTTCGAGTTTCAAGTCTAGCGGAAGAGGTTCTTGAGGATGAAGAAGACGTTGGCCGGGCGTTCGGCGAGGCGGCGCATGAAATACGGGTACCACTCGGTGCCGAAGGGGATATAGACGCGCATGCGCCAGCCCTGGCGCACCAGGTCCTGTTGCAAGTCGCGGCGGATGCCGTAGAGCATCTGGAACTCGAAGGCGTCGGGCGGAACCTTTTCGGCGCGGGCGAAGGCGATGGTGGCGGCGATCATCTTCGGGTCGTGAGTGGCGATGCCGTGGTAGACGCCGCTCTTGAGCAGCAGCTTCATCAGGGCGACGAAGTTGGCATCGACGTCGGATTTCTTCTGAAACGCGATCTCCGGCGGCTCCTGGTAGGCGCCTTTGCACAGGCGGATGCGGATGCGCTCGGCGCAGAGTTCCTCGACGTCTTTCCGCGAACGATACAGATACGACTGGATGACAGCGCCGATGATGCCGGCGTTCTGCGGGTGGCGATGCAGGTGGCGGACGAAGTCGAGGGTGCGCTGGGTGTAGGGCGAGCCTTCCATATCCACACGCACGAAGCTGCGCAGGCGCGCGGCGTGGGCGACAAGGTCGGAGACCAGGGTGTGGGCGAGCGATTCATCGACGTCCAGGCCCATGTGGGTGAGCTTGAGGCTGATGTTGGCGTCGAGCGAGCGGGCGGCGATGTGGTCGAGGAGCTGGTGGTAGAGCGCGGCGCTGCGGCGGGCCTCCTCGGCGTTGGTGACGTTCTCGCCCAGATTGTCGATGGAGACCGACATGCCGGACTGGTTGACGGCACGGGTGGCGGCGAGCACTTCCTCGAGCGTCTCGCCGGCGACGAAGCGGCGGGAGACGCGGCGGCCGGCGGGAGAGCGCTCGGCAAAGGCGCGCAGGGAGCGGCTCTCAGAAAGACGGATGAACAGCGCCCTCAGCAAGCGGCACCCGCGCGGTGAGATGGCGTGCGACGCGGCGACATGCGGAGCGATGGTTGTAACACAACAGTGGTCAGTTGTCAGTGGTCAGTGGTCAGTGGTCAGTGTGGCAGGGTGGATCAGTGGCCCTCGGCTTCGAGGAATTTTTCGGCTTCCATGGCGGCCATGCAGCCGGTACCCGCAGCGGTGATGGCCTGGCGGTAGCGGCGGTCCATGACGTCGCCCGAGGCGAAGACGCCGGGGACGCGGGTGAAGACGTAGTCCCGGGTGATGAGGTAGCCCTCGGAATCCATGTCGAGCTGGCCCGCGAACATTTTGGCGTTGGGGATGTGGCCGATGCCGAGGAAGAGCGCGCTGGTGGGAAAGTCCCAGGTCTGGTTGGTCTTGAGGTTGCGCAGCTTGACGGCGGTGACTTCTTTCCTGCCGACGTCATAGACGTCTTCGACCACGACGGGGGTGAGGAACTTGATCTTCTGGTTGGCGCGGGCGCGGTCGAGCATGATCTTGGAGGCGCGGAATTCGTCGCGGCGATGCACGATAGTGACTTCGGTGGCGAAGCGGGTGAGGAAGAGCGCTTCCTCCATGGCGGAGTCGCCGCCGCCGACCACAACCACGGGCTTGCCGGAGAAGAAGAAGCCATCGCAAGTGGCGCAGGAGGAGACGCCGTGTCCGATGAGCGCCTGCTCGTTGGGCAGTCCGAGCCAGCGGGCTGAAGCCCCGCTGGCGATGATGAGCGTCTTGGACTCCAGCGTCTCCTTGCCGAGGTTGAGCTTGAAGGGACGGCGGCTGAGATCGGCGCTGACCAGGTGGCCGGAGCGGTACTCGGCGCCGAAACGCGCGGCCTGCTTCTTCATGTTTTCGATGAGTTCGGGGCCCTGGATGCCGTCGGGGAAGCCGGGGAAATTTTCCACCAGGGTGGTGAGCGAGAGCTGGCCGCCGGGCTCGTGGCCCTCGATGACCAGAGGTTTGAGGTTGGCGCGCGCGGCGTAGAGCGCGGCCGTGTGTCCGGAACATCCGGAGCCGAGAACCACGACATTGTGAATCAAGCTTCTAGCTCCTAGCTGCCAGCCACTAGTTCTTAGCCAGCCGTTGTTAGATGGCGAGACTGACTCGCTTGATTCAGGCGAGTGTAGCACCAGTGCTCTTTCAAAATGTCTGCCGGTTCTCCTGAGGGGCCAAAGCCCTTGTAGGGAAGGAAAGCCGGAACGGCGCGGCTGAAGGCGCGCCCTTTCAAGACAGATTTCAACCGAGGTGAACCACTTTCAGGGATTGTTGGGTTTCGGCGGAGAAGGCGCAGGTTTGGCGGGTGCAGACTTCCGGGCGCCGACGCCCAGACGAGAGAGGTCGCCGGGCACGGTGGAGCGCACGCGCAAGATGGCGCGGTAGCGGGCCATGATGTCCGAGGCCTGGCGGAAGAGCGGTTCGAAGCCGGACTGGTCGGCCTTCGGGCAGCGGGCGAGAGCGACCGAAGGCTTGCCGAAGCGCTCGATCTTGACGTGGTTGGCGGGCGTGTTGAGGGCGAGGACGGAAGCGATGTCGGCCGAGGCGCTGACCGTATCCTGAATGGAAAGCATGAGGACGTCTTTGGGATCGCGCAGGCGGAAGACCAGCGTCTCGGCAATGCTGTTGTCGTCCACACTGATGGAGTACTGCACGCTGGAGAGCAGGCCCTCGGGGATCTCGCGGCGGATGCGGACCCAGTTGGAAACGGGAGCGTCGGGCATGGTGGAGCGGCCGCGGGCGACCTCGAAGTCGGCGGCGAAGCGGACACGCTCAGGAATGGCGGCGAGCGCCGCGGCCAACGCCTGCTTTTCGTCGGGCGAGGGAGCGCAGACGTTAAGGTACGTGACGCGGACTTCAGGCTTGGCGGCAGGTTCCTGGGCCAAGGCCAGAAGCGAAGCGAGAACAAAGGCCGGCAGCGAAAGGCGCACGAAGGTCATTCTAACGTAGAGGCGGTGGTTGGCTGTCGGTTCCTGGCTCCTGGCCGTTGGCTCTTGGCTAGAATGCGGACATGGCTAACCTGACCCTGGTGTACGGCATGCGGCTGCTGCCGTCGGACGATATCGCGGAAGTGGGAGAAGCGCCGGTGAAACTGAAGAGCGGGCGCGAGGCGCGCATCACCATGCACATCCTGGAAGGCAGCAAGGAAGATATCGAGAAGCAGTTGCGGGCGAGCGTGGAGGCGTTTTTCGATTTTTATCCGGAAATCTAGCGGATGCGGCGCGCTTCCCGCTCTGCGCTTTCCGCTGTCGGCTTGGCCTTCGGAACAGCAAGCCCGAGATTCTTCGCTCGGGTTTCCCGCGCTGGAAAGTGCGCGCGGTAGCCCTCCCCCGCTCAGGATGACGGCGGCATGGGGAGAGGTCGAGTGCGAGTGGCGTGCTCAGCACCGCGCATATAATCAAGGCTCGCGACTCCGGTCCCGCCGTGAGACTTTACCGATTTCTGCGTCGCAAGCTCGGGCAGGCGGCTCCCACCAGCCTGCTGGGGCAGCTTGCGCTCTACCTGCTGGCGGTGGACCTGGCGCTGATGGTGGTGCGCGGGGTGTGGCTGCTGGCGAAGCCCGGGCCGGGAGCCGGCGGGAACCTTTCCGACTGGATCACTTTTTTCAACGTAGTGCTGGCGGGGATGTACGGCCTGCTGCTGGTGGGCTGGGTGCGGCGGGTGCTGCTGTGGCGGCTGCGCAACCGGCTGATCGTGACCTACTTTCTTGTGGGCGTGGTGCCGGCGGTGCTGCTGGTGGCCATGGCGCTGGTTTCGTTCTACATCTTCGCGGGACAGTTCGCGACCTTCCTGGTGACCTCCGATCTGCAGGCGGAAGTGAAGGCACTGCAATCGGCCAATGCGAGCCGGGCGTCGGCGCTGGCGGGCAGCCTGCGGCGCGGGCGCGGGACGAGCGCGTCGGTGACGGAGAGCCGGGAACTGGAGATCGGCCTGCCGGTTTCGTCGAAGACGCAGGTGGTGGCGTGGTACCGGGGACGTCCGTTCGTGTTGCAGGGCGAGCCGGGAACACAAGCGTTGGCGGCGCCGGCGTGGCTCAAGGACAACTTCAGCGGGGTAGCCCTGGACGAAGGCGGGCTGTACTTGCGCGCCGCCACCTCAGTGAACGTGGGCTCGGAGCGGATGACCGTGCTCAGCAGCACGCCGCTGGACCGGGAAGTGGTGGAGCGCGTCGCGGCGGGCCTGGGCCGCACGACCTTCTACGTCACGAGCGGAGAGTTCAGCGTGGGCTCCGATTTTGAACCCGCGCAGGAGGGCGAACGTCCGCTGGTGCAACTCGAGAACCGGCCGGAAGGAACCGAGCGGCCCGGGTTGCGGGTGCGGCGGAGGACGTCGCAGCCGGCTCCGGGACAATCGAGCTTGAACGTAGAGGGCGGGCGCTTGCCGCCGGCGACGCGCTGGCTGGACCGGCCAGTGACCTTCGGCGCCATCTTCATGTATGCGGACTGGAAAACGGGCGAGGAGGCGGCCAGCCTGTTCACGGTGCGGACGCGTCCCTCGGCGCTGTATGCCCGGCTGTTCGGGACGTTCGGGGCGTGGGCGGGAGCGTGGGCGGCCGTGCTGGTAGCGCTGGCCGTGTTCCTGGCCATCATCGCGCTGGTGGCGGTGGCGGTAGCCATCGGGCTGACGCGCACGGTCACCAGATCGGTGCATTCGCTGTACGAGGCCACGCAGCACATCAACCGCGGCGACCTGAGCTACCGCATCGCGGTGCGGCAGAAGGACCAGTTGGCGGAGCTGGAATCGTCGTTCAACTCCATGAGCGCATCGCTCCAGCGGCTGCTGGTGGAAGAGAAGGAAAAGAACCGCCTGCAGAGCGAGCTGGCCATCGCCCAAGAGGTGCAGAACCAGCTTTTTCCGCGCGAATTCCCGTCAACGCCGGGTCTGGAGGTGCACGGTGTGTGCCAGCCAGCCCGGATCGTGAGCGGCGACTACTATGACTTTCTGGTTGCCGGCGATGACCGACTGGGGATCGCACTGGGCGACATCAGCGGCAAGGGGATTTCGGCCGCGCTGCTGATGGCGACGCTGCACTCGGCGGTGCGGGCGTTCCAGATCGGCAGCGTGATGGAGAGGGCTGGAGTAGCCGCAGTTCACGGGCGCGGTGCCGGCGGTTCGCTGGCGGTGGCCTCGGTGAACGGCGCCATGTCGCCGGCACATTTGCTCAAAGTGCTGAACCATCACTTGTACCGCAGCACGACGCCGGAGAAGTATGCGACGCTTTTCCTGAGCTTTTACGACGGCGCGTCGCGGACGCTGCATTATTCGAACGCGGGACATCTGCCGCCCATCGTGCTGCGCGCCAACGGAGAACTAGAGCGATTGTGCGAAGGCGGCACGGTGCTGGGAATGTTCGACGACCTGAGCTTCGAGGAGGCCCGGTGCGAACTGCGTCCGGGGGACATTTTCCTGGCTTTCAGCGACGGCATCACCGAGCCGGAGAACGAGTTCGGTGAGTTCGGGGAGGCGCGCCTGATCGATCTGGTGCTGGAGAACCGCCATCTGCCGCTGCCACAAATCACCGAAGCCGTGGTGGGGGCTGTGAGAGACTGGATCGGCGGGGTGGAACAGCCGGACGACATCACGCTGGTGCTGGCGCGGGGGAAAGGGAGTGGCTAGTGGTCAGTCGTCAGTGGCCAGTGGTCAGCTAGTCTGGCGCGCATGCAGGCAACTCGACGTTGCGGGCGGTCATCTTTCGGTAGGATGTGGTGAAGGGAGGAATCATGCATCGATCCTTGGCGTGGGTCCTGGTGGTGGTCATGGCGGCGGTACCGGCGCTGGCCGGCGATAAAGAGAATGAGCGGCTGGAGAATGCGGGCCAGGTAATGAAGGAGATCCTCAATATCCCAGACAACATTCCGCAGGACCTGCTGGACAAGGCGGAGTGCATCATCGTACTGCCGGGCGTGAAAAAGTTCGCCATCGGGATCGGGGGCAGCTACGGGCGAGGAGCGATGGTCTGCCGCGGCGGGGCGAACTTCACCGGGCCGTGGGGCGCACCCGCCATGTTCCGGCTGGAGGGCGGCAACATCGGTCTGCAACTGGGCGGCCAGGAAACCGATTTCGTGCTGCTGGTGATGAACCCGCGGGGGGCGCGGTCGGTCATGGGCAGCAAGGTAAAGCTGGGAGCCGATGCGGCGGCGGCGGCCGGTCCCAAGGGCCGCACGGCGACGGCGGCGACGGACGTGGTGATGCGGGCGGAGATCCTCTCCTATTCGCGCTCGCGGGGACTGTTTGCGGGGGTTTCGCTCGAGGGCTCAACGCTGCGACAGGACAACGGTCCGAACAAGAGTCTTTACGGGCGGGAGATCAGCGCGCGCGAGATCCTGCGGGAGGGGAAAGTGGGCGTGCCGTCAGCCGGACAGGCGCTGGTTTCGCTGCTGAACTCGAAGACACCCAAGAATCTTTCCGACCCGAAGTCGCTGGAGTAGGTGCGGCAGGGCCAACGAACGAAGGTGAGGGCGGCGAGACGAGTCCGCCCTTTTCATTTTCTCCTGCGACTGATCTAGAATCGCGGCCATCTCCAGCCGCGGCCCACCGGCGTGCCAGCGCACCTACCCGGTCGAAGGCCCGTTTCGGCGGCGCGCGCGAGAAGGAGTTCGCCATGTTCCAGACAAGTCTGTTGCGGCTGGCGGCGAGCCTGGCGTTGCTGCTCCTGACGGTCGGCTCCTGCAGCCGTTCCCCTCACGACTCCGACGAGATGTACTACCTGGTAACGGCCAACAAGAAGGTGGGCTACTGGCAGGAGGCGCGGGCCGGGTTCGAGGATGCCGCCCGGCAACTCAAGGTGCGGGCGGACTTCGTCGGCCCGGATACCTACGACCCGAAGGCGCAGCAGGAGGAGTTCCACAAGATCGTGCAGAAGAAGCCGACGGGCATCCTAGTGTCGGCCGCCGACCCCAAGCTGATGAGGCCGGAGATCGATGCGGCAGTCGCGGCCGGCATTAACGTCCTCACAGTGGACGCGGACGTCCCGGAGAGCAAGCGCTTGTTGTTCATCGGCACCAACAACTATGAGGCCGGCAAGCTGGGCGGCGAGGTGCTGGTCAAAGCGCTGGGCGGCAAGGGCAACGTGGTGGTGTTCACCATGCCCGGGCAAGCCAATCTGCGGGAGCGCCTGAACGGATACCGTTCGGTGCTGGAAGCGCATCCGAAGATCAAGATCGTGGAAGTCGTGGACATTCAGGGGACTCCGACCCTGGCCTTCGACCGCGCCAAGGAAATCGTGGAAAAGTCCAAAGACGAGGTGCAGGCGTTCGTCTGCCTGGAAGCGCTGGCCGGCAAAGAGGTAGCGGAGGTGCTCGACCGCCATGACGCGCGGGACAAGGTGGTGGTGGCCATGGACGCGGATGAGGGAACGCTGGACTGGATCGGGAAAGGCGTGATTCTCGCCACCATCGCGCAAAAGCCCTACACCATGGGCTTCAGCGGACTGAAAATGCTCGACGAGCTGTACCACAAGAAATCCGGTGCGGCGGGTGAAGGCGCCCGCGCCGAAGTGCCGCAGTTCGTCGATACCGGAACCATGCTGGTGGACAAGTCCAACCTGGACGCCTTTCGCAAGTCGCTGGCCGGGAGCGCCGGCAAGTAGGCCCGTGGCTGCCGCCGACCGCTCGCTGGATTCCCTGAGCCGCTGGAAACTGCTGCTGCTTCTGTGCGCGGCCGACTTCATGGCCTACGTGGCCATCTTCTCCGTACCGCCGGTGCTCGGCGAGGTGGCGCGGCATTTCGGCGTGGACTACGAACGCGCCGGCCTGATGATGACCGCCTACTCGGTGGTGCGCACGGCGGGCAGTTTGGCCGCGGGCATCTACAGCGACCGCTTCGGGGTGAAGCGGTTCGTGCTGGCGGGGTTGGGCCTGGTGGCCACGGCGGGATATTTCTCCGCTCATGCGCCGAGTTTCGGGTGGCTGCTGGGGTGCCGCGTGCTGATCGGGATGGGCGCGACCATGGTGTTCATTCCCGGCCTGGCGGCGGCCATTCATCTGTTGCCGCGGGAGCGGGTGAACCTGGCCAGCGGATCGTTCCTGAGCTCGCTCTACCTGGGAATGTCTGTGGCGTTGCTGGCCACGCCGATCCTGGCAGCGCGCATGGGCTGGCCGCGCGCCTTCGAACTCTACGCCGCGGTCACGGTGGCCGTGGGCGTGCTGTTCCTGCTGCTGACGCGCGGCGAGAGCCTGCGGAACGCGCCGGACGCCGCGGTCAACGGGTCACCGCGTTCGTCGGTTCGGACGCTGGCGGGGAAGGCGTTGCTGCTGGCTTCCGGCGTCTACTTTTTGTTCCTGTTCCAAACCTACGGGCTGCTGACCTGGCTGCCGGAGTATCTGAAAGTGGTGCGGCAGTACACGCCGCCGGAAGTGGGCTCGGTTTCGATGCTGCTGGGCGTGGTGCTGATCCCGGGTTCGGTGTTCGCGGGCTGGCTGAGCGACCGCGTGGGCGCGTGGGGCGTGGCGGTGGCCGGATCGCTGATCTGCGCCGTGTGTCCCGTGCTGTTGGTCATGTTTCCGGCGATGACCATCGGGCAGGTTTCGGCAGTGGTCTTCTGGAAAGCGGTGGGGACGAGCATGATCGCCGTGCCGCTGGCCGGGCTGCTGGCGCACCTGGTGCCGGCTTCCGACAGCGGCAAAGCCGTGGGCCTGGCGCACACGGCGGGCTATGCCGGATCGATCGTGTCAACTTACCTGGGCGGATACCTGCTGAACCGCTTCGGGAACTACGACTGGTCGTTCGGCATCTTCGCGGTTTCCATGATCGTCAACGTGGGGCTGCTGACGCTGCTGCGAGGACCGTTCCGCAGCGCGCGGGCGGCCCTCCACGGCGCTGCAAAAAGAGAAGCAGCGCCGGCGCGGGCGTAGAGGCGCCGCCGCGTCCTGTAGGGAGGTATGCATGGGCATGACAGAACAGGAGATGATCGCCTTGTGGGAAGAGCATATCGGGGCTGAATTCGAGCGCAAGGATGTGGAGGCCGCCATGGCCACCATGACCGACGATCCGTTCGTGATCAACGTTGCGGTGGGGTCTGGAGGCCGTGGGCGCGAAAGCGTGCGGCGTTTCTACAGCGAGCAGTTCCTGCCGTCACTGCCAGCCGACAACGAGGTCCGAGTGGTGCGGCGAATCGTGGGGAAGAACGCGCTGGTGGACGAAGTCCGACACGCGTTCACTCACGACCGGAGGATGGAATGGCTCCTGCCCGGGGTGGCACCGACTGGACGGCGCATCGACATCGAGGTCGTAGCCATCATCCTGTTCGATCAAGGAAAGATCGCAGGGGAGCGCATCTACTGGGACCATGCCACCGTGCTGCGCCAAGCGGGGCTGCTGTAGAGGCGCCGCCGCGTCCCTTGTGGAGCGCGGGTCAGTGGTGCGGGGCGGTCTAGAGAAAGCCGCGGAGCTGCTCTTCTTCGAGCGCGACGTGGCCGGCCAGGTTGCGGGCCACCTGCCACCCCTGCTCGCGGACGCTGGCGACGATATCCGGCAGTTCCTCTTCAGTGGCGCCGCGCAACTGCTCGAGGGCACTGCGAAAGTCGCGCAGTTCGCCGCGCAGTTGTTGGTGCTGGCCGACCATCTCGCGGGCGAAGTCCGCCAGTTCGGGACTGATGGCCGACACTTCCTCCTGCAGCCAGATCTCTTCGCGCGAGAAGTGGTCGGGAATGGTCTCGCAGAGACGGACACCGTAGCGATAGAGATCGCCGGTATCGCTGAGCTGCGCGAAACCCTGGCCGTAGCGTTCCAGGCTGTCGAGGGCATAGGCCAGTTCGGCCAGGTCGGCCATCACCGATTCGTGGTCATCGTGGACGCGCTCGCATTCCACCCAAAAGTTCATTCTTGATGTCGTCATGCCCGCCTCGCTTGCGAGTCCACACTCCCCGGTGAACTCCGCTGAAGGGTAGCCGGACGGGCCTGCACCGGGCGGTGACGAGGGTCACGCGCCGAAGTGACAGGCATCACGTCCTCCCGACTTGCGGGACGCCGGAACGAAGCCCTACCATTGGCCGACGACAGACGGACGGCAGCGTCAGACCAGGAGAACCAGCCATGCAGTTGGCAGAGCACAAGCTATTCATTGCCGGTGAATGGGTGGCGTCGACCGGCGGGGTCCTTTTTCAGGACATCAACCCGGCGACCGGCGAGGTGATCGGGACCATCCACCAGGCCACCGGGGAGGACGTGGAGCGCGCCATCAGGGCGGCGTATGAGGCGCGAGCGCTGTGGGCGGCAACTACAGCGGCGCAACGCGAGCGCGTCCTGCTGAAGGCAGCGGACATCGCCGAGGCGCAAACCGAGGGCCTGGTCGACCTGCTGATGACAGAGACGGGCGCCGCCTTCGGCTTTGCGCACTTCCAAGTTCACCTGGTGACCGACTTTTTGCGCGCCATGGCGGGCGAGTGCCGGCGCATCACGGGCGAGACCATGCCTATGCTGCAACCGGGACAGTTCTCGTTCTCGGTGCGGCGGCCGCTGGGCGTGGTAGCGGGGATAGGGCCGTTCAACGCCGCCATGTTCCTCCCGCTAAAGAAAGTGGCCATGGCGCTGGCTGCGGGGAACACGTTCGTGCTGAAGCCCTCGGAGGAAACACCCATCGTGGGGCTGAAGATCGCCGAAATCTTCGCGGCGGCAGGATTGCCTCCGGGCGTTCTGAACGTGCTCTCCGGGCCCGGACCGGACATCGTACGGCAGCTCATCGCCGACCCGCGCGTGAAGTTGATCACATTCACGGGGTCGGACAAGGTGGGACGCATCCTGGCCGCCGAGGCGGCAAAGTACTTCAAGCGCTTCGTGATGGAACTGGGCGGCAAGAACCCGTTCATCGTGCTGAAAGACGCCGATATCGACTACGCCGTCGATTGCGCCGCCTTCGGCATCTACATCCACCAGGGACAGGTGTGCATGGCCAGCTCGCGCATCATCGTGGAAGACCCGGTATATGACGAGTTCTGCAGGAAGTTCGTGGCCAAGACGAAGACGGTGAAGGTGGGTGATCCGCGCGATCCGGCGACGGTGATCGGACCTATCATCCGCAAGTCACATTGCGCCTTCGTGGACGGCCACATCGAAGACGCGGTGGCCAAGGGGGCGAAGCTGCTGACCGGCGGCACGCACGACGGCCCGTTCTACCAGCCCACAGTCCTGGCGGAAGTGACTCCCAAGATGAAGGTCTACCACGAAGAGACGTTCGCGCCGGTGACTTCGATCATCCGGGTGCGGGATGCGCAGCACGCCCTGGAAGTGGCCAACGACACCAGCTACGGGCTTTCCTCCTCGGTGATGACGCGCGACATCGACATGGCGCTGAAGTTCGCCGAGCGGCTGGAGGCAGGGATGGTCCACATCAATGACTGCACCCTTCACGACGAACCCACGGCGCCGTTCGGGGGCGTGAAAAACAGCGGCTTCGGGCGGGAGAACGGCCGCTGCGGCATCGAGGAGATGACGGAAGTGAAGTGGATCACTATCCAGCAGGGGAAGCGGCCGTTTCCGTTCTAGGGCAGGTCGTCCCACGTTTGCGCCGAACAGCATGGCGCAAACATGGGGCACCCTCGGCTGTTTGGCCAACGCTGGTTTTGAATTTCCCGAGTCCACGTAAGACTATGCCCAACGCAACGCTTTCAAAACAGCAACGAGAAGAACTGCTCAAAGCACTAAGCGCCCGTTTCGAGAAGAACATGAACCGGCATAAAGGTCTTGAGTGGGCCAAAGTACAAGCAAAGTTGGAAGCGAATGCTGAAAAGCTGTGGTCCCTCAATGAAATGGAAAGGACGGGCGGCGAACCGGATGTTGTTGGTCATGACAAGAAGACCGGCGAATACATTTTTTATGACTGTTCAGCGGAAAGTCCCAAGGACCGCAGGAGTGTTTGCTATGACCGTGAAGCGCTGGAGTCAAGGAAAGAGCACAAGCCAAAGAACAGCGCTGTGGATATGGCAGAGGCGATGGGCATTGAGCTGCTGACGGAAGGGCAATATCGAGAGCTGCAGAAACTAGGAAACTTCGACACGAAGACGTCGAGCTGGGTGAAGACACCGGCTGGGATCCGAAAACTCGGCGGCGCCCTGTTTTGTGATCGCCGCTACCACACTGTTTTCCTGTATCACAACGGTGCGGATTCCTACTATGCGGCGAGGGGGTTCCGTGGCTGGCTAGCGGTCTAAGGCCCCGTGGTTGTTCGTTCTCCCGTGTCTCCGCGGAAAAACACCGCGTAGACATGGGGCACCGTCGCGGTCTAAGGCTGTTGCCCAGAAACGAACCAGAGCGCGGGCAGGATGCCCGCGCGACAGCCAGCGAGACTCCGGCGCTACAGTGGCGCTAGTCGCGCCCGGCCTCGATGAGTTTTTCCGCCAGACCCTTGGGGTTGGTGAAGATCACTTCATGGCTGCCGGGCATCTGCACCAGGCGGCAGAGTCCCAGGCGGCTGGACATGCGCGGATGCCAGCCCCATTCGCCGGGAGGAAGGGCGATGTCCTCGGTGCAGTTGAGGTAGCTGCGCGGAATCTCGAGCGAATAGAACTTCTTCATGTCCAGCTTGTCCTGGAAGGGCTGGTAGGGCTCGGGTGAAAGGGATTCGTAGGCGGACTTGGCGAGGGCGAGGTCGGCGTCGTTGATGAAAGCCTCGCGCCAGATGGGAAAGGGCGCCATGACGGTGTGGTCGGCAGATTCCCGGGCGAGCCGGTCGAACAACTCACGATAGTAGGGCGGAATCTCATCGAGCAAACAGTTGCCGTCCTGGAGCACGAAGGCGTTCCAGAAGACCAGCCGGCGAATGCGCTCCGGCATGACTTCGGCGACCTTGGCGATGATGGTGCCGCCGAAGCTGTGTCCCACCAGGACGAAGTCGCGCACGTCATTGCTCACAATGTAGTCGACGATGGACTGTGTGCACTGCGCGTGGTTGACGGCCTTGTTGCTGCCTTTGCCGTGCCCCGCGATGGTGGGCGTGAAGGCGGTGTGCCCCGCAGCCTTCAAGTGCTGGGTGGTCTGGCTCCAAGCACTGCCGCTGTGCCATGAGCCGTGAATCAGGACGAATTTCGCCATCTGCCAACTCCTGTGGAGGTCACGCGGTCATGGATGTCACTCAACGTTGAGCGTCGCGGTGGGAGGATTGTGCGGTAGCACCAGCCATCGCTCCTTCCATCTCCGCCAGAAGCTGGTCGGTGGTCATCACGCGGCCGAAGAGCAGCTCGATGTTGCGCAGCGTAGCCTCGTGCATGGTTGCGTCAAAGGTGGCGTTCGCGTCGCTGGGGAAGGCCACCTGGTAGTCGCGCATGAACGCGGAGCGCGCGGTGGATTCGCAGCAGGCGTTGGTCGCTGTCCCGGTGATGATCACGGTGTCGATGTTGTGGTAGCGAAGGATGGCGTCCAGATCGGTCTCGAAGAAGGCATCGAACTTGTGCTTCACGATGCGGTACTCGTGCGCGCCCTCCTGCGGCTGGAGCATGTCGGGGTACATCTCGAAGCTGGGCTCGCCGCTCCACAGCACCCGCTGTTCCTGAATAATGGGGAACTTGCGCAGCATCAAGCCGCCGTAGGGTGGCCGGTGGTCGGACTGCGTCCAGACGATGGGCATCCGCTGTTCCCGGGCGAAGCGGATCAGGCGCTCCAGGCGCGGCAGCATGGCGCGCGCTCTGGGCGTTTCGAAGGGAGCGCCCTCGGCGACGAAGGCATTCTGCATGTCAATGACGATGAGGGCGGTTCGCCGGGGATCGACGGTGAAGAAATCGCTTCCGGAGGCTTTCAGATTGGACGACATGGCGTGGTTCCCTTCCCGACCCGGAGGTCCGGCTGACGCAGCGCTCAGCGGCCGGGTTTCTTCCAGATACCGCGGTCGTGCATGAGACGGATCTGGCGCTTGATGACCCTGGAGCGGTACTCGGCATGCTTCATCGGTTCCCGCTTGAGGTACAGGTTCTTGGGGTAAATGGGTTTCTCGTACACGATCTGGTAAAGCTCCGTGCGCAAGTCCTTCAGCCAGTTGTCCCATTGGGCGCGGGCGCGATGGTCGCGCAGGGCCTCGATGTCGATGACCCCGGCCACGTAGGTGGAGCAGCCGCTGTATTCCTGCCGGCCCACGATCTGTCCCTTGTAGTTGAAGATGAACGAGCGGCCGCCGAAGGTGTCGATCGCGGTGGTGCTGTCCGGAAACAGATAGTACGTGCCCAGGTTGGGAGCTACGACATAGAAATTGTTGTCCAGGGCGCGGGCGCGACTCTGAATCTCGAAAAATTCGTTTCCCGTGCCGGGGTGGGGATAGGAGGCGCGATAGACGACTTCGGCGCCGTTCAGCGCCAAGGCGCGGGCGTTCTCCGGATACGACCCCTCGTTGGCCATCATGATGCCCAGGCGGCCGATCTCGGTATCCACTACCGGCCAGAAGGCGTCGAGATTGCGGCCGTACTTTTCAATCCACCAGTCGTACACATCATGCGGACAGACGGAATGCTCGACCGGAAACAGCGGCGAGACCTTGTAATGCTTGAGGATGACTTTCCCGCGCGGGTTGATGACGAAGCCGACATTGAAGAAGCGGTCTTTCAGCTCCGGGTGGCGGGCCTTGGCCTGCGCCATGATGAAGGCGTTGTATTCACGCGCGATCTTGCCCAGTTCCTCGGTTTCTTCGCCGGGGATGTCGATGGCGCATTTGCGGGCGAACTCGACGTGGTCGAGGTCGAGGACCTCGTCGTTGAAGGCCTGCAACGCGCCTTCCGGCAGCGCAATGAGACGCACGGGGATGTCGAGCGCCGAGAGCCAACTGGCAGCCTTCACCAGATGCTTGATGTGCTCGAGGTTGATCCTGATGTCCTTGCGGCTGCGGATGCCGCGCACGGTGGGGATGAGTCCGACTGCCGTATAGGGCTTGATCATGATTTTCCTGAACAGTGCCGGGCTAACTGCGGCCGGCCAATTTGGGCTTGACCCGGCCGGGAGAAGCAACTCTCCCGGCCGACCGTCCGAATCCATCCGCTAGAAGCTCAAGCGGAAGGATAACTGGATCTGGCGCGCCGGCGCCGCGAACTTGGGCGACCCAAAGCCAGCGGGCGTGGTGATGCCATCGCCGAATTCCCGGGGAACCGGCGTGACGAAATCGGGCGCCCCATACACGTGGTTGACGTCCTGCACGTTGACGATGTTGAACAGGTTGAAGAACTCCACGCTGAAGTCGCCGCGGATCCGCTCGCTGAAGGGGATGCCGCGCTGGACGCGAAGGTCCAGGTTGAAGTAGGGATCTCCCTTGTAGGTGTTGCGGCCGATGGTCCCGACGCGATCGGAGAACGGGAACAAATCGCCGTTGGTGTCGAAACCGGCGTTGATGGTGAAGTAGCGGGCGCTCTGTGCGCTCATCAGGATGGAGGACTTGAAATCGCGCAACACGCGCGGCCACTGCCTGGGCGACTCGCCGAGCACGGCCACCGTGACGCGATGGCGGATGTCGTTATCGCCGATGGCGCGGTCCAGGTCGTGCCGCAGGTAGTTTTCCGGCACGTTGGGCAGGTTGATGGTGGTGGAGATGTCGATGGACTTGGAGTAGGTGTAGTTGGCCAGGATGCTGTAGTGGTTGGCAAAGTTCTTGCGCAGGCTGGCCGTGCCCGCGTGGTAGATGGAGAATCCCACCGGGTGCACGTACAGCGTAAAGCCAAAACTGGGATCCGCCGGACAGAAGGTCTCCTTGCCGAGCGGCGTGGGAGCCACGGAACCCGCCGGCGCACAGGGCAGAGGCAGTCCCGTGATGGGGTCGCGTCCATTGGGATTCGGCAGTCCGTTCACGCTGTCGTAGACCGGCAACTGCAGCGCGTGGATGTACTGATACCCGGCAGAAACGAACCAGTTCTTGCCCAGCTCATGTTCCAGTTCCAAGCTGGCCAGTTGCGAATAGGCGTTGGGGAAGTCCCGCTTGGCGTAGCCCAGCGGAAACTGGAGCGGGAAGGGACCGATGGGCGTGGGGTAAGCTCCGGTGGTTGCAAAATTGAAGAAGGCGGAAGGGCCGGGAAAGATACCCGACGGCAGCCCCACAGCCCCGGAAGCGCCGAATCCGATCAGAGTGTTATTAGGATCGGAGAATTCAGGAAGTAGGGGAGGGCCGAACGGACCGACGTTGGTGTCCAGCATATACGTGAACTCCGAAGCGCCGATCCAGCTCACCAGGATGTCGCTGTAGACGAAAGGGGCGTTGAAGAGCCCATAGCCGCCGCGCAAGACGTCCTTGCCTCCCCGGAACGAGTAGGCAAACGACACGCGCGGCTGGAAGTTGTTGTAATCGGTGGTGTGGAACCTGCCCGGGCTCACCAGGTCGGGGCCGGTGGTCTTGGTATCGACTGCGGAAGGCAGGACATCGACGTCGTAGCGAAGGCCGAAGGTCAGGCTCAGGTTGGGCTTCACACGCCACTGGTCCTGCACGTAGAGCGAGTAGAGCTTGTGAACGTAGCTGACGCGCGTGCTGGCGTCGAAGATGGGCGCCGCCGGGCCGGTGAACAGGTCGCTGAAGAACGGAGCAGTGCGCGCGGGGATGGGCTGGCCGAAGAATTCACGCGGTTCCAGGAACAGAAAGACCTCTTCGATGGGCTGCGTGACCCCGGGACGGCACCCGGAAATAGGCACGCCAAAGAAGCCGTCGGGGCAGAAGACTCCGAATCCCGGGGTGAACAGCGGCACCTGCGTGTTGGTCCACACGGGGTGGATTTCGCCGCCGAATCTCACCGTGTGCTTGCCGTGAGTCCAGGTGACATTCTCGGCGAACTGCACCCGCTGCTCGCGGTAGAAACGGACGCTGCCCACGAATCCGCCACCGGAGAGCAGATTGGGAATACTGATGGCGGGCTCGAGCCCCGCGCCCTTGGGGATGAGGTCGAAGGTGCGGCGGCCGTACTGTAACAGCGTGCTGCTGGTCCACTCCGGCGAAAAGACGTGAACCAGGTTGGTGTACACCGTCTGGTCGCGCACCGGATTGTCCCGGTAGGAAGAAGGCAGGCCTTCGCCCGGAGGTGCGCCGCGCACGTTCTCCTTGCGGGTGTCGTTGAACAGGTAGCCGATGTTCCAAAACGTGCGTTCGCTCAAGACGTTGTTGATCTTGATGAAGAATTTATCGTAGTTGTCCACGGAGAGGATGGAGCCCAGCGTCTCCGGCTGCAGGCCGAAGAACTGCTTGGTTCCGTTGATGCTGAGGCAGGCGGGATTGAAGGTTCCGGGCGGCGGCAACACCGGGCACGTCGCCGGATTCGGGTTGATGGTGTTCAGGATGAAGCTGGAATAGATGGGCGACTCAGCCCGCCGCTGGCCTTCATACCCGGCGAAGAAGAAGTTCTTCTCCTTGCGCAGCGGGCCACCCAGCGTGCCTCCGAACTGATTAAAACGCAGGGTGGTGAATCCGGGCGCGGAGAGCAGGTTGTTGGCGTTGAGCGCGTCGTTGCGAAAATACTCGTACAAAGTGCCGTGCAGGTCGTTGGTGCCGGACTTGGTGATGGTGTTGACTACCGAACCCAGGCTGCGTCCGGTATCGGCGTTATAGGGGCTTTCCACCACGCGGAACTCCTGCACCCAGTCCTGCGACGGGCTGACGCGCTGCACGCCGGAGATGCTGGTGGTGTAGTCCAGGCCGTCGAGGGCGAAGAAGGAGGTATGGCTCTCGCGCGTGCCTCCGAAGCTCAGCTTCAGGACGGTCTCGGTGAAAGGAGATTGGGCGCCGACCGCCGTGCTGCGGCCGACCGCCACCGACGGGGTGAGCAGCACGAAGTCGATGAAGTCGCGCCCGGAGATAGGCAGGTCGGCGATCTTGCGCGACTCGATGACCTGGCTGACATCGGATTTTTCCGGATCGATGGCCTGGGCGGTTTCCTGCACCTCGACTTCCTGGCGCACTTCAATCCCCAACCGGACCGTCAAGGTCGCGGTCTGGCCGACCGAAAGCTGCACGGGAACGGTGCGGGCAGTGAAGGTCTTGGCCTCGGCGGTCAGTTCATAGCTGCCTGCGGGTACGCCAGCAATTACCGCCAGACCGTTGGCGTCGGTGACGGCAGTTCGCCGAGCGCCGGTTTCCGTGTTCTTCAGTGTGACGTTAGCGCCGGGAACCACCGCGCCGGTGGAATCGTCTACCGTCAACTTCAAGGTCGCCAACTGTTGCCCGAAGGCGCTGACTGCAAGCAACAACACTGTGCAAGCGACTGCCCAACCGCGTCGAAGCATGGCCCTAGTCCCCCTGTGCAAGGCCGGAAGTCTGTCACTAAGGCTCGTGCAAATCAAGCGGAATCTTACGTTTAGCGGATGATGCCTCGAGGTCGACGCGAATCGGCGAAATGCCTGAAGCCGATCAGAGCTTTCCCAGGCCGGCCAGGATCTTTTCCGGCGTGATGGGCAGGTCGCGCACGCGCACACCCACAGCGTCGTAGATGGCGTTGGCGATGGCGGGCGCGGGAACGATGAGACAGGATTCCGCCAACGACTTGGCGCCGAACGGACCTGTGGGCTCATTCGATTCTACGAAGATGCTTTCGATCTTCGGCGGCATCTCCATCGCTGTGGGCATCTTGTAGCTCAGGAAGTCGGCAGCCAGGCAGGCTCCATTGGAGTGATCAAAGGTCAGATTCTCCATCAGTGCGTAGCCCAGCCCTTGCTGGAAGCCGCCCTCGACCTGGCCCTCGGCACCGGCGGGATGAATCACACGTCCGATGTCGTGAGCGAACACCACGCGCAGCACCTTGACCTCGCCGGTTTCCGTGTCGACCTCGACTTCGACGAACTCGGCCGTGGCCGGAGAAGGATTGGACGCCGGGGCCAGCGAGGCCATCCCCATGATGGTGCCCTTCTGCTCGAGCGACGTCTTGCTCATGCCGTCGGGGACCATCTGGATGTACGGGGATTCCGCCTGCTTCACGACGCTCGCGATGGGAACGGAGCGGTCAGGAGATGCTTTGACCCGTACGCAGCCGTCGGCGGTTTCCAGGTCCTCCGGCGCGGCCTGGAGCATGGGTGCGGCGACCGCCAGCAGCCGCTTCTTCGCAGCAGCGGCGGCGGCCCGGACGGCGTTCCCGGAAGAATAGGTCACGCGGCTGGCGTGGCTGGGAGCGTCAAAGGGCACGGTCTCCGTGTCGGCGTAGGTGACGCGCACGGCCTCGACGGGAACTCCCAGTTCCTCGGCAGCAATCTGGCCCAACACCGTGTTCTGCCCGCAGCCCATGTCGATGGTCGCGGTGGATAGATCGACGCTGCCATCGACGTTGAGCTTGAGAATGGCCCCGGAATGCTCATAGATATCCGGGAATCCCACGCAACCGCTTACCCAAAGCGGCTGGCAGGCGAAGCCGACGCCGCGGCGTTTAGTTCCATTGGAGCGGTGGGTGGGCCGGTCGTGCCAGCCGATCCTGGCTGCGCCCTGCTGCAGGCAGTCCGCGAGCCGATAGGTCGAAAGCTTGAACGAGGGCTCGAACGGGTGTGGCTCGCCTTCCTTGTGCGCGTTCTTCAGTCGGAACTCGATGGGGTCGAGCTTGAGTTGATGGCAAATCTCATCGATCTGCGACTCCATGGCAAAGGCCGCCTGGGGAGCGCCGTAGCCGCGGAAGCCGCCGCCGATCATGTTGTTGGTATAGACCGAGCAGCCCTCCCACTTCTGGTTGGGGCAACGATAGGGCAGCAGGAACCCGTAGAAGCCATGCACCATCAGGACCACGGCGCCATGCGTAGCGTGCGATCCCGTATCCAGGATGCTCCGCGCATAGCGAGCGGTGAATGTGCCGTCTTTCTTAACCCCAGTCTTCAGGTGGATCTTGATGGGATTGCGCGCGGTGGTGATGAAGTCTTCGTAGCGGGTGTGCTCGGCGCGCACGGGGCGGCCGGTCTTCCGGCTGAGCAGCGCGCAGATGGGCTCGATGAAGCCCATGTCGAGCTTGCCGCCGAATCCGCCGCCGATGTACGGCGGTTTCACCACTTTCACCTTGCCCACCGGGATGCCGAGAGCAAAGGCCAGCTTCTCACGCAAGCCGAAAAGGTGCTGCGTGGAGGACCAGACGGTCAGGTTCCCGTGCACGTCGCTGTCTACGATGCAGACGCGGGGTTCCATGTAGCAGGTGTGCACGCGCTGTGTCTGGTACGTGTTTTCGAAGATGAAGTCGGCTTCAGCAAAGCCCTTCTCCAGATCGCCGAAAGTGAACGAAGGGTTGAGGGCGATGTTGTTGGGGGCATGTTCGTGGATCTGCGGAGCGCCGGGCTTCATGGCCTCCTCAGGATCGAAGACGGCGGGAAGCTGCTGGTACTCGACGTGAATCAGCTCGGTGGCCCTTTCCGCAATCTCCGGCCGGGTGGCGGCGACCGCCGCAACCGGCTCGCCGGCGAAGCGCACCGTGTCGCTCAGGATCAGCATGTCGCGCACCATGCTGCGGGCCTCGCTGGGAGCGAAATAGACCGGGTGGAACTTGATCTTGGGCACTTCGGACGGAACCAGCACGGCCTTCACGCCGGGCAGCCGCTCGGCCTCGGAGGTGTCGATGCGCAGGATGCGGGCATGCGGGTAGGGGCTGCGCAGCACCTTGGCATGCAGCATGCCAGGCAGGCGAAGGTTGACGACATAGCCCTTGCCGCCCGTGACCTTGTCGTAGGCATCGGGCTTGGGAACGGTCTTCCCAACCGCGCGTAACGTGGACATGGTTCCTGCCTTTTTCAACGGTGGGACGCAGTCATACGGACTGCGTCCACGATCTTCTGGTAGCCGGTACAGCGGCACAGATTGCCGGCGATCCCCTCGCGAATCTCCTCATCGCTGGGCGAAGCGCATTCCGACAAGAAGGCCTTGGCCGCGAGAATCATTCCGCAGGTGCAGTAGCCGCACTGCACGGCGCCGGTGTGTACGAACGCTTCCTGCAAGGGGTCGAGTTTGCCGTCGGTCTCCAGTCCTTCGATGGTGGTGATGCTCTTGCCTTGGGCCGACATGGCAAAGAGCATGCAGGAATACGCGGCGCGGCCATCGACCAGCACCGTGCAGCAGCCGCAGCCACCGGTGTCGCACCCTTTCTTGGCGCCCATCAGGCCCAGCTCTTCGCGCAGCACGTGAAGGAGCGTGTCCTGCGGCTCGGCCATCACCTCGTGAGTCTCGCCGTTGACGGCAAGGCGGATGACTTGCTTCATCGTCCTCTCCCCAACTCAGTCGCGTCGGGCCTGGAGCCGGTCCAGTGCGCGAGCCAACGTTCTGCGTACGAAAACCTTGGCGAGCGCCGCGCGATACTTCGCCGACGCCCGATGATCGGAAACGGGGTGGACGTCCGCCGTCACTTTCTCGGCGGCTTCTTCCACCAGCCCCGGAGTAATGCGCTTCCCTGCCAGAACCGTTTCGCAAGAGACCGCCCGGACCGGGGCCTTGCCCACGCCGCCGCCTGCGATCACGCGTGCATCCCGGCACGTCCCGGTCTGGTCGACCGTAAGACGCACCGCCACGTTGAGCAAAGCCAGATCGTTGGCGTTGGTTTCCAGCTTGAGGAAAGCGCTGGCCGACCCGGGCGGATGCTTGGGGATCCGCGCCTCGACCAGCAGCTCGTCGTGCCGCAGCGCGCTCTCGAAGTAGTCCACAAAGAATTCGTGCAACGAAATCTCCCTGCCGCCGCGTGGACCAAGCACGTGGACGGAAGCATCGAGCGCCATCAGCGCCACCGGCAAGTCGAACAGAGGCGACGCTGCGGCCAGACATCCGCCCACTGTTGCCATGTTGCGGATCTGCGCCGGGGGATAGCGCAGCGCATCTGCGATTGCCGCAAGCGCCGTGCTCTGCTGAACCGGAGCGGCGTCCGTAAGGGCGGCGAGCGTGGTGGCCGAACCGATCACCAACCCGCTCTGCTCCGCCTTGACATAAGCAAGGTGGGCGCCCTGCAGGTCGATCAGGGCGTCCAGCCGCAGGCCCAGACCACGGGCGGCGATGCCGTGAAGGAACGTCCCGCCACCCAGCAGGCGCGCGCTGCTGCCGTATTGGGCCAGCAGCGCCACCACTTCACCCGGGTTTGTCGGCCTGAAGTATTGTTTGACCTCAGTGAACGCCATTCCATCCTCCGCTGGAACCGGGCGGCCACACAGGCCGCCACACTAAAACGTCAGCCGAACGGAAAACTGCAACTGCCGGGCATCGGCAATGCTGCGAGGCTGCCCGAAGCCAGGGTTAGCACCGACCACGCCGTCGCCGTACCGGCGCGGTTCCGGCCCGATCAGGTCTGGCGCGCCGTAAATGTTGTTCACGTCCAGGACGTTCGCCCGGTTGAAGAGGTTGAAGACCTCGAAGCTGAAGTTCAGGTGTGCTTCGCTGTTCGAGACGGTGAAGGGGATGTCGCGCTGCACGCGCAGGTCGATGTTGTGGAACACGTCGCCCTGGTACGTGTTGCGTCCCAGCAGGCCGACGCGATCGGTGAACGGGAAGCCGTCACCATTGACGTCAAAGCCGACCTGGACCGCCTGGTAGCGCGGTGTCTGAAGGGTCGTCGTGAGCCCCAAGGTCCAGTTCTTTGCCAGCCAGTGACGGAAGGGTGAATCCGCCAGTCCGGTAAGGACGAAGCGGTGCGCCACGTGATTGTCGGAAACCGCACGCTCCAGATCCTTGCGCAGGTAATTCTCGGCCCCGGTGGCGTACTGGATGGTGGTCTGATTGTCGATCGACTTGGACCAGGTGTAGTTGGCGGTGAAGTTGAAGTGGTGGCTGAAGCGCTTGTTCACGGTGATGAACCCGGCGTGATAGATGGAGTAGCCGGCCGGTTCGTCCAGGAAAGCGAAGCCGAAGTTGGGATCGGCGAGCGCCAGCCTTTGTTTGCCGTTGGGCAGGAAGCCGTCGGGGCGGACGTTGGTCTGGCACCCACAGTAGTGGATCTTGAGGGCGTGGATGAAGGAGTAGCCCGCCGAAATCTGCACGTCCTTGCCCAGCTGCCGTTCGATCTGCAGGCTGGCGTTCTCCGCGTAGGGATTGGGGAAATCGCGGGTGGTGAACCCGTGCGAGAATCCGATGAGTTGCGAGGGATCGGGGTATGTGCCCGTGGCCGTGAAGTTCGCAAAGGCCACGCCTGCGGTAAAGGGTCCGGGCACCACGCCGACCGGGCCAAAGAAGGCCAGGCCCACCAGGGTTTCGGTCGGATTCACAAAGGCCCCCACGAAGGGATTGTTCATGTAGCCGTTTACCGGACCGAAGGCGGTGGTCGTCCCTACCAGCTCGCTCCAGTTGAAGGGACCGGTGTAGATGCCGAAGCCGCCGCGAATGACGGTCTTCTCATCCGGGGAATACGCGAAGCCGACCCGGGGCTGGAAGTTGTTGCGGTCGGGCTGGTACCAGTCGCGCTCGTGGAAGGGCCGGGTTTCATTGTCATAGCGCAGCCCAAACGTCAGCGTCAGTCGCGAGCCGATGCGCCACTTGTCCTGGATGTACAGGGCATACACCTGCCGGGTGAAGTCGGCGGAGGAGGCGGCGTCGAACTCATCGAACATGGTGGGCGGCAGCAGGCTGGATTCCCAGTCGGTGCCGCGGGGGATCAGCGGCTGGCCCCAGAGCGAGCGGGGCATGCCGAAGTAGAACACCAGGGCGGTCGGCCCCAGCGCTGAGAAGTCGCCGCAGCCGAACACGTTGGGCGTGCCGAAGTAGCTGTCCGGGCAGAACGCGGCCACCCCGGGCGTGAACATCGGCGACTTGGTGGTGTTCCAGATGTTGTGGAACTCGCCGCCGAACTTGAGCGTGTGGTTACCGAACGTGTAAGTGACGTTCTGTCCCACCTGCAAGCGGTTCTCGCGGTAGAACGTGAAACTGCCTACCGGGCCGCCGGACTGCGCCAGATTGACCAGCGCCATGAACGGCTCCCGGCCGGCTCCTACGGGATCGAGATGGAAGGTGCGACGCGCAAACTGGACCACCGTGTCCCCGGCAACCTGAGGCGAGAAGGTGTGGATGAGGTTGGCCGCGACCGACTGATCACGAATGGGATTGGAGCGGAAGCTGCTCGGTAATCCCAGTCCCGGCGGAGCCCCGGGGGTGTCCTCGTTGCGCTCGTCGGAGAACAGGTAGCGCGTGGTCAGCATGGTGCTGCCCGAGAACTGGTGGTCCACCTTGCCGATGAACTTGTCGTAATCGTTCACGATCAGGACCGAAGCCAGGTTCTCCGGCTGCAGCCCGAAGAAGTTTTTCGTGCCGTTAATGCTGATGCATGCCGGATTGAACGTCCCGGGCGGGGGCAGAACCGGGCATGTGGCCGGGTTCGGGTCAATCGTGGCCAGGATGAAGCTCGAATAGATGGGCGACTGCCCGCGGCGTTGTCCTTCGTATCCGGTGAAGAAGAAGGTCTTCTCCTTTGCGATCGGCCCGCCCAGGTTTGCGCCAAACTGGTTCAGCCGCAGCACGTTCGACGTAGCCAGGGGGTTATTGGCGTTCAGAGCGCCGTTGCGGAAGAATTCGTAGATGCCGCCGTGAAAGTTGTTGGTGCCGGACTTGGTCACGGTGTTGACGATGCCGCCCAGAGTGCGGCCGACGTCGGATTCGTAGCTCCCGCTGACCACGCGAAACTCCTGCACCCAATCCTGCGCGGGTGAGGCGCGCTGCAGGCCGGAAAGGCCGGTGGTGTAGTCCACGCCGTCCAGGGAAATGAACACGGAGTGAGTCTCGCGCACGCCGCCGAAGCTCAACTTGGGGGTCTGCTCGGTGAACGGCGCCTGGCTTCCCACCGAGGTGCTGTTGCCCAAGGTGACTTCGGGCGTGAGCATCACGAAGTCGATGAAGTTGCGTCCCTTGATGGGCAGGTTGTGGATCTGTCGTTCCGTTAGCACCTCGCTCACTTCGGCCTTGTAGGTGCTGACGCCTTCCTCCGTCGCCGAAACGGTGACTTCCTGTGCCGTTTCCACGAACATGGTCATAGCAATGGAAGCGCTTTGACCGACTTCGAGACGAAGAGTTCGGGCCGCCGGCTTGAAGCGCTCAGCCTCGACCCGCAGTTCGTACTCTCCCGGCGGCAGATTGACGATCTGGGCGAACCCGTGCGAGTCGGCTGTCGCTTCGCGCTGCAACCCGGTTGCGGTGCTCTTCAGGATGATCTTCGCCTGGGGAATCATCGCCCCGGTCTGATCCTGGACGGAAATGGAAGCGCTGGCCAGCGTCTGCGCCTTGGCTGCAGAGGCGAACAGGCACAAGCAAACCGCGAGAGCCAGTGCGGCCGCCGCGCGATGTGTATTTCTGGGTCCACTTGTCATGATTCTCTCCCTGAAAAAAGGGGGAGCCGAACCATCCCCCGGTTTTCGGAAGCATGGCCGCGGTCCACAGGCAAGTCTGTGACCTGGAGCACATTGAAGTGTGACGCCCGCGGAGTTGGAGCCTGGCGGACCGCGGCATCATTCTGGGGCGTAGGCGCGTGTGTCGAAGAAGGGCTGCAGCCCGGTCGCAACGCCAGGGCCGGCCGGTCAATCCGTAAGCTGGAGCGTGGCTGCCGTCAAGCGGAGCGGCGGGTCAGGTCTTCCAGTGCGGTTTCGACGCTCTGGCGGCTTACGCCATGTTGCTCTGCGATCTCGTCCAGGCGATCGCGCGGAGTCTTCTCAAGCGCGCTGCCCGCAAGGTCCTCCAGGCGGAGCGGGGCGCCGAGATACTGCAGACGCACGATGTCCGGGCGGGCGTAGTGCCCCACCGTGTCGATGATCGCTTTCCACACCTTGATCATGTCGGCGCGGCATTCGGCGTAAAGGATGGTGTCGCCGGCGGTGGGCGGAACCAGCGGGATGCCGAGCGGCGCGACGATCTGGCTGCCACCCTGCGCGTAATCGACGTTCAGGGTGGCGCGCAGAGGAAAGTCGGCAGGGACGTCGGAAGGCGTGAGGTAGCCGCAGGCAGAAAGAACAAATGCGCCGGCCTCGAGTGCGTGCGCCCGCGTCAGCGTGTGTCCCCAGAATGATGTGCCCTCGGCGTCCGCCTCTTCCAGCTTGGGTCCGCTATGGAGCGCGAACGCGCCGGGGAAAACGGCGACGTGGAAGTCCTCGCCCTGCTCGATCATGCGGGCGCGGATGAGGGTCATGAGATGCTCGCCGCAGATCAGGCCTCCGATGCGGCCGATATCGGTCTCATAGGTGACCAGGTCGCTGCCGTCGCCATTGCCCCACACGGCGCGCTCCACGAAGGTGGGCATGGTCTTGCGATGGCGTCCCAGGACTTTCCCCGAGCGGTCCAGGAATAGGAGGGTGTTGTAGATGGTGTGCACGCCGCGGCGGGGATCCATCTCATTGCATCCGATGACGACGTATGCGTTGGCTTTGGCCGCGGCTGCGCCCAGGCGCTCCGTGTCCTCGCTGGGGATAAGCAGCGCGTTGTCGTAGAAGCGGACCCGGACGGGCACCCACTCCCGCAGGTTGGATTCCCAGCCCTCGCCCCAGTAGGGATAGCCGGCAAGCCAGGTCTCAGTGAAAACGATCAGCTCGGCGCCCTGCCGTGCCGCCTCCGCAATCTTCTGGCAGGCGCGTTCCACGCTGCGCTCGCGGTCGAGGTACACAGGCGGCGTCTGCACCACCGCTACCTTCACTAGTTCCCTGCCGCCCAGGACCTTCTGGCTCGGTCGCATTTGGTTAACTCCTCATTCCGTTTGGCTCCGCAGGAAAAAACGGGGCGCTCCGAATCACCCTGGCGCGCCCCGTTCGTTCTACCCCCGAGTCAGGATTTTCTCCGGCATCGGCTCCTCGGTCTTCTCGGTTGGCTCCGTTGCCTTCGGGGTGGGACGCCGCCACGTCCCGCGCTCGACCATACGCTCGATCTGCCGGCGGACGATCTCGTCGTTCGCCGCGTGCCGGCGCGGAGGCTCATCGAGACACAGGTTCTTCGGATAGACCGGCTGGTCGTAGATCAGCCGGTATTGCTCGGTGCGCAGGTCCTTCATCCAGTTGCCCCACAGGGACCGTGTACGGTACTGGCGCAGGGCCTCGATGTCGATGATCCCTCCGGCATAGGAGGAACCCGAGCCGTACTTGTGTTCGGACACGATCCGGCCCTGGTAGTCGACGATCATGGACGCGCCGCCGAAGGTGTCGATGGCCGTCTCCGACTCCTGGGTCAGGTAGTAGCAGGCGACGTTAGGAGCGATCACATAGCAGGTATTGTCCAGCGCGCGGGCGCGGTTCTGGATCTCCCACAGGCCGTTGGCCACGTAGGGCTCGGGATAGCTGGGCCGGTAGATGATCTCGGCGCCGTTCATGGCCAGGCCGCGCGCCGTCTCCGGATACGAGCCTTCCATGCAGATGATGGTTCCGATGCGACCGATCTCGGTGTCGCAGACTGGGTAGAACGCGTCCAGGTTCTCCCCGTAGAGTTCCACCCAGCGGTCCCACACGTCATGCGGCACGGTGGAGTGCTCGCGCGCGAACACCTGCAGCTTGTAGTGCTTGTGGATCACGTTGCCGCGCGGGTCGATGATGAACGCGCAGTTGAAGAAGCGCTCCGGAAACTCCGGATGCTTCACTTTGGCCTGGGCGATGATGTAAGCGTCATGCTGCCGCGCCTTGCGGCCCAGGAATTCCGTCTCCTCCCCCGGAATGTCGAGCGCCATCTCCTGCACGTACTTGCGATGGTCCCAGTCGAAGACCTCGTCGGTGAAACCCTGCAGAGAGCCCTCCGGGATGGCGATCAACCGCACCGGGAGATCTATGGCGCTCAGCCATACCGACGCGTCAATCAGATCGGAAATGTGCTTCAGGTTGGTGATGACTTCGGAGCGCTTCCTGCAACCCCGCATGGTCGGCTGCAGGGCCAGGGCCATGTATTGCTCTACCATATCCACCTCCTTGGTCGTGACCGAGTTGATTCGCTGATACGACGCAACGGCGATTCCTGGAGTCGAGAAGAGTTCCGGGAGATGCTCATTCCATACCTGGCGGCGGCCGCTGTCAACTCGTCAGGCGGCTAGGCGACTGAGGCCTCCTTCTGCAGCCGCTGGATGAGCAAATCAGCTTCCGCAGCACTGAACCACCATGGGCTGTAATCCGGCGGGTTGTTAAACCCGTTGGCAATGCGGCTGGCCAGGGCGGGAATCTGGCTGGCGGCGCCCATCAGTTGCAGGATCTGGGGCTCCGGCGGCACCAGCAGTGAGTTCGTCCAGCGCACCACCCACTGCGCGTAATCCCAGAAGGCATCGAAAGTGCCCTGCATCCAGGCGGCATCGAACGGCTTCGAGCCGCGCTCCAGGATGCGATCCATGTACACCTTGGCCGCCTTGCTGGCGGTGTTCGAGCCCTGGCCGGTGATAGGGTCGTTGAGCACCACGACATCCGCCATCCCAAGCGCCAGGCCACCGCCGGGTAGCTTGCAGATGGGCTTGCGAACGGTTGGGGCGAAGCGACCCACCAGGATTCCCATTTCGTCGGTGAGCTCGATATTGCGGCAGCGCTCGGCTTCCCAGGGCAGAAACTTCGCCAAAATCTCCCTGCTGCGGGCCAGGTGCTGCTGCGGCGTCTTGACGTCTTGCCAGCAGTCCATGGGCCCGCCGACCACGCCTTCGAACACCATGATCTCGCACTCGCCGTTGAGCGTGAGAGCGGGGAAAACAAAATATTCGCCGACGCCGGGGATCAGGCTGAATGCCACCGCCGTGTAGGGCGTGCGCGGCACCATGTTCTTTACATATGTGAGCGCCAGAGCCCGCATGGGCGTGGAGTAAGGGGAACGTGAGTCGTCGCGCTCGAACATCCGGGCGATCTCTCCCTTACCGGCGGCCACCAGTACAAGGTCGTGGGTACGGGCATATTCGTCCAGGTGTTCGGGGCCGGCGTCCTCGATCAGCACCCTGCCGCCGCGACGGGCAAACTCTTCCATCCATCCTGCGAACTTCACGCGCTGGTCGACGGACTGGCCGTAATGGTCGAGCCGGGCTTCCCAGAACAGAGCGCGGCTGCCATCGGGGCCGGGAATGGAAAAGGCAATCCCTTCCGTGATGGGACATTGTTTTTCCCAGAAGTTGATGCCGAGGTCGCGTTCGTTCTGCAGCGAATCGTGGAACATGAACTGGCTGGAGGTCACGCGGCCGGCACGGATCTGCTCGGGCGTCCGGTTCGAAACCACGGTGACGTCGTAGTCGCGCTGCTGGAGTCCCAGCGCCAACTGCAGGCCGGACTGTCCAGCGCCGACAATGGCAATCTTCCTCATGGAAAAGTTTTTCTCCCCTGCTTCCTGGAGCTGCGAATCGTTCGGTCCGGCGATTCGTCCGCGGAGCCGGCGTCGATGGGGTGCCCACTATACCCGAGAGCCGCGCTGATTTCATCCCTCGTCGGATGTTCCCTTGTCCCTCCCCAACCTGCGTGATAGGTTTGCATGCTTCGTTCCAGGGCCCCGGTGGAATGAAACGCATCGCCATCATTGGCGCCGGCCAGTCCGGCCTGCAGTTGGGCCTCGGCCTGCTGGCCAGCGGCTATCAGGTCACCCTCTATTCCGGCCGCTCGGCGGCGGAAATCCACGACGGGCCGGTCATGTCCAGCCAGTGCATGTTCGATTCCGCCCTGGAAGCCGAGCGCGCCCTGGGCCTGAACTTCTGGGAGGAGAAGTGTCCCCGCGTGGAGGGTATGGGATTCGCCGTGCCCGACGGCCTGGGCGGCAAGGTAGTCGATTGGGCCGCACGGCTGGATGATTACGCCCAGTCCGTGGACCTGCGCCTGAAGGTGTCGCACTGGATGACCGAGTTCGAGCGCCGCGGCGGCGAACTGCACATCAAGGAAGCCGACCTCGACGACTTGGAACACTGTGCGCGCGATCACGACCTGGTGATCGTGGCCGCCGGCAAGGGCGCCATCGGGCAACTTTTCGAACGCGACGCCGAGCGCTCCCCGTATGACAAGCCGCAGCGCGCTCTGGCGCTCACCTATGTGCGCAACATGGTTCCGCGCCAGCCCTTCAGCCTGGTTTCCTTCAACCTGATCCCGCAGGTCGGCGAGTACTTCGCGTTTCCCGCTCTTACCACCAGCGGATCCTGCGACATCATGACCTTCGAGGGCGTGGTCGGCGGGCCGATGGATTGTTGGCACGACGTCCAGACACCGGAGCAGCACCTAGCCCGCAGCAAGCAGATCCTGGAACGCTGGCTTCCCTGGGAAGCGGAGCGCTGCCGGGAGATCGAACTCACGGACCCGAACGGCGTCCTGACCGGCCGCTTTGCGCCCGTAGTTCGCAAGCCGGTGGCCAGGCTTCCTTCCGGGCGCTACGTGCTGGGCATGGCGGACACCGTGGTGTTGAACGATCCCATCACGGGGCAAGGCTCGAACAACGCCGCCAAGTGCGCGGAATCCTATCTGGAGAGCATCCTGGAACGCGGCCAGCGCCCGCCCGATCCCGAGTGGATGCAGCAGACCTTCGACCGCTACTGGACGGGTTACGCAAAGTGGGTAACCGAGTGGACCAACCTCATGCTGAATCCACCGGCGCACGTGATGAAGATCCTGGCGGCCTGCGGCAGGATCACGGCGGTGGCGCGGGCGTTCGTGAACGGCTTCGACGATCCGCGGACTTTCTTTCCCTGGTTTATGGAAGCCGCGGAAGCGGAGAAATTCATTCAGCAGGAAGCCAAGGCGGTGGCCGACCGCTTCGATCGGCGCGATTACCGGCGAGCTCTGGGCCAGTTCGCCACCGGAGTCACCGTGGTCACAGCCTGCACGCCGGACGGCCGCCGCGTGGGCATTACCGTGAACTCGTTTTCTTCGGTCTCGCTCGACCCGCCGCTCATCTTGTGGAGCGTGGCACGGAATGCGGGCAGCTTCCAGGATTTCTGCAGTGCGACCCACTTCGCGGTCAACGTGCTCGAGGCGCGTCAGCATCATCTTTCCCGCCAGTTCTCCACCCCGATGGCCGACAAGTTCGCCGGCGTGGAGTGCTCGGAAGGCAGGGCGGGCTGTCCGCTGCTGAGCGGCGCGGTGGCCTACTTCGTCTGCCGCAAAGTGAGGCAGTATGACGGCGGCGACCACGTCATCCTGCTGGGCGAGGTGGAGGAATACAAGTACCAGGAAGGCGAACCGCTGGTGTTTCACTCCGGCCGGTATCGCGTGGCAACCCGCCACCCTGATATTCCAGATTAGGGGAGACCTTCGTCATCGTGGGATCGAACGGACTGGGAGTTTTCCTGGAGGCTCTGCCCCTGGGCGAGGTCCGGCGTTTTGCCCGCCTCGCCGATGCGTGCGGCTGGCAGAACGCGTGGTTTCCGGAAATCACGTTCGGCGACGCCTTCGTGCCGGCTGCTGCAGCGGCGCTGGAAACCAGTCGCCTCTGCCTCGCGACCGGCGTCGTCGGTATCTGGAGCCGTTCTCCCGTCGCCATGGCCTTGACGGCGGCGAGCCTCAGCCAGCTCTGCCCCGGACGCATGATTCTGGGGCTGGGATTGCAAGCCCGCTCTTACGTCGAGGACTGGCATGGCGCCCGCTACGCCAAGACCCTTACGGCCATGCGCGAATATGTGACCATCCTGCGGCGTATCCTCGGGGGGGAATCTGTCACCTTCGAAGGCGAGGTGTTCCGGGTCAGGAACTTCCAGCTCCAGGTGCTGCCTCCCGACCCGCCCGTCCCCATTTACCTGGCCGCCATCGGGCCCAAGATGGCCCACCTGGCAGGCGAGATGGCCGATGGCATCCTGGGTTATTTCTATTCGCTGCCGTACCTGAGTAACGTGGTGGTGCCGAATATCCGTGCGGGCGCGGCGCGGGCCGGACGTTCACTCGACCATTTCGATATTGCCTGCGGCCTGCCCGCCATCGTCAGCCGCGACGACCGCGCTCTCGAGCAGATCAAGGGACAGGTGCTGATGTTCGCCACCGCCGGCGGCTCTTCACCTTATTACGCCGAGAGCTTTGTGCAGGCCGGTTACGGCAACCAGGTCCGCCAGATCCAGGACCTCGCCGCCCGCGGCGAACTGAAGCGAGCGCTGCGCGTCGTAACCGACGACATGGCCGCGGCCTTCACCCTGGCAGGCACGCCGGAGTACGTGCGTCGACGCATTGCCGAGTATCGCGCCGCCGGCGCGACCACGGTGGTGCTTAATCCTTCTCCGCCGGACGTCTATTTCCCGCTTTTTCAGGGACACTTCCCGGATGGCGCGGAAATGCCGCCGTTCTCTTTTCCGGCTTACCTGAAAGTGATCGGCGACGCGATTGAGCTGATGGGAGGTGAATCACCGGGGCGATGAGAAAGGTAGCCATCATTGGAGCCGGTCAGGCGGGCCTGCTGATTGCGCACGCGCTGCGACGGCACGGGTATGACGTCAGCCTCTTCTCCGACAAGACCCCGGACGACTTCCTGAATCGCAGCCGGCCCACGGGCACGGCGGCGCGTTTCGATATGTCGCTGGAGTGGGAGCGTGAGCTCGGCATGAACCACTGGGACCACCTGGCGCCCAAAGGCGAAGGCGTGCACCTGACGTTCGTTCCCGGCGCGCTGGGCAACGTGCTGCTCACGCTGATGGGACGGCTGACCCGTCCTTTCCTCGCCATCGACCTGCGCTTGCAGAGCGCGCGCTGGATCGAGGACCTGAAGAAGATCGGCGGCAAGGTGACGGTCGAGGACGTGACTATCCCCCGCCTGGAGGAGATTGCCGCTGCGCACGACCTGACTATCGTGGCCGCCGGCCGCGGCCCGGTCATGAAGCTGTTTGCGCGCGACGAGCGCCGCAGCACCTACACCAAGCCGCCGCGGTTCCTCGCCATGGTCAACGTGGTCGGCATCCCCATGTACCGTGACTATTGTCCGTTCCTGCCGGTGAAGTTCAACTTCTTCGGACGATACGGCGAGTGCTTCTGGGTCCCCTGGTTCCACAAGGACGGCCATCAGGCCTGGAGCTGTGTGTTCGAAGCCAAAGAGGGCGGTCCCATGGACCAGTTTCGCGGCGCCAAGACCGGCGCCGAAGCTCTGGCCATTGCCAAGAAAGTTACGCGCGAGATGGTGACCTGGGACGCGGAGTGGCTCAAGAACGCCGAGCTGGCCGATGAGAACTCTTGGCTGGTAGGAAGCTTCGTGCCCGAAGTGCGCAAGGTCGTGGGCGTCCTGCCCTCCGGCCGTGCCGTGATTGCGGTGGGCGACACGGCGCACTCGCTCGACCCCATTGGCGGGCAGGGCGCCAACAACGGCAACAAGATGGCGCGCAACCTGGTGCAGTGCATCCTGGAGCGCCAGGACCAACCCTTCGACGTGCCCTGGATGGAGAGCACCTTCGAGCGCTTCTGGGCGCGGCACCGCTTCATCGACTTGTTCAACAACACGCTGCTCGAACCGCTGACCGACCCCGGCAAGGAGCTGCTGATCGCTCAGTATGGTTCCAGTGGGCTGCTCGACGATGCCAGTGGCTGTCAGGCCATCGCCAATGCCTTCGTCGAGAACTTTAATGACCCCGCTTACATCACCGAAGCCTTTCACGACATGGCCGAGGTGCGCGCGCTGATCCGGAGGCTCACCGGCCGGCACTGGCTGTGGTCGGCCCTGCGGGGAAGGACTAAGATTGCCGTCGCGCAGGCGCGCCAGGCCATGGGACTGCCTTCCGGACATCCCGGCACCGAGCCGGTGCCGCCGGGACGTCGCTTCTGGGAGACCGGGAACGAACCGCAGGCGCCGCAAGCGGCCGCTGGCGCCTGAGATCACAAGACCACAAGGGAGACGCCAAGCATGCAGGGACTCAAGGGCAAGGTTGCGATCGTCACCGGCGGCAGCACGCTGCTGGGTCAGGGAGTAGTGCGCGGGTTCGTCCGCGAAGGAGCGAAGGTGACGGTGGCGGACGTGGATGCCAAGGGCGGCCAGGCCATCGCCGCCGAGTTGGGCGAGAGCGTACTGTTCGTCCCCACCGATCTGCGCAACGACCAGCAGGTCGCCGCTTGCGTGGAACGCACCGTCCAGAAGTTCGGCGGCGTGGACTTCCTCATCAACCTGGCCTGCGTCTACACCGACGATGGCTTCGGCACCAGCCGCGAGAAATGGCTGGACGCGTTCAACGTGAACGTAGTTGGCGGCATCATCATGGCGCAGGCCTGCCGTCCGCACATGGTCAAGCGCGGCGGAGGCGCCATCATCAACTTCGGCAGCGTCAGCGGCAAGATCGCCCAGCCCGGCCGCGCGGTCTACCCGGTCACCAAGGCGGCCATGATCCAGCTCACGCGCAACCAGGCGCTGGAGCTCGCCGCGGACAAGATCCGCGTCAACTCCGTTTCCCCGGGATGGATCTGGTGCCGCCTGATGAACGATTGGACCCACGGCGACCGCGACCTGACCAACCAGGTGGGCGGCCGCTTCCACGCGCTCAGCCGCGTGGGCGATCCTGAAGAGGTCGCTCAGGCCGTGCTCTTCCTCTGCTCCGACGGTGCTTCCTTCATCACCGGGACCGACCTCGCCGTGGATGGCGGCTACACCGCCATCGGCCCGGAAGGAAAGGTCAACGCCATCCCAGAACTGATCCGATAGGAATGGGGAAATCCAGCAGAGTGAAAACTGAATGAGACCGTTGGTAGCGCTACCGGGAATCGAACCCGGGTTTGGAGATTGAGAATCTCCCGTCCTAACCCCTAGACGATAGCGCCTTAGAAGCAGTTGTCAGTGGCCAGTGGTCAGTTGCCAGTAAAGGAACGAACCCAGGGCGCAGAAAAATTATAACAAACCAGTCAGTCGCCGGCTGCTTGGGCCCGGCTGGGCTCGATCACCCCAGGCAGCCGAACGTCGTCATTCTCGTAGATGGCGTCCGAGTGAGCTACCGGATCGTCCTCGGCGAAATGCACGCGTTGCGCCGGGAAATAGATGCGCCGGTAGTCGCGCGCGATCTCCTCCGGCGGCAAGCCCTCCTGGTTGCGCGCCAGGGCGCGGGCAAGCGCGGTTTGGAATGAGCACTCCACCCAATAGCGCAGGTCATAGAGCTCTCGGAATTCCCGCTTGAGCACGAAAATGCCCTCGAGCAGGATGGCATCGACTTCGCGGAAGTCATAGGTGTAGTCGTAATAGCGGTCGCGGGCGATCTCGATGAGCCGCGTGGAGAGGTGAATCGAGCGCGCGGCGCGCAAAGGCTCGATCAACAGGCGGAAGAAGTCGTCCCAGCGGAAAGTATTGCGATAGAAGTGGCCGCCCGGATCGCTCTCGCTGAAGCGGACCGTCTGCGGCAGATGCCACGGGTCGATGTTGATGACGGCCGGGTTGATGCCGCGGGCCGTCAGTTCTTCCGCCAGCCGCGCGGCGACGTAGCCCTTGCCGGAGGAATCGATACCGCTGATGGCCACCAGTACAGCGCGCTGGCCACGTAGTCCCGCCACGCGTTTCTCAACAGGACCGACCAGATCACTCAGGTTGCGGGTGCGAAAGGGCATGCCACCGCTGAGATGAGCGGAGCAGATGGAAGTTTCGCAACGCGGAAGACCCGGGCCCTTCGTCAGCCGTGGCGGACTCAGATGTCCTGAAAGCTAGCGGGTCAGTTCAGCCGCTTCTCGATGGCATTCACGATGGTGCGCAGCACCTTCACGCGCGCCCAATATTTGTTATTGCCCTCCACCGCCGTCCACGGCGCGTAGGACGTGGAGGTATGCAGCAGCATGTCCTCGACCGCGCCATAGTACTCGTCCCACTTGGCGCGGTTGCGCCAGTCCTCATCGGTGAGCTTGTAGGAACGGTAGGGGTCGAGCTCGCGGCTCTTGAAGCGCCGGTACTGCTCGTCCTTGCTGATGTGCACCCAGAACTTGCAGATGACCATGCCGAAGGAATTCTGATGGGCCTCGAACTCGTTGATCTCGGCGAAGGCGCGGCGCCACTCGTCTTCCGAGCAGAACCCCTCGACCCGTTCCACCAGGACGCGGCCGTAATAGCTGCGGTCGAAAATGGCCAGGTGCCCGGTGCGCGGCAGCTTGCGCCAGAAGCGCCACAGGTAATGATGGGTGCGCTCCTCGCCGTGCGGTGCGGCATAGGCGGAAACGGTGAAGCCGCGCGGGTCGAGCGTCTCCGTGACGCGCTTGATGGCGCCGCCCTTGCCGGCCGCGTCCCAGCCCTCGAACAAGCACAACACCGGCACCTGCTGCTTGAACATCTCGAAATGCAGCTCGCGCAGACGCACTTGCAGCTTGCCCAGTTGCTCGTCGTACTGCTTGTCGTTCAGCTTCTTGTTCAGGTCCAGTTTCTCCAGCATGGTCGCCTCGTTCGGGGTGGCAATCCCTAGGCAGGGATGGCTTCGGTGGTCTTGCGTTCCTCTTCGCGGGCGCGCTCGGCATCGCGGGCGGCGCGGGCTTCGCGCGCCTGCTTGCCGGCCGCGCGCGCGGCAGCCGTGCGCGACACCAGCTCTGGATGCTCGCGGCGGCGCTTCAGCGCATCTTCAATACGCGACACCAGCGTCTCAAAGACCCGCACCCGCGCCCAGCGCGAGTCGTTGGCCTCGATCACCGTCCAGGGCGCATGCGCAGTGTTGGTCTTGGCCAGCATCTCTTCCACCGCCTTCAGCCAGCGGTTGTATTGCTTGTGGTGCCGCTTGTACTCCTTGGTGATCTTCCAGCGCAGCAGCGGATCCTTCAGGGCGTCTGCGAAGCGCTTCTTTTGTTCTTTCTTGGAGATGTGCATCCAGAGCTTGATCAGCACCTGGCCGTCGTCGGTGAGCCAGCGCTCGAACTCGTTGATCTGTTCGTAGGCGGCGCGCCACAGCTTCTTCTTCACCAGCTTGTCGCAACGCTCCACCAGCACGCGTCCGTACCAGGAATGGTCGAACACGGCCATCTCGCCGTCGTTGGGCAGCGCCACCTGGTAGCGCCACAGGAAGTGATAGCGCTGCTCGAGCGGCGACGGCGGCGAGCCGGGATGCACCCGGAACAGACGCGGGTCCAGCCGCTCGGTCAGCTTCTTGATCACCTGGCCCTTGCCGGCTGTGTCCCAGCCTTCCAGGCAGATGATCACCGGCAGTTCCGCCTTCTGGGCGGCGTATTGCAGCCCGCGCAGTTTCTCCTGCAGCTCCTTCATGGCCTTGGAGTAGGCGGGCTTGGAAAGCTTCTTTTTCAGGTCCAGGGTTTCCAGCATGGCGCCTCCCGGGAATGAATCCTCAAGGTTTACCGCCCAGTAACAAATGAAGCCTGGCTGTGGGGGAAGAGGGTCGATTTTGTATCACGGCGCGCGCTATTTTGCACGTCTTTTTTGCTCCAAAAAGGGCTTGACAAGCCTCTCCGAGGGAGAGCAAAATGTCCTTCGCTTGGCGAATAAAAAGCGAAAGTAAGCGCTTCTCCGCGATCCTTTCCGCTTCTTGCATAAGGACTCCATGAACGCCGCTGCGCTCCGCTCTTATCTTTCTTCCGAGGGAAAGCTGGGCCCGGGAAGCCTGATTCCCTTCCCTCAACTGGCTGAGCGAACAGGCCCGGAAAACGTGCCTACCGGGGTGGCGGAAATCGACGCCCTCACCGGCGGCCTACCGCGTGGGTCGCTGACAGAGATTTGCGGCCCAGCCTCCTCCGGCCGCACCAGCTTGCTGCTCTCCGTGATGGCGGTGGCCGCTGCCCGGGGTGAAGTCTGCGCCCTGGTGGACACCTGCGACGCCTTCGACCCCGAGTCCGCAATAGCCGCGGGCATGGATTTGCAGAAACTGCTGTGGGTAAGGTGCGGGAAAGCAGAAAGAGGATGCGCGCCTTTCGCGCACCGGCGCGAATCGGCGCGCCTAAATCCTTCGCTCGGGATGAAACAAAAGCCCCTCGCTCAGGATGACCCCTTGAGAAGAGTGGAGCAGGCTCTGCGCGCCGCCGACCTGCTGCTGAGCGCGGGCGGGTTCGGACTGGTGGTGCTCGACTTGGGCGACGTGCCGCACCGCATCGCGCGCCGTGTGCCGCTCACCACCTGGTTCCGTTTCCGCCGGGCGGTCGAGCACACGCCTGCGGTCCTGGTCGTCCTGGAGCAGGAACCTTGTGCGGGAAGCTGCTCGTCCCTGGTGCTGCGGCTGGAACCGGCGGGCGCGCGCTGTGTCCCGCAAGCGGACAAGCCGGCGCCGCCGCATGCCCGCCTGCTCGACGGGCTGGAGATTGCCGCCCAAGTCGTGCGTTCGCGGGTCCCGCCCGCGCGCCCGGCCCGCCCGGCCGCAACCCGGTTCTGCGCGCAGGCGAAATGGAGGATTGCGTAAGAAGGATTGGCGTGTTGAAGGATTGACGAATTGCGCCTGCACGTCCTGGCCGACAGGAGCACGAATGGAAGCCGTGCTGCAGAGCCACTGCCGGCCAGGAGGGAGCTTCCTCCCTGAGGAGATTCGTCAATTCCTCAATCCGCCAATCGGCCAGAGGCATTTCGTGATTTGGTGATCTGGTGATTGGGCGATTTGAAAATCACTCAATTACCAAATTTCCAAATCACCCAATGACTTGTGCCTGCCTTTACGTTCCCGACTTCCCCGTGGCCGCGGTCGCCCGCAGCGAGCCCGAACTGTGCAGCCGGCCGGCGGCGGTGCTGGAGGGTGCGCCGCCGCTGCTCACGGTAACCGCCGCGAACGGGAAGGCGCGTACCGCCGGCGTGGCGGCTGGCATGAACGAGCTTGAGGCCCGGGCACGCTGCCCACAACTCGTAAGCCGCAAGCGTTCGCTCGAGCAGGAAAAGACCGCCAGCGCGGCCCTGTTCGATTGTGCATGCGGCTTTTCTCCGCGGGTCGAGGCCACGGCTCCGGAAGCGGTGGTCCTGGATATCTCCGGCCTGGAACGGCTGTTCGGTCCGCCCGCCATGCTGGCGCGCCGCTTGGCGTGCCGCGCCCGCGAGCTCGGCCTGGAAGCGCGTGTCGCCGTGGCCGCCAATCCCGATGCCGCGCTTCATGCCGCGCGCGGTTTCTCCGGCGTAACCGTCATTCCCCCAGGTCAGGAGGCGGAACGGTTGGGAGGATTGCCGCTCGAGGTGCTGGCGCCGCCTCCCGAAATCCTGGAGACGCTCGACCGCTGGGGCATACGCACCTTGCGCGCCCTGGCCGCGCTGCCGGAGGTTTCCGTGGTCGAGCGCCTGGGCCAGGCAGGACTGCATCTGCAGAAGCTGGCTCGCGGGGCAGCGTCGCGCCCGCTGGTTCCCGCCGAGCCCGTGCTGCGCTTCGAAGAGACTTTCGAACTGGAGTCGCCGCTGGCGCTGCTGGAGCCTCTGGCGTTCGTGCTGAGCCGTCTGCTGGAGCAGCTTTGCGGCCGCCTGGCTTGGCGCGCCCTGGCCACCCACGAGCTGCGTTTGCGCTGTGAGCTGGAGGAGATTGCCGAATTGCCGAATTGCGGAATTGCCGAATTGAAAGCCGATCCGGGCGGTGCGAAGCCAGATTCCGCAATTCCGCAGTTCCGCAGTTCCGCAATCTCCTCCAACGGCCGGCATTTCTATGAGCGTACGCTCCGCTTGCCCGTGCCCATGCTCGACCCCGGTCTCTTCCTTAAGCTGTGGCGTCTGGAGCTGGCGGCGCACCCGCCGCCGGCCCCGGTGATCAAGGTCACGCTGGCGGCCGAGCCGGTGAAGCCGCGGGTGGCGCAGAGCGGGCTTTTCCAGCCGCTGGCGCCCCAGCCGGAAAAGCTCGAGCTGGTGCTGGCCCGCCTGGCCGCGCGCGCCGGCGAAGACTCGGTCGGCTCGCCCGAGATCGAAGACACGCATCGGCCACAAGCCTTCCGCATGGGACGGTTCCAGCCAAGAGAACCGATTGCTGAATTGCCGGACTACGGAATTGCCGGATTGAAAGACGGTCACGGAACGGCGCAGCCCAATTCGTCAATTCGAAAATTCCGCAATTCGACAATTTCTCACCGTCCCCTTCTGGCCCTTCGCCTGTTCCGTCCGCCGCGCGCCGCCACCGTCGAAATTCGCCGCGGACGCCCGGCACGCATTTACTCCTCCGGTGCGCGTGGGGATGTGCTCTGGCTGGCGGGGCCATGGCGCTCCTCCGGCGACTGGTGGAGCGAGCCCGCCTGGACGCGCGATGAGTGGGACGTTGCCGTGCGCAACGGCGGCTCGGGCGTCGCGCTCTACCGCCTGGTGCGCGAAGGCCAGGGTGACAAGTGGTTTGTCGAAGGCGAGTACGACTAGCGAATTGGTAATTGAGAAATTTGGTAATTAGGTAATTGACAATCTTCCGTCGCGTAGCCTTTCAACTACTCAATTACCAAATCACCAAATTACCCAATGTACGTCGAGCTCCACGCCCGCTCCGCCTTCAGCTTCCTCGAGGGCGCTTCCCTGCCCGAGGAGCTGGCTCAGCGCTGTGTGGAGCTCGGCCTTCCCGCCATGGCGCTCCTCGATCGCGACGGCGTCTACGGCGCTCCCCGCTTCCACCTGACGGCGAAGAAAGCAGGCGTCCGCGCGCACATCGGCGCGGAAGTTACGGTAAGGACTTTTTCACCACAGAGACACGGAGGCACAGAGAAAGAAGGACCGAACTTGCCGCAGATGAACACGGATGAACACGGATTTGTTCTCAATCAAATCCGGGTTGATCCGTGGCCATCCGTGGCCGCTTTCAAAGCTTTCTCCGTGTCTCCGTGTCTCCGTGGTGAATTCCGTCTTCCTCTGCTGGCCGCCTCCCGCGCCGGTTATCAGAACCTCTGCCGCCTGATCACGCGCATGAAGCTGCGCGCCCAAAAAAACGAAGCCGCCGCCACCGAGGACGACCTCGCCCCGCACGCCGCCGGGCTCATTTGTCTGACCGGCGGCGAGGAAGGCCCGCTCGCGTCCGCCCTCGCACGCGGCGGCATGGAGGAAGCCCGGCGCACGCTCGGCTGCCTGCTCGGCATCTATGGCCGCTCGAACGTGTACGTGGAATTGCAGCGCCACTTCGACCGCGCCGGCGAAGCGCGCAACCGGGCGGCGGTCCAGCTTGCCCGCAGCCTGGGTTTGCCACTGCTGGCTACCAACGGCGTCGGGTATGCGCAGCCGGAACAGCGTGAAGTGCTGGATGTGCTCACTTCGATCCGCCATCACCGCACGCTCTCCACCGCCGGCCGCTTGCTGGCGCGCAACTCCGAGCGGCATCTGAAATCCGCGGAGGAGATGACGCGTCTCTTCGCCGATCTCCCGCAAGCCATCGCTGCGACCCGCGAGCTTTCTTCACGCCTGGAGTTCACGCTCAACGACCTGGGCTACCGCTTTCCGCGCTACCCGGTGCCGCCCGGCGAGACCATGAATTCCTTCCTGCGCGCCCGCACCGAAGAAGGTGCGCGCGCACGCTATCGTCCGTATCACGCACGCGCCCGCCGCCAGATCGAGCGCGAACTGGCGCTGATCGAAAAGCTCGACCTCGCCGGATACTTCCTCATCGTCTGGGACCTGGTCCGCTACTGCCGCGAGCAGGGCATCCTGGTGCAGGGGCGGGGCTCGGCGGCCAACAGCGCCGTTTGCTATTCGCTGGGTATCACCGCCGTGGATCCCGTGGGCATGGATCTGCTCTTCGAGCGCTTTCTTTCCGAGGAACGCGGGGAATGGCCGGACATCGACCTCGACCTGCCCAGCGGCGACGCCCGCGAGCGCGTCATCCAGTATCTCTACCGGCGCTACGGCGAGCGCGGCGCTGCCATGACCGCCAACGTCATCACCTATCGCGGGCGTTCGGCGGCGCGTGAGGTGGGCAAAGCCCTGGGTTTCGATCCGCCCACGCTCGACCGCCTGGCCCGCCTCACCGACGCCTGGGAATACAAGGACCCAGCTGACACTGCCGAGCGCCGTTTCCGCGACGCCGGCATCGACCTGGCGCATCCGCGCATGAAGAAGTTCTTCCAACTCTTCCAGGGCGTGCTCGATCTGCCGCGGCATCTCGGCCAGCACTCCGGCGGCATGGTCATTTGCGAGGGCGAACTGGACGCGGTGGTTCCGCTCGAGCCCGCCACCATGCCCGGCCGCGTCGTGGTGCAATGGGACAAGGAAGACTGCGCCGACCTGGGCATCATCAAAGTGGACCTGCTCGGCCTGGGCATGATGGCCGCGCTGGGCGACGCCCTCACTCTCATCCGCGAAGGCCACGGCGAGGAAGTGGACCTGGCGCACCTGCCGTCGGACGATCCCGCCGTCTACGCCGCCCTCCAGCAGGCCGATACCGTGGGCATGTTCCAGGTGGAGAGCCGCGCGCAGATGTCCTGCCTGCCGCGCCTGCGTCCCAGGAAGTTCTACGACATCGTGGTGGAAGTGGCCCTCATCCGCCCCGGGCCCATCGTCGGCCGCATGGTGCATCCCTACCTCAAGCGCCGCCAGGGACGCGAGCCGGTGGAATATCCCCATGCTTCGCTCGAACCGGTGCTGGCGCGCACCCTGGGTGTGCCCATCTTCCAGGAACAACTGCTGCGCATGGCCATGATCGCCGCCGGCTTCACTGGAGGCGAAGCCGAAGAGCTGCGGCGCGCCCTGGGCTTCAAGCGTTCGGTGGCGCGCATGCGTGAGATCGAGGTCAAGCTGCGCCGCGGCATGGAGCGCAACGGCATCACCGGCGCCGCCCAAGACCAGATCGTGCAGTCCATTTCCTCGTTCGCGCTCTACGGCTTCCCGGAATCGCACGCGGCCAGCTTTGCGCTTCTCGCCTATGCCAGCGCCTGGATCAAGTGCCATTACCCGGCAGCGTTCCTGGCCGCGCTGCTCAACAACCAGCCCATGGGCTTCTACCATCCGGCGACGCTGGTGAAGGACGCGCAGCGGCACGGCGTGCGCGTCCTGCCCGCCGACGTCACCCGCTCGGACTGGCTGTGCACGTTAGAAGCGGTTGCCCGTTGCCGGCTGCCAGTTGCCAGTAGAAACCATGACAACTCGCAACTTGAAACTCGAAACTCGAAACTCGCCGTCCGCCTCGGCCTCTGCTACGTCAAAGGCCTGCGCCGCGAGGCCGCTCAAGCCCTGCTGCGCGAGCGCGCTCGCGCGCCGTTCGGTTCCGTGGACGACCTGGCCGCCCGCGTCCCCGAACTGCGCCGGGATGAGCTGGTGACGCTGGCCGAGATCGGAGCGCTGAATTCAGTTTCTAGTTTCCAGTTTCCTGTTTCCAGGAGAAACCATGACAACTCGAAACTTGAAACTGGAAACTCGAAACTGGTTTTCCACCGTCGCGATGCGCTCTGGCAGGTGGAGCGCGCCGTGCGCCGTGCCGGCCCGCTGCTGGAGGGGATTCGCGAAGCCGAAGCCCGCTCGCCGCTCGCGCCCATGAACCACGAAGAGCGCCTGGTCGCCGACTTCCGCGGCACCGGGCTGACCGTCGGCAAACACCCCATGGCCTATCGCCGCGAGGTGCTGGACCTGATGGGCGTACGCCGTGCGGTTGACCTTCCGCGCACGCCGCCCGGCCGGCCGGTGCGCATCGCTGGGTGCGTAATCGCCCGCCAGCGTCCGGGCACGGCCCGCGGTTTCCTGTTCTTGAGCCTCGAAGACGAAACCGGCATCGCCAACGCCATCGTCACGCCCGACATCTTCAACCGCCACCGCCTGCTGCTGGTGAGCGAATCGTTCCTGATCATCGAAGGCGTGCTGCAGAACCAGGACAACGTCATCTCGGTGAAGGCCGAACGCGTGTTGCCGCTTTCCGTCACCCGCGCCCCCACGCGTTCGCATGATTTCCACTAAGCGAAGCGTGAAAAGTCCGTGGCCCGCCGTGAATTCCACAGGTTTTTGCGATACAGTAGATTGTCGCTCCGCTGCACGCGGATCTCGCCGACAAAGGAGGACTTGTTATGGCTGCAACCCCTCGCAAGAGCAGCGGTTCCACCGGCCGCTCGGCCAAGCCGCCGAAGTCGGCCCAGTCCGAACCCGGCCACGCCACCTCCGTGCTCAACGGCCTGGAGGAGGAGATCCGTCAGCGTGCTTACGAACTCTACGTCGAACGCGGCTACGAGGACGGGCACGATACCGAAGACTGGCTGCGCGCCGAATCCGAAGTGCTCTCCCGCCACGGGCTTCGCACCGCCTGAGCCCCGGGCGGTTCCCCTCGTGCACCGGGCGTGACGTATGTCACATCCTGCCGTGCCTCCCTGTGTAAGGATGATTCCTGGCTGATGGGGTTTGCCTAACTCCTTTCGGTTTGAAAGAATTAGACGCCCCTCCTGGATATGGCTGCCTTCGGTAGTTACGCGCTCCTGCTCGCCCTGGCTCTGAGCGTCTATGGCTTCGTCGCGGGCCTGGTGGCCCTGGTCTCCGGCGCTTCGGAGCGACTCGGCGAAACTGCGCGCCGTGCCGGCATCGCCTTGTTCGTCGCCGTTTCCGGTGCCGCAATGGCCCTGGTCGTCTCCGCCTTTCTGGATGACTTTTCCATCTCCTACATTTCCCGGCACAGCAACCGCGACCTCGGGCCCGCGTACAAGTTCGCCGTCCTCTGGTCGGGACAGGAAGGCTCGCTCTTGTTCTGGGCCTGGCTGCTGGCTGGGTTCGGCCTGCTGGTCCGCGTGCGCCACCATGTGGATACGCGCCTGACGGCCTACGCTTCCGTCATCCTGGCGGGCGTGGAGGTGTTCTTCCTCCTCCTGGTCAACTTTGCCGCCCATCCCTTCGCGCTGCTGCAGGGCAACATCCCCACGGACGGCAACGGCCTGAACCCGCTGCTGCAGTATCCGGAGATGGTCATCCACCCGCCCATGCTCTATTTGGGCTACGTGGGCTTCACCGTCCCGTTCGCCTTCGCGCTGGGCGCGCTCATCATGCGCTACCCCGGCGAAAAGTGGATTCACATCACGCGCCGCTGGACCATGGTGACCTGGTGCTTCCTCACTATCGGCATCTTCCTCGGCGGGCACTGGGCCTACTCCGTGCTGGGCTGGGGAGGCTATTGGGGCTGGGACCCGGTCGAGAACGCTTCCCTTATGCCCTGGCTCACCGGCACCGCCTTCCTGCACTCGGTGATGATGCAGGAGAAGCGCGGCATGCTGAAGGTGTGGAACATGTGGCTGATCTTCGCCACCTTCCTGCTTTCTATCCTGGGCACGTTCCTCACCCGCAGCGGCGTGGTCAGTTCGGTACATGCCTTTGCCCAGTCTTCCATCGGAACCTGGTTCTTGGTGTTCTTGGCCATCAGCTTCTCCGTCTGCCTCTTCTTCTTCCTGCGCAATCGTGATCACCTGAAAAGCGAGAACCGGCTGGAGTCGCTGCTCTCGCGTGAGTCCAGCTTCCTGTTCAACAACCTGGTCTTTCTGCTGGCCTGCTTCGCGGTGCTGTGGGGCACTCTGTTCCCCATCCTCTCCGAGTGGGTGCAGGGCACCAAGATCACCGTCGGCCCGCCGTTCTTCAATCGCATACTCGTTCCGGTCGGTTTGTTCCTGCTGGTGCTGACGGGCGTAGGCCCATTGCTCGCCTGGCGGCGTACTTCCTGGGAGAGCCTGAAGCGCAGCTTCGGCATCCCGGCTCTAATGGCCGCGCTCACCGTGGTCGTGCTCATCGTCGGTGGCATGCGTCCCTGGCAGGACGCATCGGTCGCGTACTCGGTCATGGCCATTGCGCTTTCGGTGCTGGTCACGCTCACGATCGCCACGGAGTTCGTGCGCGGCGGGCGCGTCATTTCCGGTCATACCGGCCAGAACCTGCTGGCCTCGATGGTCCAGCTCACCCGCCGTAACACGCGCCGCTACGGCGGCTACATCGTGCACTTCGGCATCGTGGTCCTCTTCGTGGGCTTCGCCGGCAACGCCTTCAACCGCGACGTCGAGCAGGAACTGGGCTTCGGCGACTCCATGACCATCGGTCCCTACACCCTGGTGAGCAAGGCGTACACGCAGGATGACAACGCCAACGCTTTCCGCGACCTTGCCATCCTCGACGTCTACAAGAACGGCCGCTTCCTCGCCACCATGTATCCGGAGCGCCGCTTCTACAAGGCCAGCCAGCAGACCGCCACCATCGTGGCCAACCGCTCCACTCTCAGGGAAGACCTGTATCTGGTTTACGCCGGCAAGAATGAGGAGACCGATCGGCCCATCATCAAGGCTCACCTGAACCCCCTGGTCATGTGGGTGTGGATCGGTGTGGGCATCGTCGTCCTGGGAACTCTGATCGCTATGCTGCCCAACCTGCAGCCCGCCGCGGCCGTCGCAAAAGCTCGCGCCGCCGAGCCGCGCGCCGCTGCGGCCAAGGAATCTGCGCCCGTGGAGGTCGGCGACTGAATGAAGTTCGTATTTCGATTCCGAGCGAAGCGAGGAATCCCTGCTCGCAGCAAGACGACGCGCGTCCTCCGCGTGCTGGCAGTCCTCGTTCTTGCGCTTCTCACCCTCGGCGCCGGCGACACCACCGCCCGCTACCAGGAACTGGGCAATTCGCTGATGTGCACCTGCGGATGCCGCCAGATCCTGCTGCAGTGCAACCACGTGGGCTGCTCGGCCTCCGATCGCATGACCAAGGAACTGCAGGTGGCGCTGACGCGCGGCGATTCTGACGACCTCATCCGCCAGGCCTTCATCCAGAAATACGGCGAAACCGTGCTGGCGGCGCCCGAAGCCAAGGGCTTTAATCTGGTCGCCTGGATCATGCCCGCAGTGACGTTCCTGTTCGGTACGCTGCTGGTGGTCTGGGTGGTGCAGCGCTGGCGCATGCACGCCGCCACAGCCGGCGTTCCGCTCGCCTCCCCGACCCTCGACGCCTATCGCGAACGCGCCCGCCGGGAGACGGAGCTATGATCGCCGCCGCCTGCATCCTGTTCACTGTGCTGGTGCTGGTCTATGTCTTCTATGTGCGCGAGCCCGAGTACGCCACCCCGGAGAAGACCCGCCTCGCCTATCTTCTCGAGCGCAAGGACGTGGTCTACGAGAACCTCCGCGACCTCAATTTCGAGTTCAAAGCCGGCAAGTTCCCCGAGCGCGACTACTTCGCCATGCGCGATGCGCTGGAAGCTGAAGCCGCCCAGGTCCTCGCCGAGATAGACGACATCGAACGCTCCCAGATGCAAGGAGCCCACGCGTGATGGTTGCACCCCAACCCTGCGGCGTCATCCAGAGCGAAGAAGGGCCCGCGGTCCTCGCTCTCCCACAAGCGCGGCAAACCCGAGTCGAGGGACCTGGGGTCATGGTTTCTCCATTTTCATTTTGCATTCTTCATTTTCCAATCTCATGAACTTCCATCGCCGAATCGCACTCGTCGCTCTCCTCGTCCTTCCCCTCTCGGCCCTTGGCCAGTCGCTCGCCGGCACGGTCCGCAACTTGACCACCGGCAAACCCCAGGCCCGAGCCGAAGTTGTGCTCCTGCGAATGGATCAGGGCATGGACGAAGAGGCGCGTACTCAGGCCGACGCCCAGGGCCGTTTTTCCTTCAAGCTGGCTGACGCCGCTGTGCCCCACATGGTGCGCGTCAACCACCAGGACGTGAACTACTTTCGCCAGGCGCCGCCGGGCACCGAGTCCGTCGAAGTGGAAGTTTACGACGCGGCAGCCAGGGTCGAGGGCATCCGCGGCATCGTCAACGTCCTCCGCTACCAGGCCGACGCCTCCGGGCTGCAGGTGACCGAGGTCTACGGTATCAAGAACGAATCCAGCCCGCCGCGCACCTGGATGGACAAACGCACGCTCCAAATCTACCTGCCCGCCGGAGCCCAGATTGACAGCGCGCTCGTCGCCGGACCCGGCGGCCTGCCGGTGAATTCTTCGCCCGTGCCCATGGACGACAAGGGGCACTACGGCTTCGTCTTTCCTATCCGCCCGGGCGAAACCCGCTTCCAGCTCTCCTACCGGCTGCCTTACAGCGGACATCTCGACTTCAAGCCGCGGCTCACCTTGCCGGTCGAGCACCTGGTAGTGATGCATCCCACTTCCATGCAGTTCACGCCCGCGCCCGGTTCCGCCGGCTTTGAGCAGAACATGGAGGACCAGGGTGCGCTCATCCACGTGGCCACTACGGTTGCGCCCGGAAGCGAACCGGCGTATCGCATCGCGGGCACCGGCACCATGCCGGAGATCGCTTCGAGTGCCGGAGGCTCGGGCGGTGCAGCCTCTGCCGCTGCCGAGGGCCAGCGTCAGGGTCCGGGCGGCGGCCTCGGCCCGCCTTCTGAGGGCCCCAACCCGCTGCAAGGTCAGATGGGGTGGATCCTCGGCGGCTTTGCCGTGTTGCTCACGTTCGGCGCCATCATGATGATGCGCCGCCCGCGCCTCGCTCCCGCCCCGGGCGGCGGTTCTGCCGTCGCCGTCCCGCGACCGTCGGCAGCGGGCGCTACGGCTGCCTTGCCCTCCGCTCCCACGCGTTCTGCGTTGTTGCTCGACGCCCTGAAAGAAGAGCTCTTCGCCCTCGAAGTCGACCGCCAGCAGGGCCGTCTCTCCCCCGAGGAGTACGAGAAAACCAAGGCCGCCCTCGACCTCACCCTGGCGCGCGCTCTAAGTCGAACGAAAAAAGCCGGTTAGCTTCCGGAACCACAGCCTCGCAACTTCGTACTTATTAGTGGATTTGTTTGACTCGGAGGAAGGAGGAAATTCCGGTACCGTCCCTGATCCCGGCCCGAGGGGGAAACACTGGGTACTGGGTACTCGCAACTCGGTACTCGCCACTCCTCACCGGCATCTAATGTTGTGATGTGAGGCACGAAAGGAGCTATGGGAAACACTTTCAAGACCGCATTCCTTCTCACCGCGATGACCCTTCTGCTGGTGTCGCTCGGGCGCGCCTTCGGCGGCCAGAGCGGCATGGTGCTGGCGCTGGGGCTGGCCGTGGTGATGAACTTTGTCGCCTACTTTTTTTCCGACAAGCTGGCATTGGCAGCCTATCGCGCGCAACCTGTCACGCGCGAGCAGTTGCCGCAGGTCTATGACATCGTCGAGCGCCTGACGCAGCGCATGGGCATGCCCATGCCTAAGCTGTATGTCATCCCCACAGATTCACCAAATGCGTTTGCCACAGGCCGCAACCCGCAGCACGCGTCCGTGGCCGTCACCATGGGGATTCTCAAGCTGCTGAGCAACGAGGAACTGGAAGGCGTGCTGGCGCACGAGCTGGGCCATGTGCGCAACCGCGACATCCTCATCAGCTCGATTGCCGCTACCCTCGCCGGGGCTATCACCTGGCTGGCCGAGATCGGCCGCTTCGGCTTGATCTTCGGCGGCTACAGCCGCGACGACCGCGATCGCGGTGGCGGTATCGGGGCGCTGCTCATGCTGCTTCTCGCGCCGCTGGCGGCCATGCTCATCCAGTTCGCCGTCTCGCGCTCGCGCGAGTACGCCGCCGACGCCACCGGAGCCGAACTGACCGGCAATCCCTATGGCCTGGCCCGCGCCCTGGAAAAGCTGGACGCTTACTCCAAGCGCCTGCCTATGGCGGCTTCACCCTCCAGCGCGCACCTGTTCATCGTGCAGCCGCTGACCGGCGCCGACTTTGCCAGCCTGTTCTCCACCCACCCGCCCATCCCCAAGCGCATCGAGCGCCTGATTGGGCGGCCGGGGGGCAGCGTCTGATAGATTCTGACTGATGCTGTCTCGTAGAGACGCAGCTTGCTGCGTCTCTCTGATCGGTTTGACAGCCTCGCTGGCCTCACCGAAAATAGAAGTGTTGTTCCTGCCATGAGACGAGTCCGCCACCGGCGGACGCCCCGTCTCCGATGTGCCGAAGTGGCGGAATTGGCAGACGCGCATGGTTCAGGTCCATGTGCCCGCAAGGGCGTGGGGGTTCGAGTCCCTTCTTCGGCACCAGCACTCAGCTTCCAGCTTTCAATCCCCCGCATATGGCCTGGTTAGTGTTGGAGGGCTTACCGCCTTCCGCCTTTGGCCCAGCGCTCGGCGCGCTCCAGGGGGATGACGACGGCGAAGCGCAGCGCCACCATCAGCAGTCCGAGGGCAAAGATCAGCCAGTCCAGGCCGAGGAACCTCCAGCTTCCGGCGACGATGCTGCGCGCCAGCAGCTCCACCGGGATGGCGATGTGCTGGATCAGGCCCATCAGCGGCGTACCCGCAATGACCTTCTCCTTGAGCAGGCCGCCGGCCACCACGAAGTGCAGGAAGAAAGCGAAAGGCACGAGCATGGAGCCGTAGGAGACGAGGACGCGCACGATCTTCAGCGTCCAGTACATCTCCCGCCGGGCCTGGGAGGGAGGCGGAGGCATCTCGACCTCGCGCAGCGGTGGCGCGGCCCCGGATTCGCGAACGTAGCGCGCCGGCGCCCTGGGCTCAGGAGGGGGCGCGGGCGGAGGCGCTACCGTGCGGCTGGCTGGCGGTGGCGGCGTGGCTACGGGCGTACCTGCGCCGGAGGGTGTGCGATCGGAGAAGGTGCGGGTTCCCTGCCAGGGTGCAACGGTGCGCCGGGGCGGAGGCGGCGCCGCTTCCGGGACGTGCATGGCGGTCGGCGCGGGCGGCACGGCCATGGCGGTAGGCGCGGCCGCCGCAACCCCGGCGGCCGGAGCCGGTGCGGCGGGCCGCATGCCGGAGGGAACTCGGCCGGAGAGCGCTGCCTGGATCTTCTGCAGCCGGGTAACGATCTCGTCGGCGCTGGGCCGCTCCTCGCGCTGCTTGCGGATGCACATATGGATGAGCTCGTGCAGTTCCGGCGGCAGCTCGGGATTCACTTCACGCGCGGGGCGCGGCTCTTTCTTCAGGATGTTCAGCAGCGTGGCCCCAATGGATTCGGACTCGAACGCCTGCTGTCCGGTAGCCATTTCGTACAGCATGACGCCGAAGGAAAAAATGTCGGTGCGCGTGTCCACTTCGGCGCCCATGGCCTGCTCCGGCGACATATGGCTGGCGGTGCCCATCACCTGGCCGGCCTGGGTCTTGAACTCCTTCGGGTCGGGCTCGACGGAAAGCGCCGTGGCGTCATACACCATGGTCTTGTCCTGGCGCGGGGCGGCGACTCCAGACTTGACCTGCTCCTTGAACTTGGCCAGGCCGAAGTCAAAAATCTTGGCCTGCCCGCGGTGGGTGACCATGATGTTCTGCGACTTGATATCGCGATGGATGATGCCCTTCTCGTGCGCCGCCGCCAGGCCGCTGGCCACCTGGATGGCGGTCTCACAGAGCTGCCGGATGGGCATGGGCCGGCCGCCGATGATGGACTTCAGCGTCTGCCCCTCGACGTACTCCATCACGATGTAGGGCGTGTCATTCTCCGTTCCCATCTGGTAGAGCACCAGGATGGCGGGATGCTGCAGGGCTGAGGACGCCTTGGCTTCGCGCAGAAAGCGGGCCATGGCCTCGCGCTGAAAGCCGGGCGGGATGTGGGAAAGCATCTTGATGGCCACCGGGCGGTCCAGTTGCAGGTCGGTGGCGCGGTACACCACGCCCATGCCGCCTTCGCCCAGCTTCTGGTCGACGCGGTACTGGCCGATGGTCTTGCCGATCATCGCCCCCTCCGGGAGCGGGAGCGCACCCTTCAACTCAGGCCGCGGAGGTGCGCTCGCGCGCGGGCAGGTTGCCCGCGCGACAGCCGGCGGGACACCGGCGCTACTAAGAATGCGGAAATCAGGCGGAGACCTCCCGCGAAAGAGCCAGGAATGGTTTGCTGGGAGCCACTCTGGCACACACGGTAACGCGCCGGACAGGGGGTGTCAATTACACAAATTGACAGGGGACGCCGGCGTCCTATTCCGGGAAACTCCTGGCTCCGGCAGGATGCCTGATAGATAACTGCGAGACGCGGAGTCACCGCCTCAGTCCACGGGGTCTGGGACGCCGTAGATGCGCACACTGCCTTCCTTGCCCTTGACTTGCGCGGAACCCAGGTCGACGCACTCGATCTCACTCCGGACCGCTTCGTAAATGAGGTCGTTGACCAGGATCTTGCAGGGATAGGCCTTGGTCAGGCCTTCCAGGCGTGAAGCAACGTTCACGGTGTCGCCGATCACGGTGTAGTCCATGCGCTGCTCGGAGCCGATGTTGCCGCTGACCGCCTCGCCCCAGGTGATGCCGATGCCGGTCTCGATGGTGGGCAGGCCCCGGGCGGCGCGCTCGCGGTTGTATTCGCGCAGGGCGCGGCGCATCTCGCGGGCGCAGCGCACGGCGCGCAGGCAGTCGTCCTCGTGGCTGACGGGGGCTCCGAACACCGCCATGATAGCGTCGCCGATGAACTTATCCAGCGTCCCCTCGTAGCGGAAGATGGGGTCGATCATGCGCGTGAAGTAATCGTTGAGCATCTCGACGACTTCTTCCGCGGTCAGGCGCTCGGAAAGCGTGGTGAAGTTGCGGATGTCGGAGAAGAGCACGGCGACGACCGACCGGTTGCCGCCCAGCTTCAACCGGTCGCGGTCTTTGAGGAGCTGCTCGGCGATCTGGCGAGTGACGTAGCGGGAGAGGGTGGACATCAGCCGCTGCTCCTGGGTGATGTCGTCGGCGACGATCACCACGCCCAGAGATTTTTCCTTGCTGTCGCGGAGAGGCAGGACGTGGAGGTTGATGTTCATGGTGTCCTCCTCTCCCTTGAGGTACTTCAGGTCGTAGGCGGTGTAGCTTTCGCCGCCCGCGACCACGCGGCCAATGGCGTCGACGATCTCCGGATTCTGGTCGCGGCCGAAAAACTGCGTGTAGGGCTGGCCGGGCTCGAGTTCGTTGCCGCGCCAGAAGATGTCCAGACCGGCCAGGTTGCAGTAGGCCAGGCCGCCGTCGGGATCGAGCGTGACCACGCCGGTGGCCATGGTGCGCAGCATGCTCTCGTTGTAGTTCTTCATGTAGCGCACTTCCTCGAACATGCGCGAGTTCTCCAGCGCAATGGCGGTCTGCGAGGCCAGCGCGCCCATCAGCTCCTCGTCCTCGGCGCTGAAGGGTCCGGTGCGTTTGTTGAGCACCTGCATGACGCCGATGATCTCCTGCTTCTCATCGCGGACCGGCATGGTAAGGATGGAGCGGGTGCGGTAGCCGGTGCGCTTGTCTACCTCGGGGTTGAAGCGCGGGTCCTTGTAGGCATCCGGGATGTTGACGGTGTTCCCGGTGTTGGCCACGTAGCCGACGATGCCCGCGCCCTTGGGCACGCGGATTTCCTTCATCTCCGGGCCCTGCGCCACCTTGGACCACAGTTCGCCGGTGACGCGGTCCACCAGGAAGAGGGTGCAGCGCTCGGCGTTCATGGCTGCCGAGGTCTGGGCCACGATGGTCTGCAGCAGGCGGTCGATCTCCAACTCGGCGGAGACCTCGCGCATGACGCTGAGCAGGATCTCCGAGGTCTTCATGCGCTTCTGCACTTCTTCGTTGAGCAGCGCGTTCTGCACCGCGATGGCGGCCTGCGAGGCGAAGGCCTCGAGCAGAGTCTCGTCATCCGCGGTGAAGATGCCGTGGCTCTTGTTCAGCACCTGCACGACGCCCAGAATCCTGCCCTCGGGATTGCACATGGGCGCGGCCAGGATAGTGCGGGTGCGGTAGCCGGTGCGCTTGTCCACGTCGATGTTGAAGCGCGGGTCCTGATAGGCGTCGGGGATGTTGAGGGTCTTGCCGGTGCGGCCGACGTAGCCGGCGATGCCGGCAGTAAGCGGGACGCGGATCTCCTTCATGTCGGCGCCCTGCGCCACCTTGGACCAGAGCTCGCCCTTGTCTTCGTCGATGAGGAAGATGGTGGAGCGGTCGGCGTCGAGCACCTCGGAGGCCTTCTGCGTGATCTTAACCAACAGGTCGTCGAGCTGGCGCTCGACGGCCAGAGAGCGCATTACGTCCAAAAGTACGGAATAGGTCGAGGCCGGGTCGCGGCGGAGACCTGCCTTGGACTTGCGCTTGGGGGAACGCGTGGGCATCAGAAGTGTGTCACGAACGTAGCTGCGGGGAGACCGGGTGTCAAGCAGAGACGGCGCGTTGCGGATAGGATCCGGGAGCCGCGGGCAAGCTGCGCGCAAGACAGCCGGCAAGGACGCCGGCGCAACCGCATCGCCGCGGTCGGGAATGAAGACCTCCCTGAGGATTTATACTCGGAGGCTTGTCATGGCCGTGACGCTGGACCAGATCGTGGCGCGCACGCGGGAACGCGTAGCGGACGCCAAACGCACTGCGGACCGCGCCGAGCTGGAGCGCCGCGCGGCGGCGCATACCCCGCGCGGATTCCGCCAGGCGCTGGAGCGCGACGCCGCCAAGGGTGCGGCCGTCATCGCGGAGATCAAGCGGGCTTCGCCTTCACGTGGGCTCATTCGCGGCAGCTTCCAGGTGGCGACGCTAGCGTGGCAGCTCACGCACGGCGGCGCTACGGCACTGAGCGTGCTGACCGACGAGGAATTCTTTCAGGGCTCGCTGGCCGATTTGAGCGAGGCTTCCGCCGCCAGCCCGCTGCCGTGCCTGCGCAAGGACTTCATCGTCGATGAATTCCAGGTAGTGGAGGCGCGGGCGTTCGCCGCGGATGCGGTGCTGCTCATCGTGGCCGCGCTGAGCGATCGCGACCTGCGGGCCCTGACGGCGAAGAGCCGCGAGATGGGGCTCGACGTTTTGTGCGAAGTGCATGACGAGCGCGAACTGGAGCGCGCCCTGGCCTCCGGTTGCGACCTGATCGGCGTGAACAGCCGCGATCTGAAAACATTCCAGGTAGACCTGGGTACGGCGCTGCGGTTGGGGCCGAGCATCCCGGCGAACGTCGTGCGCGTGGCGGAGAGCGGCATTCAGTCGGGCGCGGACATTGCGCGACTGCGGGACGCGGGCTACCGCGCGTTCCTGATCGGCGAGTCGCTGATGCGGGAAGACGCGCCCGGCGACGCCCTGGCGCGCCTGCTGGCGGAGGCGCGGGCCGGAGCAGTGGCAGGGTAGGGTTTTTGCAGCGGCTAAAGCCCCGGCTTTATCTCGGCTCGTGCGGCACGACTAAAGTCGTGCCCTGATACAAAGCTCCGATTCTTTAGACTGACAACTGAACACCGGCGACTGCTCTTATGCCTTGGGTGAAAATCTGCGGGACGACGAATCCTGAGGACGCGCGCTTAGCGGTTGACGCAGGCGCGGATGCGCTGGGCTTCGTGTTCGCAGAGAGTCCGCGACGAGTGACGGCGGAGCGGGCGCGGCAGATCATTGCGGAGCTGCCAGCCGAGGTCGAAAAGGTCGGGGTGTTCGTGAACGAGCCGGTCCAGCGGATTCTGGAGGTCGCGGACCAAGCCGGACTCACCGCGATTCAGTTGCATGGCGACGAGCCGCCGGAGACGCCTCGTGCGATAAAGCGGGCATCCTCGGGAGAACGTCCCTTGAGAGTGATTCGCGCCGGACCCCTCATACCATGGTTGGACGATTCTCACGAAGCCGATGCCATTGGCTGGGATCCGGCCCTTCTGGGGATTGTCGAGCGTGGACCGGGCGGGGAGCCGGTACGCACGGGCAACATTGACGCGTTACTGGTGGATTCCGGCACTCCGCAGAAGCGTGGAGGCACGGGAGCACCGTTCGATTGGATCCGCGGAAGCATTCTAATCACGATGATGTCTTCCTTCGTTAAGGTCATCGTCGCGGGAGGGTTGACCCCTGAGAATGTCGCTGAGGCCCTTCAGAGGCTACGTCCCTGGGGCGTGGACGTGGTTTCAGGCGTCGAGCGAGAAGCAGGCAAGAAGGACCCCGAAAAAGTCCGCGCATTCATCGAGGCAGTGCGACAGGCGGACAAGGAGTCCTCACGCCTGTGAGCCGCAAGGGGAGCACGGCCGGGACGCCCGGGCGCTTCGGTCCCTACGGCGGACGTTACGTTCCCGAGACGCTGATGGCGGCGCTGGAGGAATTGGAGGGCGCCTACAATCGCGCGCGGCGCGACCGTGGTTTCCAGCGGCGTCTCGATGACCTGCTACACCACTACGCCGGGCGGCCCACGCCGCTGTTCTTCGCCGAACGGCTGACCAAGAAACTCGGCGGCGCGAGGATCTACCTGAAGCGCGAAGACCTGCTGCACACGGGCGCGCACAAGATCAACAACTGCCTCGGCCAGGCGCTGCTGGTGGAGCGCATGGGCAAGCATCGCGTGGTCGCCGAGACCGGCGCGGGACAGCACGGCGTAGCCACGGCCACGGTCTGCGCGCTGTTTGGCTTCCAGTGCGTGGTGTACATGGGCACGGAAGACATGCGCCGGCAGGAGCTGAACGTCTTTCGCATGCGCCTGCTGGGTGCGGAAGTCCGCGGGGTGGATGCGGGCTCGCGCACGCTGAAGGACGCCATCAGCGAAGCCATGCGCGACTGGGTGACGAACGTGCGCACCACGCACTACCTGCTGGGGAGCGTGCTGGGCGCCCATCCGTATCCCACCATGGTGCGCGATTTTCAGTCGGTCATTGGGCGTGAAGCGCGGCAGCAGATTCTGGCCGCCGAAGGCCGGCTGCCGAGCGCGGTGATGGCATGCGTGGGCGGCGGCTCGAATGCCATCGGCATCTTCCATCGCTTTCTCAGAGACGGGAAGGTGAAGCTGGTCGGAGTGGAAGCCGGCGGCTGCGGCCGCAGGCTCGGCCAGCACGCCGCACGGTTCCGCGGCGGCGCGCCCGGCGTCCTGCAAGGAACGTACTCCTACCTGCTGCAGGATGCGGCGGGGCAGATCGCGCCGACGCATTCCGTTTCCGCCGGGCTCGATTATCCGGCCATCGGACCGGAGCACGCCGCGCTGCGCGATGCCGGCCGAGCCGAATATGTGGCAGCATCGGACCGCGAAGCCTTGGCCGCATGCCGCCTGCTGGCGCGAACCGAAGGCATCATTCCGGCGCTGGAGTCGGCGCACGCTGTGGCGGAAGCGGTGAAGCGCGCACCGCAGATGAAAAAGAGCGACATCATCCTGATCAATCTCTCCGGGCGCGGAGACAAGGACATGGGGATCCTTGTTGAACACTCTGGCGGACTCCGATGAATCACGAAATCGCCTACGGCGTGCTCCACGCGGAGATGAAGGCGCTCCGCGTGCAGCCCTACCAGAACCTGGAAGAGATGGTCGGCAAGAACATGTACAAGGAAGTGATCAGCGGCGAAGATGGAAAGCCGTACCAAGTGGAGATCGACGTGATGTGGGACGACGAGCGGGGCGGGAACCTCCGTGTCCTGGGATCCGTGGACGACGGGGGATGGCGGACATTCATTCCGCTTACGGATGACTTCATCATGGGTCCGAACGGCGAGTTCGTAGGAGAGTGAGCTCCTACCTTCTGCATGCCCGTTCGATTCCAAACTCGTCCGGCGCTGATTGCCTACCTGACGTGCGGTTTTCCTGACCTGGCCACAACGCGCGCCGTAGCGTTGGCGGCCATCGACGCCGGGGCGGCGGTGATCGAGCTGGGTGTTCCGTTCAGCGATCCGCTGGCCGACGGTCCGGTGATCCAGCGCGCGAGCTGTCGCGCGCTCGAGCGCGGCACCACGCTGGAAGACGTGCTGCAACTTGGGCGTGAGTTGCGCCGCGCGCGGCCCGAGGCTGGGCTAATCGTCTTTTCGTATTTCAATCCCGTGCTTCGCTTCGGCCTGGAGCGCTTCTGCAACGCGGCTGCACGAGCGGGCGTGGACGGCGCGCTCATCACCGACCTGACGGTCGAGGAAGCCGGTGAGTACCGGCGGCAGATGCGTGCGCGGGGTTTGGCGACGGTCTTTTTGGCGGCTCCGACCAGCACCGACGCGCGGCTGCGCCGCATCGCGCAAGCGTCCACGGGCTTCGTCTACGCTATCTCGCGCACGGGCGTGACGGGCGCGCGGCGTGAGCTTTCGGGCGATGCCCGGAGGCTGGTCACGCGTCTTCGCCGCTTCACCGACCTGCCCATCGCGGTCGGCTTCGGAATCTCCACGGCGCCGCAGTTCCGGGCCGTGGGCCGCTTCGCGGATGCGGTGGTGGTAGGCAGTGCGATTGTGGACGCCGTGGAGCGCAGTGGTTCGCGACCGATGGCGGCGAAGGCCGTGGCAGAATTGATTGCTAGACTGAGAAGCGGTAAGCAATAAGCCGCAAGCGGTAAGCGAAACGCTTCGAACAATCAGGAATCGTTTACTTATCGCCTATTGCTGATCGCTTATTGCTCGTTCGTCCCATGGACATCGCACATTTCCGCAAAGAAATCGACAAGCTGGACCGCCACCTGGTGCGGGCGCTCAACCAGCGCGCGCGCGCCGCACAACAGATCGGGCGGCTGAAGCGTTCGACCGACCTGCCGATCTACGAGCCGCGGCGCGAGCGCGTGATTCTGGGGAACGTCCGCAGCCACAATCGCGGGCCGCTGAGCGATCTGCAGCTCACACGCATTTACCGGCGCATCATCCAGGCCATGCGCGAGCTGCAACGCGAGGAACTGGTGGAGAAGCAGGGCACAACGCGCAGGCCGCGCCGATGACCATCCGGCAGATCACCGTGGTCGGGACCGGGTTGATCGGAGGGTCGCTCGCCCTGGCCCTACGCCAGCGCCGCCTGGTGGAGCGCGTGGTCGGCTGCGATCGGGAGGAAATTCTGGCGGAGGCCTGCGCGCGCAACGCTATCGACGACGGCTTCACTGACGCTGTGCGGGCCGCCGAAGGCAGCCGGATTGTGGTGCTGGCGGCGCCGGTGGGACAGATTCTGGACCTCATCGATCGGCTTGGTCCCTGCCTTCCACCGGACACGTTGCTGACCGACGTGGGCAGCACCAAGGCGGAGATCGCGCGCCGGGCTCGCATAGTCTTCGGCGAAAGGGCGGCTCAGCGGTTCCTGCCCGGACATCCGATGGCGGGCAAGGAACTCTCCGGCATCGAGCAGGCCGACGGTGAATTGTTTCGCGGGGCCGTCTGGTTCCTGACCCCGCTCGCGGGACAGGAGCTGACGCAGCCTCTCGTCGCGGACTACATCCACCTGCTGGAAGGGGTCGGCGCGCGGACTGTCGCACTCGGGGCCGAGCAGCACGACCTGCTGTGCGCCTGGACCAGCCACTTGTCGCAGATGCTCTCGACTGCACTGGCGGCCACACTCGCCGACTTCCGGGAAGACTTCGCCGCCGACTTCGGGGCCGAGGTGGATTTGAGCCAAGTCGGCGGGCGCGCATTGCGTGAGAGCACGCGCCTGGCCGCCAGCCCGTATCACATCTGGCGCGACATCGCCCTGACCAACACGGAGAACATCGCGCAGGCCATCCAGCGACTGGAGCAGCACCTGGCGCACATCCGCGAGAACCTCAGGACGCCGGAACTGCGCGAGGAGTTCGAACGCGCCAGGCAATTCAAGAACAGCCACAGAGGCACAGAGACCCAGAGACGGGACTGATTCATGACGCATTCGCTCATGCACCGCGAATCTTGGCTTGAATAAAAGGCGCCGCACTCTCTGCGCCTCAGTGTCTCTGTGGCTGAGATTTGCCCGGCGGCGTCGCGGTAATTAGAATCGAACGCTCCATGAACAAGGTCTTCCCCAGCGCCGAGGCGGCAATTTTCGACGTCACTGACGGCGCCACCGTCATGGTGGGCGGATTCGGGCTGTGCGGCATGCCGGAGGACCTGATCGCGGCGCTGGTGCGCAAGAACGTTCGCAACCTCACTACCATCAGCAACAACGCCGGCGTGGACGGCAAGGGACTCGGACTGCTGCTGGCCAACCGGCAGATCCGCTGCCATATCGGGACCTACGTGGGCGAGAACAAGCTGCTGGAAGAGATGGTGCTCAAGGGCGAGGTGGAGCTGCAACTGGTTCCGCAGGGCACGTTCGCGGAACGCATCCGCGCAGGAGGCGCCGGCATCCCGGCGTTCTTCACGCCTACCGGCTACGGCACGGTCGTGGGCGACGGCAAGGAAGTGCGCGACTTCCATGGCCGCCCGCACATCCTGGAGCACGCGCTGCGCGCCGACTTCGCTTTCGTGAAGGCGTGGAAAGGCGACCGGTGGGGCAATCTCGTGTATCGCAAGACCGCGCGCAACTTCAATCCCATGATGGCCACAGCGGCACGGGTGACCATCGCCGAAGTGGAGCATCTGGTGGAGCCCGGGGACCTCGATCCCGACCTGGTGCATACGCCCAGCGTCTACGTGAAGCGCATCTTCCAGGGAACGGGCGAGGAGAAACCGATAGAGCGGAGGACGGTGAGGAAAAGAGGCTGATGGTGAATTGACGGATTGTCGAACTGAAGGGTGACGGCTGAGCTGCTTTCAATTCGGCAATTCGTAAATTCAGCAATTCGGCAATCCAGTCCATGCCCGCTCCAGACAGCACTATCGAAGAGGTCCGCTCCACCGTATTGCGCTACTTGCGCATGTACGAAGAAGGACACATGACGCTGGGCGATCTGGCGGCGGAACTGGCTGCCATGGCTCCGGCGTATGATCATGCCATGGGCGGGCTGGACGATGCGTATCAGCAGTTGCTGGGAGCGGCCTGCAAGCACCGGATACAAACCGGAAGCGACGGCGGCCTCTCCCCGGCGGAGTGGGAAGAATCCGTAACCCGCTTCCGACGGACCGAAGCGGCGTGGTAAGAGGCGGAATGGTAGAGGCGTACCGGTAGAAACGTAGCTCGCTACGTCTTCTCCGGAATCGGAATCCCATGGCGACCGCACCGACCGCGAACAAACAGAAGGACACTGAGAAGCGCGACCGCATTGTGAAGCGCGTGGCGCGCGAGCTGCGCGACGGATTCTACGTCAATCTCGGCATCGGCATGCCGACGCTGGTCGCAAGCCACGTCCCGCCGGGGATGGACGTCGTGTTCCAGAGCGAGAACGGCATGCTGGGCGTGGGGCCGTATCCCTTTGAAGGCGATGAAGACCCCGACCTGATCAACGCCGGCAAGGAGACCGTGACCGAGATCCCCGGCACGGCATATTTCTCCAGCGCCGATTCCTTCGCCATGATCCGCGGCGGGCACATCGACCTGAGCGTGCTCGGCGCCATGGAGGTCGACGAGGAAGGCAACCTGGCCAACTGGATGATCCCGGGCAAGATGGTGAAGGGCATGGGCGGCGCCATGGACCTGGTGGCAGGCGCGCGCCGGGTGATCATCGCCATGGAACACACCACGCGTGACGGCCAGCCCAAGATCCTCAAGAAGTGCACGCTGCCGCTGACAGGCGTAAAGGTGGTGGACACCATCGTCACCGAGATGGCCTATATCAAGGTGACGCCGCAAGGGCTGGTGCTGGAAGAAGCAGCTCCCGGGCTGACTGCGGAAGACGTCCAACGAGCCACCGAGGCGCGCCTGATTGTCAGCCCCAACCTGAAAACGATGGGCGCCTGAATCAGCCGCCCAGCACGCGCGCCGGCAGGAAGATGAGCGCACGGAAGAACCGCAGCACGCCTTCCACCGCGATCCCCACCAGCCGGAAGGGCAGCAGCAGCAGCCACACCAGCGGATACAAGACCAGCGCCAGCAGCGCCAGCGGCCAGCACAGCACCAGGAGGATGCACCACAGTACGAAGGTCAGCACTTAGCCTCCTCTCGGTAAGGGATACGCAGGTGGCCCCGGCAGGGTTCCGCGGCTAGCGGAAGTTCTCCACCAGCATGATGTCGCTGGTCTCGTGAGTGACCTGAACGTAGAGCAGCGCGCTGCCGTCGGGAGCGACGGTGAGTCCTGGCGCGCCGTAGTAGGGATCCTTTTCCGGCCGGGCGATTTCGCGGCGCCTGCCACCGGCGAAGCTGCGGAACTCAATCAGCGGACGCAGGCCCTTCCCCAGGTATCCGTTCCGCGGCCGTCCTGCGGGCCGGATGTAGTAGATGCCGTCCCGGGCGAGCGCCCAGTAGCCCCAGAACCCGGCGGGCGGATCGTCCATTACCGGAACTTCTTCTCCGCCCTCGACCGGCACGCGCCATATGCCGGGCAGGTCGAGCCCCTTGGCGTAATACACGAACTTGCCGTCGTAGGACTCGTGGGCCGCAAACCCACCCGACTGCGTGAGCTGGCGGGGAGGGCCGCCAGCCGCGGGCATTTTCCACACTTGCCAGCTTCCCGAGCGGTCGGAGGCGAAATAAACCCATTGGCCATCGCGCGACCAACTGGGCACCACGTGATTGAAGTCTCCGGAAGTCAACTGGCGCGGCGCGCCACCCTCGACTTGAACGGTAAAGATGTGGGCATAGGGGCCCGGCCGCGAGTCGAAAACCACTTGCCGGCCGTCGGGCGACCAGCGCGGGGTCCCGGTGAGCGGTCCGCGAAACGAGGTCAACGGCAGCGGATTGTTGCCGTCGGCGTCGCATACCCAGATCTCATAAAACCCGCTGCGCGTGGACTGGAAGGCGATCTTTTTGCCGTCCGGGGAAAACTGTGGCCCTTCGTCCTTGCGGGTGGACACGATGAGCGGGGTAGCCGACTGCGCGCGGGCACCCACCCTCGCAACGGGGATCCGGACAATGTCTGCGTCCCATTCATGCTGCACGTAGGCCAGTCGGTTTCCCTGCGGAGCGACCGTCGGGGAGAGCGCGCCTTCGCCGCCCACGCCCAGGCTCTGGGGCTCGCCTCCCGTAACCGGTACACGCCAGAGCCTGGCGGTAGCACCACCGAAGGAGGCGAAGATGATCTGTCGTCCATCCGGCGTCCAGTCGAGTCCGATGATGAGGGCATTCTGGAAGGTAATGCGCCTGGGCTCGCCGCCCTCGACCGCGACCGTGTAGATATCGGCGGTCTCGCGGGTTTCGCGCAGAAACGCCACCTGCCGGCCGTCGGGCGAAAAGCGGGCATCGGAGTCGCCTTCGTGCTGCCGATCGGGGTGGGTGAGCTGCCGCCGCTCCAGCGTGTCGAGGGAAAGCAAGAACAGTGCAAGCGGCTTCTCGGCTCCCGTCTTCTCCGTGAAAGCGATGTATTTTCCGTCGGGAGACCAGGCCGGCACGCCCGCTCGTTCGCGAGTCCGGTACAGGGTGCGCTCGGCTCCCCCCAGGGCTGGAATCACCATGAGCGACGACTCGCCTTCCCGATAGCGCATGAAGGCCAGGTAGCGGCCGTCCGGGGACCAGGTTGGGCTGGCCTCAGCCGCATCTGGAGTCTGGGTCAAACGCAACTGTGAGCTGGCGCCCACCAGTTGCACGTACAGGTCGGGCTGCTGATCGGCGTCCGCGGCCCCGTAGGCGATGTGTTTGCCGTCGGGGGAGAACGCGGGCGTGAACTCAGCACCCGGAGCGCTGGTGAATGGGACCACCTGCATGGCGGGCATGGCCGCTTGCGGCATCTCCTGCATAGCCGGTCGCCAAAGCATGTAGACCGTTCCCGCCGCCAGCAACGCCACCAGAAGGGCCAGGACGATGGCCGGCGAGACCTTCTCGCTCGCCGTCCGCCCGGACGTGACCGGCACTTGAGCCGCAGTTTCCGGCGCCATTCCTGCTCCGGCGGCTGACCCATTGCCGGCCAACCCACCCACGGGGGCAATGAACCGATAGCCGCGCCGGTGCAGGGTCTCGACGAAGCGGGGGTTGTCGGCGTCGTCGCCCAGGGCCTCGCGCAGCTTTTTCACTGCTGTGTTCAGGCTGTGATCAAAGTCCACGAACGTATCTGCCGGCCACAGGCGCTTGCGCAGTTCCTCCCGCGTGACGACTTCACCGGGCCTCTCCAGAAGCATGGCGAGGATCTGGAACGGCTGCTCCTGAAGCTTCACTTTGACCCCGCTCTTCCGCAGCTCTCCGGCGCGCAAGTCGGCGGAATAGACGCCGAAGCGGATGACCGTGGGAGATTCAGCAGAGGGATTCATGACCCGGTAGCGAGTTTCAGGCTGAGTCTAGCACTCACCTATGAACAGACGCGCCAAGGCCCCAACCGGTTCACAAAAAACGGCGCGGCGTCCTGTTCACCTGCGTCCGTAACTGCTTCCCTTTCAGGCGGTTGCCTGTTCACCCAGGTTCTCCTCAGGGTCCATGTGCGTTGCATTGCGAGGCGCAAGCGCTCGCATCAGATTCGCCGTGTGAGGCCAATGCCCGGAACGGCGGCGGCCCGGCGGAATCGCGTAAGCGGTCCGGAACTCACCAAACCATGGAGGAAAGCTACAATGACGCGCAATTACACGATCCTGGCGGTCCTGCTGCTCATGACGGTAGCGGCAACGGTCACCGCCAATGCCCAGAACGACCGGTCGATCACGGTCAATATTCCCTTCGATTTCGTGGTCGAGAACCAGAAGCTGCCCGCAGGCGAATACCGTATCCAGCCCGTTCACAGCGACCGGAGCGATCGCCTGCTGCTTCGCAGCGGCGGCAGCCGCACTCTGACCACCGTGTTCACACTGCCCAAGAGGACGCTGGATCCTGCAAGGGAGAGCAGGTTGGTGTTCAAGCGCTACGGTGACCGGTACTTCCTTTCCCAGATCTGGGTGCATGGCGCCGACGTCGGCCGCGAACTGCTGGTCGGCCGGGCCGAACAGGAGGCCGCAAAACGGCACGGTTCGAAGAACCTGACGGTGCTGGCCCAGAAGCAGGATTAAGCACGAGCGGGCGCAAGCTCCTCAGAGCGCTGGGACGAGTCGATGGTCTCCCAACGTGATCCGGTAGCTTGCGCCCGCCTTATTCTGTTCGAGGGCTCCGGGCTTCCGCTGTGCTCGTGGCCGGCAGAAACTCCCTCACCTCGTCGTCGAAGCCGGTGATCTCCCAGCGAATGAGCGAGACCGGAATGGTGCCCGCCGCCAGAAACTGGTCGTGAAACTCTCCCAGCCGGAATGTTTCGCCCAACTGGCGGGCGCGCTCGGCGAGCAGACGCTCGATCTGCAGCTTGCCCATCTGGTAGCTCATGCCGTAGGTGGGCGTGCGCAGATAGATTTCGCAGTCCACGCGGGCGACGTCCGGGTCCATGAAGGGAACGTTCTTCACCATGTAATCGATGGCCTGCTCCACGGTCCACTCTCCGGTGTGCATGTGCAGTTCGGCGCGGTTGCGGACGGCGCGCGCCGCAGCGAAGATCCAGAACAGCTCACGGGTGCGGGGCAGATCGTCGAGCAACCCGGCATTCATCATGCCTTCCTCGAGATAGAAGCCCCAGCCCTCGATGCGAGCGCTGTCGGTGTAGCGCCCGCGAATGGGGCGCTTGTCGCGCTCGTGGATCGCGATGTCGAAGCGATGTCCCGGAATGCCGGCGTGCACCTTGTCCGGGCGCGGGTCGCGGAATTGCACCTGCTCCCAGAAGTTGCGCCCGCCAGGCCGCACGATCCACGGCACGTTGTTATCCATTTCACCGATGTAGTCGGGGATGGTGAGGAACTCCTGCGTACGGATAAATTCACGGACGTGGCGGTCGGCGTCAGCAATTTTCATGGCGTACTCGGCTTCGCTGGCCGCCGGAAGTAGTTCAGGAAGATGGCGGTTGCGATGCCGTTCCAGCGCCAGCCCTGCAAGCGTGCGTGCAAGTTCACGATCGCCGATGCGGGCGATATCGTCCGCGGTGTAGGTCATCAGCCTCACGTTCTTCAGCAGCCAGTTGTAGTTCTCCAAGCCGATTCCGGCGCGAGCCGTCATGCGTGGCCGTTCCCGCTTCAACCACTCATGGAACTCAGCCACAGCCTGGCGCGCTCGCCGGCCGTCCGGAACCAGCTCCGGGTGGTGCTTCTCCAGTCCGTAGACCAGTTCATCGAACCAGCCCAGGATGCCGGGCGGCGGCACGGACCGCAGCGGCTGCTCGTGGCCCACGCCGTCGTGCTTCTCCAGGTTGCGGAGGGCGAAGTCAGCCAGCTCGCCCGCCCCTTCAGTCAGGTTCTGTCGCGCCTGCTTGAGCAAGGCCGGAACAGCGGCGAGGCCGGTGCGGAATCCCTCCAGCTTTTCCTGCTCGACGGGCAGTTTGGCGAAGGCTACCGGTCGCAACATGTCCACGTAGAAGCCGGGATCACGCGCCCATGGGCGCAAGACCCGATGGTGGAAGTCGAGTTCGTCCATCTGCGCGCGGACCACGAGGTAATCGACCTGCTGCGGCACCGGCCAGACACGCGGATCCATGGCGTCCAGCCTCTTCCGCAGCTCGCCAAGCGCCGCATGCTGCGTCCGCATGGCGGCGGGCGTGTAGTCAGGAACTCCCGTGGTGACTTTCGGCGCCTTGAGCTTCTGGAATTCCTCGTGCAGCGCGACCAGCGACGGATAGTCATTCTGGGCCGGTGCGGAGACGGTGACACACAGTGCGAACGACGCGAGCGCGACAGCTCTCACGGCTCCCTCCCTGGAATCAGGCTTGCGACAGTTTCTTCAGCGACTCTTCATACGGCGGCTTGGCCACGCCGCGCTCGGTGATGATGGCGGTGATGTAACGCGCCGGCGTGACGTCGAACGCCGGGTTCTCGACCTTCACGCCCTCGGGCGTGATGCGGGTCCCGGCCAGATGCGTGACTTCGCGTAACGGCCTCTGCTCGATAGGAATCTTCGATCCATCCGGCGTCTCCAGGTCGATGGAAGAGAACGGCGCCGCCACGTAGAAGGGGATGTTGTGCTCCCGGGCGAGCACGGCGACGGTATAGGTGCCGATCTTGTTGGCCGTATCGCCATTGGCGGCGATGCGGTCGGCGCCCACCACCACCGCGCCGATCTTGCCTGCGGCCATCATGGCGCCGGCCATGTTGTCGGAGATGACGGTGGTCGGCACGCCGTCCTTGGCCAGCTCCCAGGCGGTGAGCCGCGCGCCCTGCAGGAAGGGACGCGTCTCATCGGCATAGACTTCGAGCTTCTTGCCCTGCTCGATGGCGGCGCGGATCACTCCCAGCGCCGTGCCGTATCCGCCTGCGGTAGCCAGCGCGCCCGCGTTACAGTGCGTGAGCACGGCGCCGCTCGCAGGCAGCAGTGTGGCGCCGTGTTTCGCGATGGCTTCGTTCTGCGCCAGGTCTTCCACGTAGATGCGCTGCGCTTCGGCGATGAGTTCCTGCCTGATGCGCGCTACCGGCTGCTCCGAGCACGCCGCAAACCGGCCCCGCATGCGCTCGATGGCCCAGAACAGGTTGACGGCGGTGGGCCGGGTCGCGGCCATGGTCTCGCAGATCTCCTCGAAGCTGCGCCGGAACTCGGCCACGTGGTCGCCGTCGGCGTCGCGCGCACCCAGTGCGATCCCCATGGCGGCGGCGACGCCGATGGCCGGCGCGCCCCGCACCACCATGCTGCGGATGGCCTCCGCCACCTCTTCATACGTCGAGCACACCATGTACTTCTCTTCCGTGGGGAGTTTCGTCTGGTCGAGCAGGCGAACGCCCTCTTCCGTCCATTCCAGGGTCTTGATCATGAGATTCAGTGGCCAGTGGTCAGTGGCTGGTGGTCAGTAAAAACATCGGTTCCCCGAGTCAGTTGCTTGCCCACGTCTACAGCGCCGCCCGCAGCGCCTGCCGCTTCAGGTGCTGCTCCCGGACTTCGCGGGCGGTGAAGATGGAAACGAAGCTGGCCGGCGCGGCAGCGGCCTCCACCGCCGGACGTCCGCCCGCATCCTCGCGCTCCACCAGGCACATCACGCCGATCACCTTGAACCCGAAGTCGCGCGCCGCTTCGATGGCCTGGATGGTAGACCCGCCGGTGGTGCAGACGTCATCCACGATCACCACTTCCGCTCCCGGCTCGCGATACCCTTCGATGCGCTGCCCCGTGCCGTGCCCCTTTTCCTGCTTGCGCACCAGGAAGCCGTGGATCAACGGGAAGACGGGCTCGTACACCGGCCCGCGCTCGGCCGTGCGCCGCTGTGCGTGCTGCGAGCTGAGTAGCGCCACCGCTACCACAATCGGATCGGCGCCCAGCGTCAATCCCCCGATGGCCTTGGGCTTCCATCCCCGCACCCGGATCTCGTCCAGGAAGACGCGACCGGTCAGCCGCGCCCCTTCGGCGTCGAGCGTGGTCGTGCGGCAGTCGATGTAATAGTCGCTGGTCGCTCCTGAAGAGAGCTTGAACTCACCCAATCGGAACGACTGCCGGGCCAGCAGCTCCAGCAATTCCTGCCGCGGGGTGCTCATGGGAAAAATCTACGATATCACGAGCGCTGCGGCTCCATCCCTATTGCAGCATGCGCTCCATGTGCCGGAAGCGGTCGGTGGTGATGTAGAGCAGCGTGAACAGGGCCCCGTTGTAGCCCAGATGCAGCAGGAAGGGCACGGCCACCGAGCCCGTCCAGGCGCGCGCCAGGGTGAAGGTCAGGCCGACCACGAACAGCACCAGCAACGGCGCCCAGTGATTGCCCAATTGCGAGGCGTGGATGAGCGCAAATCCAATGGACGTCAGCACCACACCTGCGGCCACCCCTGCCCGGCGGGCCAGCACCGGATACAGGAAGCCGCGGAAGAACATCTCCTCGACGAAAGGCGCCACCAGCGTGCCGAAGGCGGCCATCAGGTAGGCTGCGGACGTATCCTTGAGGAATTCGTAGATAGGAAGCTGCTTGGGCACGGGCAGCCATGCGGAGGCCCACTGCACCAGCAGCGCAATCACCGCTCCGGCAATCACCAGAGCGGGCGCGGCCGTTTTTTCCACCGGCCAGCGCCAGCGCACCGCATCCCAGAATCGCTGGCGATAGCGGACCGCCACCATCAGGTACATCACCGCCACCACCACCAGGTAGGCCAGCAACTGTGCCATCAGCGCGATGGGCGTCACCTCCCCGGCGCTAGGCGGTTTGTGTCCCGGGGTGGCGACCACCAGCGCCACGATCCCCAGCGTGCTGAACACCAGGATGCCCAGGATGGCGACGGCCGCCAGCAGCACGACGTCCCAGCCGCTCCAGACGGGATCGCGGCGCGGCGGCGCGGCCGGCGCAGCGGGTGGAACCGACTCGGCCGTGCCCGGCGGCTTCAGGTAGGGATCAGGACAAGAGACCAAGCGGGTATCTCGCGGTCAGGCTTCTTCTCGAATGTACACGAAGCGGGCCGACTTTTCCCGCTGATGCCCGGCTCATGCGGAGTGCACGCGCGCCCCCAGCGCCGCCGCCAGCGCTTGCCCGGTGTGCGATTTCTTCACCCGGGCCACCTGCTCCGGCGTCCCTTGCGCGACGATGCGGCCGCCCTCCTCGCCTCCTTCCGGGCCGAGGTCGATCACCCAGTCGGCGGCGCGGATGACGTCCATGTGGTGCTCGATGATGATGACCGTGTTGCCCAGGTCCACCAGACGGCGCAGCACGTTCAGCAACTTGCTCACGTCGTCGAAATGCAGCCCGGTCGTAGGCTCATCCAGGAGATAGAGCGTGCGGCCGGTCTGCCGCTTGCTCAGCTCGCGCGCCAGCTTGATGCGCTGCGCCTCGCCGCCGGAGAGCGTCACCGCCGATTGTCCCAGCTCGATGTAGCCCAGTCCCACGTCCACCAGCGTCCCAAGCTTCTGCCGGATCTGCGGGATGTTCTCCAGCAAAGGCAGGACGTCGGCCACCGGCGTCTCCAGAAGGTCGGCGATGGAACACCCTTTGTACTTCACCGCCAGGGTCTCGTGGTTGTAGCGCCGCCCGCCGCAGATTTCGCACTGCACGTAAACGTCGGGCAGAAAATGCATCTCGATGCGCCGCTGGCCTTCGCCCTGGCAGGCTTCGCACCGCCCGCCGGCTACGTTGAACGAGAACCGCCCGGCCTTGTAGCCGCGCTCACGCGATTCCGGCAGCAGGGCGTACAGGTCGCGGATGTGAGTGAACACGCCGGTGTAGGTGGCGGGATTGGAGCGCGGTGTCCGTCCGATGGGCGACTGGTCGATGCGGATGACCTTGTCGATATGTTCCACGCCGGCGAGCGCCTTGTGCGCGCCCGGCTCTTCGCGCGACCGGTAGAGCTTGCGGGCCAGCGCCAGATACAGGATGTCGTTCACCAGTGTCGATTTGCCCGAGCCGGAAACGCCCGTAACCACGGTCATGACGTTCAGCGGGAAGCTGACGTCCAGGTTCTTCAGGTTGTTCTCACGCGCGCCCAGCACGCTGAGCGCCTTTCCGTTCACCGCCTTGCGCTCCGCCGGAACCGGAATGCTCAGTTCCCCGGCGATGTAGCGGCCGGTGAGCGACTCCGGCGCCCGCATGATCTCCGCCGGCGTCCCCGCCGCCACCAGTTCGCCGCCGTGGCGCCCCGCGCCCGGGCCCAGGTCAATAACGTAGTTGGCGCGCCGGATCGTCTCCTCGTCGTGCTCCACCACCAGCACGGTGTTGCCCAGATCGCGCAGGGATTCCAGCGTCCGGAGCAGCCGGTCGTTGTCGCGCGCGTGCAGCCCGATTGAGGGCTCGTCCAGCACGTAGAGCACGCCGCGCAGGCGGGAGCCGATCTGCGTGGCCAGACGCACCCGCTGCCCTTCGCCGCCGGAAAGCGTGGCCGCCGAGCGATCGAGCGAAATGTAGCCCAGACCCACGGCTTTCAGGAACTCCAGGCGCTCCACCACCTCGCGCAGCACCCGCCCGGCGATCAGGGTTTCGCGCTCGTTCAGCCGTATCTTGCGCGCCGCCTCGATGGCCCGCGACACCGGCAGCGCCGTGAACTCGGCGATGGACATCCCGCTTACCCGCACCGCCAGGCTTTCCGGCCGCAGGCGCTTGCCGTTGCAGGCCGGACACTTCGACGCCGACATGTACTGCAGCAGCCACTCGCGGTAGCTCTCCGAGCTCGATTCCTCCAGGTTCTGCCGCAGGAAGTCCAGCACCCCCCGAAAGCCCACCCGCCTGGGCTCTTTGTCGCCGGGCCCGTAGAGAACGAGGTTCTGAACCTTCGCCGGCAGTTGCTCGAACGGCGTCTTCAGGTCGAACTCGTAGGCCGCGGCCGCCAGCCCCAGCATGCGCTGCAGGTTCACAGACCCGGACCCCGGTCCCAGCCCTCCTTCGAGCAGGGGCTTGGACCAGTCCACGATGATGCGCGCCGGATCGAAGTCGTAGCGGCTTCCCAGGCCGTCGCATTCCGGGCAGGCGCCGTACCTGCTGTTGAAGCTGAACAAGCGCGGCTCCAGCGTCGGCACGCTGATGCCGCATACCGTGCACGCCATCTTCGACGAATAGAGGTGCTCTTCTCCATCCACGACCGCCACCTGCACCAGGCCGTCGGCCAGCTTCATGGCGATGGCCACGGCGTTCTCCAGACGGCGCTCGATGCCGGGCTTGACCAGCAGCCGGTCCACCACCACCTCGATGGTGTGGTTGCGCCGCTTGTCCAGCCGGATCTCATCATCCAGGCTGCGCAGTTCGCCGTCGATTCGCGCCCGCGTGAACCCGGTCTGTGCCAGCTTCTCCAGCTCTTTCCTGAATTCGCCCTTGCGGCCGCGCACGAACGGCGCCAGGATCATCACCCGTTCTTCCGGCTTGAGCGCCATCACCCGCTCGACGATCTGCTCCGCGGACTGCCGCGAGATGGCCCGCCCGCACTTCGGACAGTGCGGCACTCCCACCGACGAGTACACCAACCGCAGGTAGTCGTAGATCTCGGTGATGGTGCCCACCGTGGAGCGCGGGCTCCGGCTGGTGGTCTTCTGCTCGATGGAGATGGCCGGGCTGAGACCGTCGATGGCGTCCACGTCCGGCCGCTCCATCTGGTCCAGGAACTGCCGGGCGTAGGCGGAAAGCGTCTCCACGTAGCGCCGCTGCCCCTCGGCGTAGATGGTGTCAAAGGCCAGCGAGGACTTGCCCGACCCGCTCAGACCGGTGATGACCGTGAGGGTACCCCGGGGGATGGTGACGTTGATGTTCTTGAGGTTGTGCTGCCGCGCGCCGCGGACCGTGATCTCCCGGATAGGCATGAACGAACGTGCGCCGTACAGGCAGCTTCAGAAAGCACTGCGCACAACGCTACGCGTGTATCTTATTTGCTAACATCGCGGCCGGTCAATGCGGGTAGAGTAGTGCTGGTTCAGGCGGCTTGCGGGCTTCAGGCTTGATTCCATCACACGCAACTCGGTCCTCGCGACTCGCAACTCGTCATGGAACATTGCTGCCAGATGCTGCAGGACGCCGTGGAAGGCGAGGCCATCGTCAACGCTCCGCGGTCCCGTATGGAGGGACGCCTGCTGAACGAGGTCGATTCGGATTACGCCGTGCGCTCCGCCGATCCCCGGCCCAACGTGTATCCTATGAACTTCTGTCCCTTCTGCGGGCGCGCCATCTCGCGCTCCATCTGGAATGCGGAGAAAAAGAAATGACGGCTCCCGGCCCGGCAACCTTCCGGGTTCGGCCGGGGTCTAAGACTGCAGAAGGATTCGGCCGGCAACTTTCAACCCGGTACTGGCAACTGAATTGCGCACACTGTTGATTTCCGGCACGGTCGCGGTCACCATCCTGTGGGCGCTGGCGGTGGGTGTGGTGTGCGGATACGCGGCCGTGCTCGCCGTCTTCCGCGTCCTGATGCCCACCCAGCAGCCACCCCAGTCCCCTCGCCCGGCCGCCCTCAAGAAGATGGTCCAGGCTCCTTCGGGGGGCCGCACTTGAACCCTCACCTCACTCGCCTGCCGGCATGAACCGCGCCTATCCGGAGCGTCCCTTGGTCGGCGTCGGCGCCGTCATCGTGGACGCCGCCCGAGTGGTCGTGGTGCGCCGCGCCGGCGAACCGGCAAAAGGTCAATGGTCCATCCCGGGCGGGCTCATCGAAGCCGGCGAGACCTTACAAGCCGCCGTGGTCCGCGAAACCAGGGAAGAGACGGGTCTCACCGTTCAGGTAGGCGAACTGCTCGAAGTCTTCGACCGCATCACGCTCGATGCCGAAGGCAAGGTGCAGTACCACTTCGTCCTGCTTGACTTCCTGTGCCGCCCGGTCTCCGGGCAACTGCGCGCCAGCGGCGATGCCAGCGAGGCCCGCTGGCTCACGGCGGCCGAGCTGGCAGACTTTCCTATCTCACTGGATGCCGCCGAAGTCCTGCGCAAGGGCCTCCGACGCGCCGAGCACGACCGCGGCGACCGCTTCCTGGAAGAAATCAGGAATCCGCCCCTCTGACCGGTCATCATTATCATTTTCTACTGTCATCCCGAGCGAGGGAGGGACCCGCGCGTCTACGCCACAGCCGCACCGCGCGCAGCACGGTGCGGTTGGTCGTGTGCGGGAAATCCGAGTCGAGGGATCTCGGGTTTGCTTGCTTGAGGCTTGACCTTGCGAGAAATGGCCCTATGCGTTGCCCTCCCGTGATAAAAACTCCCATCATCGCGGGTGAACCTCATGCGCCAACTCGCCGCCCTTCTGGCCGCGCTGCCCGCCCGGCATGTCAGCCTGGCCATTTCGTTGGCCGTGACCCTGGCTGGCTTGTTGGTGTTCACGTTTGCCAACGTCAGCGGCGATCCGCGTCCGGGCTTCGCCTTCGTGCAGCACATCGAACTGCGCTCGCTCGACGCGCGCTTCAACCTGCGTGCCCCGCGCCCGCCCGATCCGCGCATCGTCATCGTGGACATCGATGAAAAGACGCTCCAGCGCATGGGCGCATATCCCATCGCGCGCAGCGCCTACGCCCGGCTCATCGACCGCCTGCACGCGGACGGCGCTCGCCTGGTGGGCTTCGACATCACCTTTCCCACGCCGGAGAAGAACTCGGCGGTCGAAGCCCTCTCCCGTCTCGAAACCGAGGTCGGGAAGAACGCGCCTCCGCCGGTGCGCCAGAAGATCGCCGCCCTCCGCGAGTCGAGTGACAATGATCGTCGGCTGGCGGAGAGCATGCAGCGCGCCGGCAACGTCATCCTGGGACACGTGTTCCTCGACCCCAAGCGCGCCGAGGCCGTCTCCCCGGAAGCCGCCGAGGCCTACTTCAACGTGGCCTGGGCCAAGGCCTTCCCTCAGGTTCGCCCGGTCGGCCCGCAGGCAGGCAAGTTCAACCTCGGTGAGGCATGGGCCGAAAAGGGGAGGGGCCAGGTCGCGCAGGCGGTCGAGGCCAACATCGTGCCGCTGGCCGAGGCCGCCCGTTCCTTCGGCTTCATCAACAACAATCCCGACGCCGACGGCACCATGCGCGGCGCTATCCTGCTCATCCGCTATCAGGACCTCGACTGGTATCCCTCCCTCGCCTTTCAGGTGGTCCGCGAATACCTTGAGGTGCCGGATCAGGATCTCGCCGCCTTCATCAATGAGAACGGCCTCGAGCGCATAGAGTTCGGTCCATACTCGCTCGTCCCGCGGCCCGACAGCACGGTGCTCATCAACTACGCCGGACCTTACGGCACCTATCCTCACTATTCGATGTCGGACGTGGTCGAAGGCGCCGTGCCCGCCGCCACCTTTCGCGACAAGATCGTGCTGCTCGGCCCCACCGCGCTGGGCATCGGCGACATGCGCAACACGCCTTTCCAGCAGCGCACCTACATGGGCGTCGAGATCCACGCCAATATCATCGATAACCTGCTGCACGTCGAAGACCCCGACCGCACCTTTCTCACCCGCGGCAACCGTCAGGAAATGATCGACCTCGCGGCCATCGTCATCTTCGGAGTCGTGCTCGGCGCCTGGTTCGGGCGCACGCGTCCCGCCCTGGCCACGGTCTCTGCCATCCTCGTTCTGCTGCTGTTCATGAGCGGCGTGCACCTTGCCTTTGCGCGCTGGGGCATGTGGCTGAGCTTTGTGGTGCCCGCCGGCACCCTGCTCGCCAACTACGCCGGCGTCACCAGCTTCCGCATGATCTTCGAGGAGCGCGAGAAGCGCAAAGTCCGCCGCACCTTTTCGCAGTACGTCTCACCCGGCGTCATTCGCCTGCTGGAGAACGATCCCGGCCGCTATCTGCGGCGTGGCGGCGAACTGAAGGAACTCACCGTGATGTTCTCCGACATCCGCGGTTTTACCGCCATGTCCGAAGGCATGACGCCCGACGAGCTCGTCAGCCTGTTGAACGAGTACCTGGGCGAGATGACCGACATCGTCTTCCGTCGCTGGGGTACGCTCGACAAGTACATCGGCGACGCCATCATGGCCTTCTGGGGCTCGCCCTTCCCCCAGGAAGATCACGCCCAGCGCGCCTGCTTCGCCGCCCTCGACATGTGCGCGCGCCTGGAGGAACTCAACGCTGAGTGGCGCGCCGCCGGACGCAAGACGCTCGCCATCGGCGTCGGCCTGAACACCGGTCCGGTCAACGTCGGCAACATGGGTTCGGACAAGCGCCTCGCCTGGACCGTCATGGGCGACAACGTCAACCTCGCCTCCCGACTCGAAGGACTCACCAAGGAGTACGGGGTGTGCATCGTGCTGAGCGAGGGCACCTGGCAGCAGGTGTCGAAGGATTTCGTCGGCCGCGAACTGGACCGCATCCGCGTCAAGGGCAAGGCCCAGCCGGTGAGCATCTACGAACTGCTCGACGCCACGGGCAACGGCAACCGCCACGCCCCCCTGCTCTCCGCCTTCGACGACGCTATGGCCGCCTACCGCCGCCGCGAGTGGGACGCTGCCGCCCAGAAGTTCCAGTCCTTGCTCGAACTCTACCCCGACGATGGTCCTTCGCGCGTCTTCCTCGCCCGCTCCTGCGAGTTCACCGTCTCCAGCCCCCCGCCCGACTGGGACGGCGTGTATGTCATGAAGACCAAGTAGCCGTTCGCTGCAGCGCCGGCTTCTGTCGCGCGGCCGCCTTCGGCCGCACGTACCCCGGCGCCTCTTGCGGATTTTCGTTGGGAGAGCTGGGCTTCAGCCCCCACATAGGGTTTGGTTGAGCCAGGCCTTAGCCCTGGCAGAAGCCCGCAACTGTAGAGACGTAGCTTGCTACGTCTCTTGCCCCTGCCGCCCGCCCGTGGCACAGTGGCGGCTTCGGAGGCCACCGATGACGCTCCTACGCGCGCAACTCCTGGTTCTCGCCGCCTTGCTCTCTGCCTTTGGTCAAGGAAGGCCGAAGGCTGAAGGCCCCGATCCGCTCTGCGGTTATTTCCAAGCTGTATTGCGCGAGGCGCCCACGAACTTCGTCGGGCTTCGCGGCAAGCCCATGGAGGGGTACAGCATTCCGTTGTGGCAAGGCAAGCTGAAAGCACCTGGCTCGACGTCGTGTCAGGTTACGGAGAAGAGTTATGTCTGCTCATTGGGATTCCGCCCCGACCAGGCCAAGGGTAAGCGTGAGTTTGAAGCCCTGGCCCAGCGTGTTCTGGCCTGCTTCCCTGGATGGAGGATCCAGAGCGCCCGCGGCAATGATTCCTGGACGTTCGCGCTCCTCCGCGAAGAGATGCTCATGGCGGTTGATTTCGAATGCTTGCAGGATTGCAGCTTCAAGAAGGACCCGCGGCCCGAGCTCTTTCTTCGCGTCCAATATCGCCGCTCCGTAGTCCCATAGGATAGCCAGCCCCGCTCGAAGAGTATCCCAAGCCCGCCAAGCGGGCGGCCAAATGATGGTCGCAAATCCCACCGGGCGAACACATCGCAAACAGCCCGTTGTCCCAGCGCCGTAGGCGCGGAATGAAGATAGCCCAGGGCGGTGAGTCCGCCGAAGGCGGACGAGCAAGCCCCGGGGAGGCTCGGCTAGGATCTCGCGCCCGACTGGCGCCGAGCGAGTCCGCCACGGCGGACGGGGCGAGGCGGCAATAGGAGGGCGCCAACCGTAGGCGATCCCGAATACCTCCGCAAATGTAGAACGACCCGCCAGCTCATTCCCGAGCCGGCGGGTCGCCGGTAAGCTGTTGGGATTGGCCTGAGGCGGTCACTCTCATGAATCAGTGGCCACTGCCAACTCCTCAACGTGCGGAAGTTGCAGAAGGTTAGAGCAAACGCCCTAAGCCTCAGCCACCTCACGATTCCTGCATAAGTCCTGTTCCATGGACCACCTCCTTTCCCGTGTACCTCGAACCCTAATACGCTCCCGCGCGCCCCGTCAATCTCTTTGAAAGCATCGCATCCGCTCTGCCACTGCGTTCTTGCATTTTGCATTCTGCATTGTTTCTCGTGCTACGCTTCTTCCCCTTGCCTGCCGAACTGGAAAGCATCGCTGGCCTGGTGACGGCGGCGCTGGGCGGCGCCGCGGTCGGCCTGGAGCGCGAATGGTCCGGCCACGCCTCCGGACCCGACGCCCGCTTCGCCGGCATCCGCACTTTCACCCTGCTGGGCGGGATGGCCGGCATGGCCGGCTGGCTCTGGTCCCTCCAGTACACCGCGTTCGCGGCCATCCTCCTGTCCGCGGCTGCGGCCCTGGTGCTGGCCGCTTACATTTCCGCGGCCCGGCGCAGCGTGGAAGCCACCACCGAGGTCGCGGCGCTGGTGGTGCTGGGCGCAGGCCTGCTCAGCGGCATCGGACACCTGCGTCTGGCCAGCGCCATCTTTGCTCTTACGGTCCTGTTGCTGGCGGAAAAATCGCAGCTCCACGCCATGGTGGCCCGCATTGACGACGTCTCGCTCCGCGCCGGCATCCGCTTCGCCGTCATGGCCGTCGTCATCCTGCCGCTGTTGCCCGAGGGCCCCTACGGACCGCTGGGCGGCATCCGCCCGCGCCTGCTCTGGCTGCTGACCCTGTTCTTCTCCGGCCTGAGCTTCGGCGGATACATCGCTCGCCGTCTGGTCGGCGACCGCCTCGGCTACCCGCTGGCCGGATTGCTGGGCGGCATGGTCTCCTCGACCAACGTCACCTTCACATTTGCCCGCCTCAGCCGCGCGGAGGAACGCATGCGCGGCCCGCTCGCTTTGGGCGTGGTTGGCGCCTGCACGGTTTTGTTTCTTCGCGTGCTCACCGCCACCACCGTGCTCAAACCTCCGCTCACGCTCGCCCTCATTCCCTATTTTGCTGCGCCGTTCCTGGTGGGCGCGGTGTTCCTGCTGCCGCTTCTGCGCCGCGCGCCGGATCAGGTTGCAGCTCCGGTGGAGATGAAGAACCCTCTGCAGGTGTGGAGCGCGCTGCAGATGGCCGCACTGTTTCAGGTAGTGCTGTTCGGCGTGCATGCCATGGAACAGCGCTTCGGCGACGCCGGGTTGCTGGTCTCGGCCGCCGTCCTCGGGCTCACCGACATGGACGCGCTCACCATCTCGATGTCGCGTGCCGACATGGCCGTCACCTTGTGCGCCCGGGCCCTTACCGTCGGCGTCCTCTCCAACACCATCCTCAAGATGCTGCTGGCCGTCGTGTTGGGAAGAGGAACGTTCCGTCTCCAGGCTGGAGCCTTCCTTCTGGCCATGGCAATCGCCCTGGCCGCGTCGCTCTTCTGGCTTCGGTAGCCGGAAAAGTGGGCCTCGGCAGGTCGCACCTCCAGGCCCATTCGTAGAGACGCAGCCTGCTGCGTCTCGGAGACGTTGCAAGCAACCTGGGAAAACGGTGATCCGCCTACCCCTCCCAGCGATACATCCCTTTCTGCTCCAGCCCCACGTGCGCCAGCACGCGGCAGGCGAACTGTTTCGCCATCGCTTCCGCCCCCGACGGCCGGTTGTATAGTGCAGGGATCAGAGGGAAGATGGTCGCCCCCGCGTCGGCCGCGCGATACATGTTGCGAATGTGGATCTTGTTCAGCGGAGTCTCGCGCACGCACAGCACGAGCGGGCGCTTCTCTTTAAGGCAGACGTCGGCGGCCCGTTCCACCAGCCGCGTGGCCAGTCCATTGGCGACGCGCGCCAGCGTCCCCATGCTGCACGGGATCACGATCATGGCGTCGGCCGGATATGACCCGCTGGCGATGTTCGCGCCGATGTTGGCGTTGTTCTGCTCGCGGATCTTCTTCGACTTGCGCCCCACTACCTGCGCCACCAGGTTGGAGCGCCCGCGCAGGCCCAGCTCCTCCGCCAGCACGCGCAGAGCGTGCTCGGAGACCACCAGGTTGACGTGCGCCACGCGCTGGTCGCGCTCCAGCAGTCGCAGCAGCTCGCGCGCGAAGATCGCCCCGCTCGCCCCGGTGATGGCCACGGTGATGTTCTGCGGTGGGATGGACATGGGCGTCAATCTTAGCACTCAGCATTCAGCCGTCAGCACTCAGCCTGATGCAGAGAAGGTGTTAAGCTGATTGCTGATTGCTGAGTGCTGAGTGCTAGTCGCTAATCGCTTATTGCTTATCGCTCCCCGATGAATCCCGAGGCCTTGCGCAAGCTGTTCCATGAAGTTCGCACCGGCCGCCTCTCACCCGACCAGGCCGTCCGCCGCCTGCGCCACATGCCCTTCGAGGACCTGGGCTTCGCCAAGGTGGATCATCACCGCCCGCTGCGCGCCGGCATGCCGGAGGTCGTTTTGGCGGAAGGCAAGACGCCCGCTCAGACGGCGCGCATCTTCGAGCGTCTGGCTCGCCACGGCTCGAACGTCCTCGCCACGCGCGCTTCCCGCGAGCACTACGCTGCGGTCCGCAGGCGCGTACGCCGCGCTCGCTATGAGGAGCTGGCCCGCGCCATCGTGCTGCATCGCGACCACCGCCGGCACGGCAAAGGACGCATTGTCGTCGTCTCTGCCGGGACCGGCGACATCCCCGTGGCCGAGGAGGCCGTGGTCACCGCCGAGCTCATGGGCAACACCGTCGAGCACATCTACGACGTCGGCGTCGCCGGCATCCACCGCCTGTTCGCTCACCGCGACTCGCTCACCCGCGCCCGCGTCGTCATCGTCTGCGCCGGCATGGAAGGCGCGCTCCCCAGCGTGGTGGGAGGCCTGGTCAGCGTTCCCGTCATCGCTGTGCCCACCAGCGTCGGCTACGGCGCTTCGTTTGAAGGATTGGCCGCGCTACTCGGCATGCTCAACTCCTGCGCCTCCAGCGTCAGTGTCGTCAATATCGATAACGGCTTCGGCGCCGGCTACGTCGCCTCGCTGATCAACCGGCTGTGATGTTGCCGATGACAAGATGACCACATGACTGCATGAACCACATGTTCCGTGATCTGCTCGAAGTCGCCGTCGCCTACGCCCTGATCGAGGCCGCCCTCTGGACTCCGCGCCCGCAGCAGTTCTGGTGGTCTGTGGCGGCCATGGTTTGGGTGCTGGCCTCGACCATCGTCGGCCGCAAGCGCTTTCGCACTCTCGGCCTGGGTTCGCGCGGCTTCCGGGATACGCTGTGGATGGTGCCCGGCGCCCTTGCCGGGGCCGGCATCATGCTGCTCGCGGCTTGGCTGGAAGGCACACTGCATCCTCTGTTCGGCAGCCGGCCCGCCCTGGTGCATGCCCTGCTCTACCTGCCCTGGGCGCTGGCGCAACAGTTCCTCTTGCAGTCGTTCTTCTTCCTGCGGCTGGAGCGCGCCTTCGACAGCGGACGCCGCGGCGTGCTGGCCGCCGCCCTGCTCTACTCGCTGGCCCACATCCCCAATGAATCCATGGTGCTGGGCACACTGCTCTTCGGCCTCATCTCGTGCGACGTCTTTCGCCACGCCCGCAACGTCTACCCGCTCGCCCTGGCCCACTTCATCCTGGGACTGGCCTTCGCTGTCAGCGTCCCGGCCAGCGTGCATCACAACATGCGCGTCGGCCTGGGCTATTTGCGCTATCCGAACTGAGGGCGGCCACGAGAACCAGAGCAGTCAGCAGTCAGCAGTCAGCAGTCAGCAGTCAGGAATCGGCATCCGCCATCAGCAATCAGGTTGTCGGCTGTCGTCCATGACCCTGATGCCATCATCCTGAGCGACGAAGGGGCTCCCGCGCCCATACGCCCCAGCGGCAATGCGCGCAGCGCGGTGCCGCTGGTCGTGCGCCGGAAACCGGAGCGAAGGATCTAGGGGTTGCCGTTATCTCCCGCTCTTTCTTCGCGTTCTCTGCGTTCTCTGCGGCGAACCCTTCCCGAACACGCGAACAAAGATCTTGTCCACGTTCCGCAACTGCCGCTTCAGGTCGAACGCCTGCTCCAGTTTCTTCCGCGGCAGCCGCGCGGTGATCTGCTTGTCCTTCATCACCATCTCGCGGAAGTTGCCGCCTTCTTTCCACGCCCGCATGGCGTGGCGCTGCACCATGCGGTAGGCCTTCTCGCGCGACAGACCGCTCTCCGCCAGGTCCAGCAGCAGTTGCCCGCTGAACACCAGCCCTCCGGTGCTCTCCAGGTTCTGCAGCATGCGCTTGGGATAGACCAGCAGCCGGTCGATCAGGTCAGTGGTCTTGTGTAGCAGATAGTCCACCAGGATGGTGGAGTCCGGCAGGATGACCCGCTCGACGGACGAATGCGAGATGTCGCGCTCGTGCCACAGCGCCACGTTCTCCAGCGCCGCCTGCGCGTTGGCCCGCACCACGCGCGCCAGCCCGCTGATCTGTTCGCAGGTCACCGGATTGCGCTTGTGCGGCATGGCCGAGGAGCCCTTCTGCTTCTCGCTGAAGAACTCTTCCGCTTCGCGCACCTCGGTGCGCTGCAGGTGCCGGACCTCCGTGGCGAACTTGTCCAGCGACGACGCGATGCCCGCCAGTGTCGCCAGGTACTGCGCGTGACGGTCGCGGCTAATCACCTGCGACGACACCGCCGCCGCCTCGAGGCCCAGCTTCTCGCAGATCCTCTCTTCCAGCTCCGGATCGAGATGCGCGCAGTTGCCTACCGCGCCCGAGAGCTTGCCCACCCGCATCTCTTCCGCCGCCCGTTCCAGGCGAGCCCGTTGCCGCTCGATCTCGCTGTACCAGTTGGCCAGCTTCAGCCCGAAGGTGATGGGCTCGGCGTGCACGCCGTGCGTGCGTCCGATCATGGGCGTGCGCTGGAACTCGAGCGCGCGCCGCTTCAGCACCGCGCTCAGCTTCTCCAGGTCGCGCCGCAGGATTTCCGACGCCGCCTTCACCTGCAGCGCCTGCGCCGTGTCCACCACGTCGTTCGAGGTCAGCCCGTAGTGCAGCCAGCGTGACTCCGGGCCGATGTGCTCCGCCACCGCCGTGGTGAAGGCGATGACGTCATGCTTCACCTCCGCCTCAATAGCCAGGATGCGGGCCACGTTGAAGTCGGCCTTGGCGCGGATGGCTTCGGCCGCCTCCCGGGGCACGATCCCGGCCTCGGCCAGCGTCTCGGTGGCCGCCAGTTCCACCGCCAGCCACATGCGGAACTTGTTCTCGTCCGTCCAGATGTGCCCCATCTCGGGGCGCGTGTAGCGTGAGATCACGGCCTCGTCCTCGCCTCCGGCTGCGAATCGGGAACCGCCATTCTAAATGGCCGCGACGCATCTTTCCCAAAGTGGGCCTTGTCCCGTAAGTGGATGCGCCCTCCTTCCGCCGTGCGTTTTCCCGGCCGGCCACGCCCGCAGCTCCGCCTAGCATGAAGGTTGCGCCGCCTGCGCGCGCGGTACCCGCGTGGCTGGCGCCGTCCTCGCGGAGGATCAGCATGAAACCAGCTGCCAACGGCAGCCCATCCAAGCGTCCCTATCAGAAGCCGGAACTGCGCAAGCTGTCTCCGGCGGAAGCCCAGGCGCGCCTGCGGGAGCATGCGATGCGCGGCAGCACGGTGCCTTATCTGCTCCTGCATCGCCCGCCCCAGCGGGGTTGGGTCCGTTAGGACCCGTCAGCCCTTCCGTCGAGCGCTGCCGGTTTGGCTATGAACAGCGCGTCCAGTGCGATGGCAGAAGCGGCCCGGGATGAGCCTGCGGTCTCGGCTCTGGTCCGGTCGTTCCGCCGGTTCGCACGCGCCGCCGCTGTGGTTGCCATGCTGGTCGGCATCGTTGTCCTCGGTGGTTGGTTCTTCGACCTCGCCACGCTCAAAAGCGTCCTTCCCGGCCTGGTCGCCATGAACTTCAACACTGCGCTGAGCTTTGCGCTCGCCGGCCTCGCCCTCTGGCTGCTTGCGCCCGACTCGGTCTCAGCCGGCAAGTCTGGCCTTCACTTCACCGGCTTCGCCTGCGCCGCCCTGGTCACCCTGGCCGGCGCCCTCACGTTGAGTCAATACCTGTTCAACTGGAACGCGGGAATCGACCAACTGCTCTTCCCCGAACCTGCGCCCGCCGTCGATACCTCTCATCCCGGCCGCATGGCGCCGGTCACCGCCCTGAACTTTTTCCTGCTCGGTGCAGCCCTCCTCCTGCTGGAGACGCCCCGGCGCGTTCTCCAGTTCTTGCGCTTCTGCCTTGCCGCGGCAGTGTTCCTCTCCTCGTTTCTGGGCCTGATCGGCTACCTCTACGGCGTTCGCCAGTTCTACGGACAGGGACCGTTCACCGCCATCGCGCTCCACACCGCAGCCACTTTCTTCTTGCTCAGCCTGGGGATCATCTGTTCCCGGCTCGAGCAGGGGCCGACCGTCGCGTTTGCCGGCGACACCACGGGCGGCATGATGGCGCGGCGCCTCTTCCCCGCCGCCCTGCTGACCCCCACCGTCCTGGACTGGCTCCGCCTGCAAGGCGAAGCTCACAGTCTCTATGGGATGCACTTCGGCGTGGCCCTGTTCACCACCGCCAGCGCCATGGTCTTCGCCGCGCTGGCATGGCTCAACGCCGTTGCCCTGGACCGGCTCGACCGGCAGCGCCGCCAGGCCGAAGAAGGACTCCGCGAGCAGACCCGCATCCTGCAGTCCATCCTCGACTGCATGGGCGATGGCGTTGTGGTGGTGGACCAGGACCGGCGCTTCCTGGTTTTCAATCGGGCAGCGGAACAACTGCTCGGCCGCGGACCGGTACCGGCCGACCCGGCCTCCTGGCCCGAATTCTACGGGCTCTACTACCCCGACCGGATCACTCCTTTTCGCAGCGACGATCTTCCCAGTGCCCGTGCCCTGCGGGGGGAATCCACCGATGGTATCGAGTTCTTCGTCCGCCACCCGGGCCAGACCGAAGGCCGCTGGGCTCAGGCTTCCGGCCGGCCGCTGCTCGACGATCGCGGCCGCATTCGCGGCGCCGTGGTCGTCAGCCACGACATCACCCAGCGCAAGCGCTTCGAAGAGGCTCTGCGCCGCAGCGAGGAAAACTACCGCTCCCTGGTCGAGCACATCCCCGACGTGGTCTGGACCGCCGACTCTGAAGCCCGCGCCACTTTCATCAGCTCCAACATGGAGCGCCTCTCCGGCTTCACCGCAGAGGAGATCGAAGCAGGCGGGCCCGAGGTCTGGTTCCAGCGCGTCCATCCCGATCACGCCCAACGCGCCCGCGACGCCTACCGCGAGATGTTCGAAACCCGTGCGCCTCTGGATGTCGAATACCCCATCCAGCGCAAGGACGGCCGCTGGATCTGGGTACACGTGCACGCCGACCATGTCTACCAGGCCGAGGGTCGCGTCTTTGCCTCCGGCATCGTCTCCGACGTCACCCGCAGCAAGCAGCTCGAGGAGGACCTCCGCCGCCTCAACGCCGAGCTCGCCGCCGCCAACCAGGAGCTGGAACAACGCAGCCGCGAAGCCGAGCACGCCACCCAGCTCAAGAGCCGCTTCCTGGCCAGCATGAGCCACGAGCTGCGCACTCCGCTCACCGCCATCATCGGCTTCTCCGACCTGCTGGGCGAGGAGATCGCCGGCGCCCTCAACCCCAAACAGCGCCGCTACGTCGAGCACGCCCGCCAGGCCGCGCGCCACCTCCTCCAGCTCATCAACGACATCCTCGACCTCTCCAAGATCGAGGCCGGCCAAATCGAGTTCCGTCCGGAAACGTTCTCCGTCGCCGAAGCCCTCCCGGAAGTGCTCACCACCATCCGTCCCTTGTCGCTCGGCCGCCGCGTCCGCCTGCAGACCCGGATGGACGACCTGCGCGTGTTCGCCGACCGCATCCGCTTCAAGCAGATCCTCTACAACCTCATCTCCAACGCCATCAAGTTCACTCCCGAAGGCGGCTGCGTCTCGGTCGAATCCGCGCTGTGCGGGGCCTTCGTCGAGGTCTCCGTGATCGACACTGGCGTTGGCATCGCTGCCGACGAACTCGAAGTCATCTTCGATGAGTTCCGCCAGGTCGGCGACAGCGCCCGCGGCCTCAAGGAAGGCACCGGCCTCGGCCTGGCCATCACGCGCCGCCTGGTCGAGCAGCAGGGCGGAACCATCCGCGTCGCCAGCGAGCCCGGCCGGGGGAGCCGGTTCACCTTCGCGCTGCCGGCTGCGCTGCCCACCGAAGTCACCCGCGAGCCCGCTCCCCAGCGTCCTCGCGCTTCACGCCGCGTCCAGCCCCTTGTGCTCATCGTGGACGACGAGCCCGCCGCACGCGAGCTGCTGGTCGAGTACCTCTCGCCTCAGGGATATGAGCTTGCGACCGCCGCCTCCGGCGACGAAGGCTTACAGAAAGCGCGCGACCTGCAGCCCGACGCCATCACCCTCAACATGCTCATGCCGGGCAAGAACGGCTGGGAGACTCTGCGCCGGCTCAAAGCCGATCGTTCCACCGCCTGGATCCCGGTCATCATCGTCTCCGTCGTCGACCAGCGGAACGTGGGGTTCGCGCTGGGCGCTGCCGACTACCTGGTCAAGCCCGTGCCCAAGCAGGTGCTTCTGCAGGCGGTCCGCAAGTGGCTCCCGCGCACCGACGGCCGGCCCTCCATCCTGGTGGTCGATGACGAACCGCAGGCCCTGCAGATGATGGCGGAAGTGCTGGAGGCTGCCGGCTATCGCATCGCCAAGGCTTCCGGCGGTCGCGAAGCCCTGGAAGCCATGCGCCGCCATCCGCCCCACGGCCTTCTGCTCGACCTGCTCATGCCCGAAGTGGACGGCTTCGAGGTCATCCGCCAGATGAAAGAAGATGGCGCCCTGCGCGACATTCCCGTCTTCGTTCTCACCGCCAAGGACCTCACCGAGGTGGACGTCGAGTTCCTTCGCCAGCAGACCCGAGCCTTCTTCCGCAAGAACGCGTCCTGGAAGCAGGAATTGCTGGCTCAGGTGCAGGCCGCAGTCTCCCGCACCGCGGAGGGCGCTCGCCCATGAAGCGCATCCTGCTGGCCGAGGATAATCCCATGAACCGGGAGCTGATCCGCGACGTGCTGGAAGCCCTGGGCTGCGAGGTCATCGAGGCCGAAAACGGCGAGGCCGCTCTGCGCAAGCTGCGCGAGCTGCCGCCCGACCTCGTCCTGCTGGACGTGCAGATGCCCGGACTGGACGGCTACGCGGTGCTCGGCCAGGTGCGCGCGGATGCCCGTCTGTCCCACCTGCCGGTCATCGCGCTCACCGCCTTTGCCATGCGCGGCGACCGCGAGCGGATGCTGGCGGCCGGCTTCGACGCCTATCTCAGCAAGCCCATCGACTTCGACCAGCTTCGCGCCGAGATCGAGCGCCTCTGCAACCACCGCTCAGCGCATTGAGTACGCGCGCTCGTCCCCTTGCAGGCCGGAGAGGGCTTCCTGCATCAGCGGGCGCAGGGCTTCCACACTCACGCCCAGCGTGCTCCCGGAGAAGCCTTCGAGATAGGCCGCGTTGATGCCGATCACTTCCCCGCGGGCGTTGAACACCGGGCCGCCGGAACCGCCGTGCGCCGTGGCCGCGTCGTAGATCAGGTTGTGGCCGACCACGTCGCCCAGGTGGCCGAACGTGGCCGAAGGACGGATGAGCAGCAGGCTGGCCAGTTCCCGGGTCACCGCCATCTCGTCCTCGCGATTCACCAGCCGCCGGTAGACCGCGCGCGGGCTCTTGGCCACCATGGCCGCGGTGCCCATCGGATATCCCACCACCACGACCGGATCGCCCGGCACGGCGGGCCGCGCGGCCAGCGGCAAGGCCCGCAGATTTGCTGCCGAAGCCTGCGGCTCGAAGCTCACCACGGCCAGGTCGGCTTCGTCCGAGACCGTGACCTTGGTGACGCGCAGCCCTTCGCCCACTCCGGGGAAGAAGGCTTCCAGGCGCTCGAGTTTGGGCCGCGCGCCGCGGCGCATCAGCGCTTCCGCTTGTTCGTCTTCGAACCAGGGTTCGGCGACGTGGCGGTTGGTGGCGATCAGCCCCGCGCCCACCACGAACCCGGTGCCGGAAAAACGCATGCGCAGCTTCCCGCGCCGGCCCACAACCGCGGGCCGCCCGCTGAAGGTGTAGGTCCCGTAGAGGAAACCGATGGAGTCGCGGTGCCGGTTCAGCACCACCGCAGGCATGGCCTGTTCCTGGCGCACCGCCTCCAGTTCGGCCGAGAGCCGCTCCACCCGCTGGGCGAATCGTTGCGCGGAGCGTTCCGCCGCCATCTGCGAACCGCCGGCGACCAGCGCGAGCAGGACGGTGACTCCCGTCATCGCCGCCCACGGCGCGTATCCGCGCGCGGCCTTTCCGGCGTGCTCGCTCGCCCGTTGCACTGCTGGCGTCATTCCGCCTCACCTTGCTCTCGGATGCAAGCCCTTTGCCGTAACTGACTGGATACCGGCGTATCCGCCCCGCGCCGCTGTTTCTCCTTCGCTTGACTGGCAATTCCCGGCCCCGGGGTCTAGAATGTGCCGGTCTTTTCTTCTCCTGTCCCGGAAGCGTGAGCGCGCTTCCCATCGTTCTGACAGCCAACAATCCGGAGGATTCCCCATGAAGAAACATTTCGCATTGCTCTTGGCGTTCCTGCTCGTCTCCAGCCTGGTGGCGCTGGCGGGCGATGCCGCGGGCGCGCCCAAGATCCTGCGCATTTTCAAGGCCGAGACCGCGCCCGGCCGCAGCGCCACCTACGATGCCGCCGTGCGCCAGGTGCGGCAGGCGGTGAACGCCGGCAAGGCCGACTTCCACTGGATCGCGGCCCGGCCCTTCACCGGTGACGCCAACCAGATCATGTTCCTCACCTTCGCCGATAATTTCGCCGAAGTCGAGCGCTCCGAGGAGAGCTTCAACAAGGCCGCCATGGCCACCTTCCAGAGCGCCGACTTCACCCGCAGCATTGCCGAATCCGAACGCAGCGGCAAGAACATCGTGGCCAAGCTGCGCGAGGACCTTTCCTACAACCTGGGCAGGTTCGACGTGGCCAATGCGCGCCACTGGGAAGTCAGCTTCGTCGAGGTCCGTCCCGGCTACGGCATGGATTTCTCCGAGATGGAGCGCGAAGCCATCGATCTGCACAAGCGCGCCAACATCGATGAGGTGTGGGCCGCCTACGAAGTCGAGTACGGCGGCACGCCGGGGATCCTGTTCCTCACCCCGCTGCGCTCGCTCGCCGATCTCGACCGCGACCTGAAGAAGGAGCACGAGGCCGTATTCACTCCCGCCATCCGCCGCCGCTTCTCGGCCGTGGCCCGCGAGGGAATCGCGCAGGAGAAGAGCCAGATCATCTCCGTGCGGCCCGACCTCAGCCGTCCCACCGAAGCCATCGTGGCCGCCAACCCCGACTTCTGGACCGTGAAAGAAGAAGCTCCGGCCGTTGCCGCCAAGGGCAAGAAGACCGCCAAGGTGCAGCAGGCGGCGCAGAAGTCCGAAGCCAGGCAGTAGCGTTAGCCGTTTTCTGGGAGCCGGCGGCGGAAAGCCGCCGGCTTCCTTCTTGTGCGGCGCTCGCTTACTTCTCTGCGAGGTAGACGCTTAGCGTGAGTTCCGGCTGCTCGTCCTCTTCATCGCCGGAGGGAACCAGGCCGCTGAAGTCCACCGAGAGGCGCGTCTTCTCGTGCGCGAGGATGAAGCGCCATTGCGATTCCTCGCGGGTCTCTTCCGCCTTCCATGCCGGGAAGCACGCCCGTGCGCGTTTGGCCAGCGCGACGAACTCGCGCTTGCCCTTGGCCGGGTCCGGGCGGAATCCAAGCGAGCAGAAGTAGCCCTGCTCACTGGCCTCGCACGAGGCTGCGCCCGGCGCTTTCAGCTTGCCTTCCCACATGGCCGTGAATCCTTCCAGGGGCTGGCCGCGCAGCGCCGCGAACCGCGTGGGCGCTTCGCGCAATACAGATTCGAAGTAGCCGCAAAGCGGGTCGCGGGCCTCAGCTTTCTGCGCATCCTGCCCGGAAGCGGAGAGCAGGACGGCGAGAACCAGGAGTTGCGCGCGCAGAAGTCTCATCGGCAGGCTCCGGAGGGTGTACTGTGCCACGGTCCGGCGCCCGGGAGCAACTTTGTTCATGGCTCGGCCATGCATATCGTGATACGATATATATCGCATGTCCTTCTACCAGGCCCTGGCTGAGTTCCGCTACCGTATACGCGGTTTCCTGGAGTTCAGCCAGCGGGCGGCGGCCGCCGCCGGCTTGGAGCCTCAGCAGCACCAGGGTTTGCTGGCTTTGCGTGGCCTCCCTCGCGGGCTTCAGCCCACCATCCGCACGCTGGCGGAGCGCCTGTGCATCCGTCACCACAGTGCGGTAGAACTGGTGAACCGGCTGGCGCGCGCCGGACTGGTGACCCGCAATCACGCCCCAGGGGACGCACGCGTCGTGCTGCTGCGCCTGACGCCGCGCGGCGAGCGCCTGCTCGACCGCCTTTCCCGCCAGCATCGCGCCGAGTTGCGGGTGGCTGCTCCAGCCCTGGTCCGCGCCCTTCAGAGCGTCATCGCGAAGCCTCCCGTCCGAGCCCGCCGGCCGGTTCGGCGTCCAGCCCATGCCAAGGACAAACGATGAGCCCGTCACGTCTCAGCCCCGGGCATCCCCCGGCGCAGTTCCGGCTGCTGATGGTTTCCCTGCTGGCGGGCGGCATCGGTCTGGCTGCGGGCTTCATCGCCTACGGCCTCTATTCGCTCATCGGCTTCTTCAGCAACCTGGTCTTTTTCCAGCGGGTGGAGTTCACGCTGCCTTCGCTGCAGGACCACCACTTGGGACTCTGGGTGCTGGTGGTGCCAGCGCTCGGTGGCCTGATAGTCGGACTGATGGCGCGCTACGGCTCTTCCCGCATTCGCGGGCACGGCATCCCTGAGGCCATGGAGGCGGTGCTGGTGCAGCAGAGTCGCATCGAGCCGCGCGTCGCGTTGCTCAAGCCGCTTTCCGCCGCCATCGCCATCGGCACCGGCGGCCCCTTCGGCGCCGAGGGTCCCATCATTCAGACCGGCGGCGCCTTCGGATCCCTGGTCGGCCAGCTCCTGCACACCACGGCGTCGGAGCGCAAAGTCCTGCTGGCGTGCGGCGCCGCCGCCGGCATGGCTGCCACCTTCAGCACGCCTATCGCCGCGGTCATCCTGGCCATCGAGCTGCTGCTGTTCGAGTTCAAGACGCGTTCCTTCATTCCGCTGGTGATCGCCAGCACGCTGGCTACCAGCGTCCACGTCATGCTGCTCGGCCCCGGCCCCATGTTCGACGTGGGACGCCTCGATTTCCGCGTCCCTGCAGCCCTCCCCTTCTATCTGCTGCTGGGCCTGGTGTGCGGCCTGGCGGCCGTCGCTTTCACCAAAGCGCTCTATTGGACCGAGGACCGGTTCGAGCGCCTGCCGCTCGATCCCATGTGGCATCCGGCCATCGCCGGCGTGGCGCTGGGCGTCATCAGCTTCTACGTTCCCCGCGTGCTGGGCGTGGGCTATGACACGATTAGCGACATCCTCGCCAGCCGGCTCACTGTCCAGCTCCTGCTGCTCGTTCTGGTGTTCAAGTCGCTGGCGCTCTTGATCTCGCTGGGCTCGGGAACCTCGGGCGGACTGCTGGCGCCCATGTTCATGGCCAGTGCCGCGCTGGGCGCGGTGGTCGCGGCCCTGCTGAACCGCATCGTGCCCGGCGCGCACCTGGCACCCGGGGCGTTTGCGCTGGTGGCCATGGGCGCGGTGTTCGGAGCCGCCTCCCGCGCCACCTTCACATTCATCATCTTCGCTTTTGAGATCACGCGCGATTACAACGCCGTGCTGCCGCTGATGCTGGTGGCGGTCATCGCCGACGGCATCGGCCTGCTGCTGATGCCGACCTCCATCATGACGGAGAAGCTGGCCCGCCGCGGCCTGCGCATCCACCAGGACTACGAGGCCGACGTCCTGCAGCAGGTCACCGTGGGCGAGACCATGATCCGCGACTTCCCCACCCTCTCCGCCGGCATGCGCATGGAAACGCTCGCCGAGCGTCTGGCCGCCGGTGACCCTTACGCGACGCGCCATTATGCCTTTCTGCTGCTGGACGACCACGGCGACTTGGCCGGCATCCTCACGCGCGGGGACATCGTGCGCGCCCTCAATCATCCCGATGGCCGCCAGCGCACCGTGCTCGAAGCCGGCACGGAAGCGCCGATTACCATCCTCCCTGATCAACTGCTCTCCGACGCGGCCAGCCTCATGCTGCGTCACGACATCGGCCGCCTGCCCGTCGTCAACCCGGAAAACCCGCAGAGGGTCGTCGGTTACCTGGGCCGCTCTGGGATCATGGCTGCCCGTGTCCGCCGCCTGGAGGAAGAGCACATCCGCGAGCCCGGCTGGCTCGGCCGGGTATTCTGAGCCGAATTCACCCGTCGTCACGATCTGTGCTGCCGGCCCATGGACCTCGGCAGCTCCCAACCAGCGTTGTAACCCTTCGCCGCTCCGCCACTCTGTACCGGTGAGACCAAAAAACGGACGAGGTGCAAGATGATCCATAGCAACGAAAAAGGCCTGAATTCAGCATGGTGGGCTTTGCGAATCGGGCTTGGCTTGGGACCATTCCTGGCCGGCCTGGACAAGTTCTTCAACATCCTCACCGACTGGCAGATGTACCTGAGTCCCACGATGGAAAAGCTGTTGCCGATCAGCGGTGCCGCGTTCATGCGGACGGTTGGAGTCGTGGAGATGATTGTTGGATTAGCCATTCTGACGCGCTGGACAAGGCTGGGCAGCTACGTTGCCGCGGTTTGGCTGCTCGCCATCGCCGCCAACCTGGTGACTACCGGGATGTTTTTCGATCTGGCGGTTCGGGATGTGGAAATCGCCATCGCTGCCTACACCCTGGCGCGTCTCACCGAAGCGCGTCAGCCGGCGGGCGCAACTTTGCCCCTGTCGCTGCTGGAGCGCCGTCGAACGGCAGCCTGAGATTTTCGACCGACCCTAATTCCAAAAGGAGAACATAGTGAAGAACGCAGCGCTTTTCCTGGCCGTACTGGTCCTTGCCCTTCCGGCTTCCGCAGCAGCGGAAACCTGGGAGAACGTCACCGTGGTGGACACGATGTGCAGTGCGAAGGTCAAGGCGGCCCCCGACGAGCACACCACCAAATGCGCCCTGGCCTGCGCCCAGAGCGGTTTCGGCATTCTGACCGCGGATGGCTCTTTTCTGAAGCTCGATGCAGCGGGCAATCAGAAGGTCGTAGACGCTCTCAAGAGCACCAAGAAGACCGACCACTTGCGTGCCACCATCACCGGCGAGCGTCAAGGCGGCAACCTCAAGGTGCAGTCGCTCAACCTGCAATAGCCGTGCCCCGAAGGGCGGCTGCTTGCGCAGTCCGCAGGCAGCCGCCCGCAGAACATCGAGGAAGGAATGGCCAAAGTCAGGATCAAAGGAACCAGCGAGGTGGCCGACAGGACGCTGGCTGTCCGCATGGAGAAGCCACCCGGCTTCAGTTTCGAGGCAGGGCAGTTCGTCGAACTGACGCTGATGGATCCGCCGGAGACGGACGCCGAAGGCAACAGCCGGGCTTTCACCCTGGCCTCCGCGCCCCACGAAGCGGAGCTGGTCGTCGCCACTCGATTGCGCGACACCGCCTTCAAGCGGGTCCTGAAGACCTTGAAGGCTGGAGCGGAGGTCGACCTTGACGGCCCGTTCGGCTCCTTCACCCTGCACCGGGATGGCTCACGCCCGGCTGTCTTTCTGGCGGGAGGAATCGGCATCACGCCGTTCCGGAGCATGGCGCTCCAGGCAACGAAAGATGCGCTTTCCCAGCGCTTGTTCCTTTTCTATTCCAACCGGCGTCCGGAAAATGCCGCATTTCTTGCGGAGCTCCAGGCGCTGGAGACACAGAATTCACGGTTTACCTGCATTGCAACCATGACTGACGTGCAGCCTTCCAGTCAGTCATGGCAGGGGCACCGAGGTCGCATCGACCAGGCGCTGATCGAACGCTGGGTCGACTCAACAACCTCGCCCATCTACTACATCGCCGGCCCAGCTGGAATGGTGAGGGCCATGCAGGGACTGCTGAGGAGTTCAGGAGTCGCTACCGAAGACATCCGTGCGGAAGAATTCTCCGGCTACTGAACCCAGACGCTGGACGAGAGAGCAATTGCCACCTGACCGGTCGGCGGCGACTCTACATCACAAGGCGGTGGCGAATGAAGTTCGCGCCGTCTTTGCTGCGACCTTTGCGGTCTCTGCGTTTGAAAAAATCAAAAGCCGCCAGCTCTCGCTGACGGCTTGTCGCTTACCGTTTATTTCTTATCGCTGCTCTAACTCTCATACAGCAGCACCGCGTCGGTCTCCTTCGAATCCACGGGGCGGTAGAACAGCTTGTCGCCTTCCAGGAAGACCTCGATGAACGCCGGCCGCGTCGTAATCGTCCCCTGGATGAGGGCTTCCGAGAGCGGGTCCTCGATGTACTTCTGCAGGGCGCGGCGCAGCGGGCGGGCGCCGTAGCTGCGGTCGCCGAGCGTCTTGTCGAGGATCCACTTCTTGGCCTCTTCGTTCACCGTGATGGTGATCTGCCGCTGTGCCAGGTTCTGGTTGAGCTGGCTCACCAAGAGCTCGAGGATTAGGATGAGGTCCTGCTCGGTCAGCGCGTTGAACAGGATGACCTCGTCCAGCCGGTTCAGAAACTCGGGATTAAAGGTGCGCTTCACCTCGTTGCGCACCAGTTCCTCCACCTTGCTGGCGACCATCTCTTCCTTGTCCGACTGGAAGCCCAGCCCGGAGCGCTTCTGCAAATGGCGCGCGCCTATGTTCGAGGTCATGATGAGCACCACGTTCTTGAAGTCCACCGTGTTGCCCAGGCCGTCGGTGAGCTGCCCGTCCTCGAACACCTGCAGCAGGATGTTGAATACATCCGGGTGGGCCTTCTCGATCTCATCCAGCAGGACGACCGAGTAAGGCGCGCGCTTCACGCGCTCCGTCAGTTGTCCGCCCTCTTCATAGCCCACGTAGCCCGGCGGCGAGCCGATCAGCTTGGAGACTGAGTGCTTCTCCATGAACTCGCTCATGTCGAAACGGATGAGCGACTTCTCGCTGCCGAACAGGAACTGGGCCAGCGTCCGCGCCACTTCCGTCTTGCCCACGCCCGTGGGGCCCAGGAACATGAACGAGCCCACCGGGCGGTTGGGATTCTTCAGGCCGGCGCGCGAGCGGCGGATGGCCCGCGCCAGCGCGGTGATGGCCTTGTCCTGCGAGATCACCCGCTTGTGCAGCTCTTCTTCGATGCGCAGCAGCTTCTGCGACTCTTCTTCCTTCACCGCCGTAACCGGCACGCCCGTCCAACGCGACACCACGTCCTCGATGTCCTCGCGGCTCACCACGCCGGTGGAAGATTCGTCGAGATGGTATTTCTCGCGCAGGGCGCGCAGGTTTTCGCGCTCTTTCCGTTCCTCGTCGCTGTAGAAGCGCGCCTTCTCGAACTCGTGGTTGGCGATGGCGTTCTCCATCCGGTGCACGATGAACTTGATGCGCTTCTGCACGTCGGTGATCTCATCGGGCAGCGAGGTCTGCCGCAGCTTCACCCGCGCGCCCGCCTCGTCGATCAGGTCGATGGCCTTGTCCGGCAGGTAGCGGTCCGGGATGTAGCGGTTGGAGTGCGCCACCGCGAACTGGATGGAATCCGGCGTGTACGTGACCGCGTGGAACTTCTCGTAGCGGTCCTTGATGCCCTCCAGGATGCGCACCGCATCGCTCTCGTTGGGCGGCGGCACTTTCACCGACTGGAAACGCCGCTCCAGCGAGCGGTCGCGCTCGATGGACTTGCGGTATTCACCCGGCGTGGTTGCGCCGATGCACTGGATCTCGCCGCGCGAGAGCGCCGGCTTCAGGATGTTGGCCGCGTCCAGCGACCCTTCCGCCGAGCCCGCGCCCACCAGCGTGTGCAGCTCATCGATGAAGATGATGGCGTTCTGGTTCTCCATCAGCTCCTTCATGATGGTCTTCAGGCGTTCCTCGAACTGGCCGCGGTACTTGGTGCCGGCCACGATGAGCGAAAGGTCCAGCGCCAAAATCCGCTTGTCGGCCAGGAAGGAAGGCACCTCACCGTCAGCGATGCGCTGCGCCAGCCCCTCGACGATGGCCGTCTTGCCCACGCCCGGCTCGCCGATGAGCACAGGATTGTTCTTGGTGCGCCGGCACAGGATCTGCACCACGCGCTCCAGCTCCGGCTCGCGTCCGATCAGCGGGTCGAGCTGGTTGTCCAGCGCCGCCTGGGTCAGGTCGCGGGAAAACTCCGAGAGCAGCGACGATTCCTTCTGCCGCTGCGGCGTGGCCTTCTCCTGCGTGCTGCGCGCGATCTCCTCGCGGATGGCGGAGAGCCGCAGCCCACGCTCATGCAGGATCTCCGCCGCGAAGCACTTCTCTTCCCGCAGCAGGCCCAGCAGCAGGTGCTCGGTCCCGATGTGCTTGTGCGAAAGGCGCTCTGCCTCCTCGGCGGCATAGGCCAGCACCCGCTTGCACTCGTTGGAAAGCGGCAGGTCCACGGAGGTCGAGACCTTCTCGCGGATGGTGGTGTGCCCCTCGATCTGCTTGCGGATGGACTCCACCGAGGCGTGCGAACGCAGGAAGCGGTTGGTCAGCGCCTTGTCTTCGCGCAGCAGGCCCAGCAGCAAGTGCTCGGTCTCGATGTACGGCGAGCCGAACTGGCTGGCCTCATAGCGCGCGAAGAAGATTACGCGTCTCGCTTTCTCCGTATATCTTTCGAACAATGGGGTCTCACCCTGGAAGACCTCGCGGCGCGCCTATTCGCGCTTGCGGGCCTTCCCCAACCTTCAAAACCTGCTATCCGCCTTCCGCTTACGACTCATCGCTTATCGCTTATTGCTTACTGCTTATCGCTTATCGCTCGATGCTGCCGCCCTCCCTGCCTCCTGCACTCCTGATGATTCAATGACTCAATGATTCCAACGATTCAATCTCTTCAATTCGGCCCTGGTGGAGCCGCAGCACGCGGTCACAGCGGCGCGCGAATGCCAGGTTGTGGGTGACGAGGATCGAGGTCAGCCGATGGTCGCGATGGAGCCGTCGAATCAATTCAAACACCGCCTCCGCCGTGCGCGCATCCAGGTCGCCGGTCGGCTCGTCCGCCATCAGCATCTGCGGACCGGTCACCAGCGCCCTTGCCAGCGCCACGCGCTGCTGCTCACCACCGCTCAGCTCGCCGGAGCGGTGCTGCGCCCGGTCTTCCAGCCCTACTTCACCGAGCCAGCTCGCGGCTTCGGCTTCCGCTTCCCGCTTCGGCCGCCCTCTCAGCAACAGCGGCATGGCGACGTTCTCCAGCGCGGTGAACTCCGGCAGCAGGTAATGGAACTGCCACACGAACCCCAGCCGCCGGTTGCGAAATTCCGCTGCGCCGTCGTCGGAAAGCGTCCGCAGCGCGATTTTTTCGCAGTATACGTCACCCTCGGAAGGCCTATCAAGCGCCCCGAGGATGTGCAACAAGGTACTCTTCCCCGCGCCCGATTCGCCCACGATGGCCAGCATCTCTCCCTTCCCCACCTGGAAGGACAGGTTGTCAAAGATCACCAGTTCCGCCGTACCCGAGCGGAAGCTCTTCTTCAAGCCTTCCACCCGCAGCAGCATCTCTGCCTGACTCATTGGATGCTCCCGGACGCGCCTTCGTCACATCCGCGCGCCGCGGCATCGGCGAGCCGGAGCGCAGTCCGCGCTCGTAGAGCTATTAAAGCACTGCTTGGCAAGATTGCATCCCCCATATGAATTTCAATAGTTACCAAAGTGTGTTACGGGGGGGAGATCAGGGAAGGGCTCCGGAAATAACAGGTTCAGCTGCAAGCATCGACCGAATCTGTCCCAGAGTACCCTTCAATCCCAACGCTTTCTCCAGTGCTTCATCGATCTGCTCTCTAACCATGTCCGTCGCCATATGGGGCAATGGCTGAAGTTCCATGCGCTTCACAGAATCGAAGGCTCTGCCGAGCGCATCACGGCTTGATACAGCAAGCGCGCGAGGGTCGAGCACCATGATCTCTTCGAGGATCGGCTTCTTCATTTCAACCCAGGCCCCCTCAGTATCGACGCGCGCGGCCATGAGCGACAGCAGTCCCAAGGAGGAATTAAGCCAAAGAGCCAAGATGCCGTTGAGCGCATCTGCGCTGATTCCTTCTGCGTAGGTAGAGACGGGCCACCAGGTATTGGAGAGAACAGGCTCGTCAAACGTTATCGCCAACGTGCGGATCGTGTTCAGGCGAACTCTCTCGGAGATAAGGAGCTTGCCAGCGCGCGACCATAGGAGCGCAGCATCTCGAAGTGGTCGACCTTTCTTTGCCTTCGCCAGCGCCACCAAGTATCGGTTCGGACGCTGGCGGATTGTCCTGACGGTGTCGGTGTCATGCCCCCAAAAGGCAGCATACTCAGTCTCGCTGCTAGTGTCGTTGAAGCCGTCGGCGATGTCCCTCCTGTCCGGACCAAGATCGGCAATCGCCTTCAGTCTTACGAGCGGGACTTCCCCAATCACGCCAGCGCCCGGGACATACACGCGGGAACCTGCCAGGAAACACGCTGCCCGGCATACCTCCGTCTGAGCAAATGCTGCCCCCTGATTCCAGTTACCACTGCTGATCTGATCCGAGCCGCACAGGATGATTTCCCCATATTTGACGTCGCCGGATTTGATTTCATCAGTCCCAACGCCATCAAGCGCGGCTCCTTCATGAGAACGAGCCAGAGCGGCAACCGTCAGTGCCTCAACACTATTTCTTGGCTTGGTCCAAAGGTTGACAACCTTAGTAGGATGGGCATTTCCGCCCGGCATCTGTTCGGCAACGATCAGGCATTCGCTCAGCGAAGTATTCTCCGAAAAATTCCACGATCCCGGCTGATGGCTGACGACTATGTACTTAACGTGATAGCTGTTTCCCAAGAGCGTACGCGTGGCCTGCCATGCCACGCCCGAAAGCAGCGCCCTCGGCAATACGAGAGCGAGCTTTCCGTTTGGTTTGAGCTTCTTGTGGGCGATAGCAACAAATGCCGAACCCAGTCCGGCCGTGATATTGGCAGGGAGACCCTCCTCGGCTACGACCCTCTTGAGGCGTGCCTGCATTCTCTTGCGTTCCTTCTCAGGTGCGTGTCCAAAGAGTAGGTTTCCCCCAACGCTGCGCGTGAAGGGCGGATTCATGACACACAAGTCCAACTCAGGAACCTCTACTGTGTCTGCGACTTCCCCGGACGCCGCCATTCTCTTCGGAGCGTCGGGCGGTCCGTACAAGTCTGCTTGCAACGCAACCTTCCGGCCGTGAATGAGGTCTAGGCTACCGAGGTAATCCTTGGGTCCGCCGATTGGTAGAGTCATCAACTTCATGTCCGAGAACACCACGTCAGGCTCATGCAGGGCGAGAGCCGAACCGGCTAGGTGGATGGCAGTCGGAACCACGTCGAGCCCCCACAAGACGTGCTCAACCATCGCCTGGTGAACGGCCGGGATTGAGGGTAACCTCCCGTACTCGGTTCGTGCGCGGACATGATTCTCCAGAATCGTCTGTAGCGCAGCTTTCAAGAGCGTACCTGTACCACAGGCCAAATCGGCGATGTGAAGCTTCTTGATAGCCTCTACATCGGACCAGTCAATATCTTCGTCATCGTAATCTAGGGTAAGTTTTAGGAGGAGAGCCGCGGCCGGAACTGTTGTGTAGAATGCTCCAAAATATTTCGCGTCCGCAAGGAGGCGATGATAAATGCGCCCCATTAGATCGTGGCGCAAAGCAGCCTTCTGTCCAGTTATACGGAGGGCCGACCGGGCCAGCATCCTGAGCGCCTTATCCGAATCTGGCACTCCAACCAGATCTCTGGCTATCTCTGTTGCCGTTGTGAAGATCGGTACATAGTCAATCTTGTCCTTGATGTAGGTCCACGCCTCAACCAATGATTCGGCGATATTGTTTCCTTCAGCGATACGGGAAAGCGCTTTGATCTTGTGATCACGGGTTGCAATGACTTGATGAAAAATCATTGCATTCACAAGGGTTAGAGCGGCAATGCGGCAAACCTTGAGCTCTGCATCAACCGGAGGCATTTCTCTATTCTTCATCCTCCGCTTCATCTTCTGTCCTACCCCTTGTCTGGGCAGGAATACCAAGCGTTGCTCGGAAGCGTTGTGGCATCGCCTTTGTATGGACGAACGCGTCACTCGATCCATCAATGGCTCGCTCCAAGTCCTCGACGCATTTGACAACGACATCGTCGCTCACGATCAGCTCATACGCGCGCCGTAAGGATTCGGCAATATCATCGACGCTGCCATCGCTCCACGCATCACCGTCACCGGCCTCGGATACCACCCGTACTTGCATTCGCGATTGTCCGAGTCTCACCTTGAGCTCAGAAAACGTCTTTGTTGATCGAAGTTCCTTCGGATAGAGAACCGCCAGGCAGACCGGGGAGATACCATCTTCAACGCGCTGCTTGGCGTCTTTGAGCAGCGATACCTTTGCTGCTGGGCTGTCGAATCGACCTTCGACAACCAAGCGAATACCCATCAACTCTGCAACGGTGATGTCGGGTAGTCTCTTACCCTTGACAGACTTTCGGATGGTTTCAGGTACGGATACAAGCCCTCTGGTTTCAAGGAGTTCAGCCAGGGCCACGTTCACAACCTCTTCTCGGACTTCGGGCATTAGTTCCTTAGGGCACGGACCGCTGCCGGGCGAGAACATATCACATGCGGGGCTCCTGGCCGGACGTTGTAGGGATGTACCAGGAAGGCCCGTCGTTAGATTTCTTGGTTCCTCTGGTGAATTGACCCTGGATTTCCACAAGCTGTTTCGTGTACGACGACAATAGCAGCGCGCGCCAGGTTAGCTTTTCGATTTCAGGTACTAGCCTGCCGAAGATGGGGCCATAGGCCCCCGGCACGAACGGATCGGCTACCGGCCGGTGGTTGCTGGTTCGATCCCAGCCGCGCCTACTAGGCTTCTAGCTTCTCATTTCACCGCCCATATTCCTGTTGTGCTCGTCCGCCAACCAGAAACGCAATCACTTTATTGTATTCCAAGTAGAAAACGTGAATTCGTAATTCGTAACAATTTTGCTATTGACGAACAAAAGGCGAATATGCTATCCTCCGTGTAAGTCTGCGGAAGGCTGGCAAGCCCGCCCGAGCCAGCCCGCTAAGGAGGACCGCCAACCCCAAGCTTTTCAATATTTTCCCGCTAAGTCCAGCCGCATCAAAGATTTTCCGGGATTTTGTGTCGCAAACCAATGATTCCATTGGACCAGGGGGGAGGGGGAGGGTACACCGTGACCATACCGATCTGCCAGCACATCAAAACCGACGGAAGGCGCTGTCCCGCAACAGCGGAGCGTTGTTGCGGACCGAAGAAACGACTCCCCAGGGCCCCCGCAGCGCCGAAATCCCTCGCCAAGGAGCAACAACGAAAGCTATGAACGCGATTCCTCAATGTAGCTACATGAAGACCGATGGAAAGCGATGCGGGTCCCCCGCAATGCGCGGCAAGCGTCTGTGTTTCTTCCACGGACGCCAGGCGCCCCGCATCCGCAAGCTGGCTCGCGACGGCCGCTGGCTCCCTGCCTTCCACGCCGACCGGCCAGACCTACACCATCTGCGACCCGCAGAACTCGGGTACCACCAACCTGGTGAGCCGCATCGGGGGAATGGTGATCGACGACGACGGCCTGCTGTGGGTGCCGGTAGTGGCCAATGTGACCAACCGCAGCGTCTCCTGCACGCCGCAGGTGGACAACGACGGCAATGCGGTGCCGTGGGACGGCAGCGGGACTTCCTACACGTACAGTTCAACGCTGTATCTGTTGTCCGTAGACTCCGGCGGGACCGTATCCACGATCCAGCTTGACTCCACGGGCGGCAGCGGCACGAACTGGAACGCGGCGATGCCGAAGTTCAGTGTGCGGAATGCGATCATCCCGGACGGCGTGGGCGGAGTGCTGGTCTCGGTGGTCAGGCCCAACGGGAGCAACCCCATTTACCGTTCGAACGGTGTCCAATACAGTACGCCTCTGAGTTCGGTGGACCAGATGCTCATGGGTGAGAGCGAGACAGTGTTCGCGGCCGGGGTGTTCGGCGGCGTAACTGCCGTGAATCTTCAGACGGGGTCGACTTTGTGGCGGCCGGACGCCGTAAACCTTACGCTCGCGTTGGGTGACGGGACGTTAGTTGCAGAGAATGCATTGTCACTCGTTCGGTACGATACTGTCGGCTCGGCGAGCGACTTCGTCGGTGAGACATCGACTTATGCCTCAACTTTCCTGGGTGGAGACCTCTGGAGCGGCGGCGGCTCGGTCGGCGGCCTCGCCCTGATTGCAAGCGAATGTCATCCCCAGGGCGACCCAACCATGCCTTGCTGGATAGGTCCTAACTGGGCGGCAATGTCCGGAAATCAGCAAAAGCAGAATGCGCCACCAGCCCGAGTAGAATTGCGAGTTCATCGCGTAACGCAAGCACCCGCTCTGGTGGAGCATATCTTGCAGCTTGCAGATACGGCAGTTCGTTATTGGTCGTGGCAGGGAGTCAGACTGGATTGGGACGGCGTCGTCCGACCCATCGACCAATGTCTGATAAATCCTGGGAACTGTCTCGACACGGATGACGAGAACATTCTCAACCTCTCGACTGATACGGTCTTCCGTTGGCAGCAGTCGCTGCGCGTGTTCGAGAAATTCACAGATAGAAAGGGTATCGACGCAGTCTTCATCAACAGCGTGCTTGGAAGCAATGATGCTCTCATTACGCTGCACTTCCCGACCACGAGTTGCTGCAACTATTCACTTAGGAAGTCGAACGTGGTGGTGGCGTCAAGTGATGCGGACAATGCGCTTGACCATGAAATCGGCCATGTGTTTCAGCTCGACCACACTCTCAATCCTTTCAATCTCATGTGCGACCCAAGCGTTCTCGTTTGTGTGGGTAGATTCTTGAACGATGCCCAACAGAGTACGGTCCGAGTCGAAGCTCCGAAGCTGGCGAGGTAGTTCACATGCGAGACAGAGGCGGATGGCGGAGCGAGGTACTGGCGGGACTCTTGGTCGGCTTCCTGTTCGCGCTGGCGTTGCGTTTTCTCCTGGTCCTACCGCTTTGGTCATACTACATCGCTAGCCCTACAGCGCAGGAGCAGTGCGATCAGATACCCGTTGGTGCGTCCCGTTCAGAGGTTCTAAGCACGATTGCGGGTTCCACTCCCCCCGAGGAGCTCTTGACGATTGACGGTCGAATTCAGGTATCCCGTAGAGATCGGATGTGTGTGATTGAATTCGATGCGTCCAATAGTCGGGTAGCCTCAAAAGTGGTGGGGGGGAGGTAGAAGCGTTCAATGATGAGAAGTCACTCACCGCTGGCAGATCGGTCGCGGCTGCTTTCGATTCGAACGGCTGTCACAACAGTCCTCGTTTTCCTAATCCTGAGCCTCGGACCAGTTTTGCAGTGCTGGCGCGACCTTTCGCGCTTCAGTGTCTTTGCCGCTGTACAAATGGGCATGAGCCAATCCGAAGCCAGAGAGGTTCTTAGCCGGAACGGGATAGTGTGTGATCTAACCCGCAAACCGGGTGGCTCTGATTGCTTCTTTTCTGACTTCTGGCGAGAGTATGGAATTAGAGTCGACCCGGACAATAAGACGGTAACTTCCAAGTACTTCCGGTTCAGAAGAACCCCTCGGGATCTGATTTAGGGTTCACCACGCTAGCTGAAGTCTATCGTGGCAAGCGGCTGAGTATCCCGAATGGGGCGTCTCGACCGCACCTGACTTTTGTCTACCTCCGTCGTTACGTCCTTAACCTGTGCGCTTTCCGCACACAATTGTTTTCCTTCTGAACCTGCCCTACTCTCCGCAACGTGGCAGGCATCACTCTCACTCAGGCGCAGGCTGAGCTCGACCTGCCGCGCAACCTACGCCAAGCTCACGGACGGCAGGCGCCCCGCATCCGCAAGCTGGCTCGCGACGGCCGCTGGCTCCCCGCCTTCCACGCCGAGCGCCCCCTCGAGGTGATGCTCGCCGAAACCTACCGCCTGGTCTCCGAAGGCCGGGTCTCGCTGCGCCAGGCGCAACTGCTCATCTACGCCATGCAGATCACCGCTGCTTGCGAGAAGAGCAGATCCTAGGTCTCGGGTGTCGGAAAGCGGATGTTCACTGGTTCGTAGTTCGCAGTTCATAGTTCATAGATCGCAGTTCAGAGTTCGCAAGTTCAAAGTTCATTATCCGCAGTTCGTAGTTCACAGTTCACTCGTACCTCAGCGCCTCCGCGGGCAGCACCCGCGCCGCCGACCACGAGGGATAAAGAGTCGCGATGAACGAGATGCCGATGGCGACCAGGGCGACGACCACGCCATCCAGCAGGCGCGGAGCGAAGGGGACGTAGTCAATGGAATAGATCTCGGGCGAGAGCGAAATCCATCGGTAGTGGCCGCCGGCCCAGGAGAGCGCGTATCCGGCAATCAGGCCCAGGGCGGTGCCGACCACGCCGATCATCACGCCCTGGGCGATGAAGATGCGGCGCACCTGGGCCCGCCGCGCGCCCATGGACATCAGCACGGCGATGTCGCGGGTCTTTTCCATGACCATCATGATGAGCGAGATGAGGATGTTGAGCGCGGCCACCAGCACGATGAGCCCGATGGTGATGAAGGTCACGACGCGCTCCAGGCGCAGGGCGCGGAACAGGGCGCGGTTCTGCTCCATCCAGTTGGTGGAGACGTAGCCGGGACCGGCGACGGGCTCGAGCCGGCGGCCAATTTCGTCGGCGCGATCGAGATCGTCCGAGGCCACGCGGAACTCGATGACGCTGGCCACGTCGCCCAGGCCAAAGAGGCGCTGCGCGTACTCCAGGCCGGTGAACGCCCAGGCGTGGTCGTAGTCGTAGAAGCCGGAGTCGAAGATGCCCACCACGCGGAAGCGGACGTACTTGGGCACGATGCCGAACGGCGTCAGCTCGCCCTGCGGGCTGGTGACCAGCACCACCGAGCCCACGGTGGCGCCCAGTTCGTCGGCCAGACCCTTGCCCAGGACGATGGGCGCGTGGCGGCGATCGAGCGGATCGGGGAGCTCTTCGCCGGCTTCGCGTCCGGCGGGCCGTGAGCTGAGTTCCTCCGCCGAGCCGAACTTCACCGCCGCCAGCAGGTCGCTGACTTTTCGTTCTTTCTCCGGAACGACGCCTTTGAGCACCACGCCCTTGGCGCGTGCGCCGCGCGACACCAGCACCTGCTCGTAGATGGCCGGAGCCGCGGCGAGGACGCCGGGCTGCTTCTCCAGGCGGGCGGCGAGTTCGCGCCAGTCGCGGATGCCGTCGGCTTCGGCGCGCAGCAGGCTCACGTGCGCGGAAGCGCCCAGCAGGCGCTGTTGCAGGTCCTGGCGGAATCCGTTGTTGATGGCCAGCGCGATGATGAGCGAAGCCACGCCCGCCGCCACTCCCACCACCGAGATGGCGGTGATGACCGAGATGACGGCCTGCCTGCGTTTGGCGCGCAGGTATCTCGAAGCGATGAATAGCTCGATTCTCATGTGGCCGTCTCGTCGAAGGTCCCTCGCTGCGCTCGGGATTTCGGCGCGCGGCTCCGACGCCGCGCAAACGCCTCAACCTGGCGCCGTTTGGCGCGCAGGTAGCGGGCGGCGATGAGGAGTTCGATGGACATCGGGCTTCGAGCTTCTAGCTCCTAGCTTCTAGCTTGAAGAAGCCTTGGGAATCAGCATGGGCACCTTTTTCTTATACTCGCGATACTGCTCGCCGAAGCGGCGCTCCAGTTCCTTTTCCTCCAAGGGAATCATGATGGCGCCGGTGAGGAGGGCAAAGGCGGTGAGCGCATAGCAGACGACGAGCCCGGAGCCGGCGCTCCAGCCGAACATCATGAGCATGTGGCCGACGTAGAGCGGATGGCGCACCCGGCCGTGCATGCCGGTAGTGACCAGCTTCTGTTCGTGCTTCGCGGCTTCCACCTCCGGCCGGCCCATCACCTGCGGCCCGCTGATATGCCGGCGCGAGCCGCGGTAGAAAAAGATGGCCGTGGCGGCGAAGGGAACGAACAGCGCCCAGGAATACGGCGTGTCATACAGATGCACATGGCGCCATGGCCGGGTGGCGAAGGCCGCGGCGGCGATCATCAATAACCAAAGGGGAAGAATGACGCGGTAGGGCGAACGCACGCGCCGCCAGAACTCCGGGAAAGGATGGATGATGAGCCAGAAGGAGGGAATGGTCGCGTACCAGGAGACGAGGAGCCAGGCGACGGTGTCGAAGAAACGGTGCATCGGCGGGAGTGTAATGCATTTGGTGATTTGGTCACTGGGTAATTTGGTAATTGGAAAAGCAACCCAAAGGTCCTTCGACTCGTCCGCCGCAGCGGACGACCGCGCCAACCGCAGGCGGGGCGTTCGCTCAGGATGCCAATCCTCCGGGGGCTACCGGACGACGACCCTGGCCGAACCGGCGTTCTCGAACTTGTCGTAGGCACGGACGACGATGGTGTGCTCTTCCCCGGCACTGACAGGGATACTGACGTCGAAACTTTCGCTGATGGAGTCGGCGATGCCGTCGGCGGGCTCGATGCGCTTCCAGTCGCCGCCGTCCAGCGAATACTCGGCGCGCAGGATGGGCGAGAAAGTGTCGGTGGCGAGGAAGGTGACGCGGGCGTGGCCGGCTTCGGGCGCGGACTTGAGGTCCTCGATGCGGGGCGGAGTCGTGTCGAGCTCGAAGCGCGGGCTCTCTTTTTCGCCGCAGAGAGCTTCCTGGGGGGAGTTCGAGGGACCATCGCAGGCGACGACCTTCAGTTGATAGCCACCGTCGGGAAGCCGCCCCGCCTCCCAGGAGTAGACCTTGTCGGAGAGCTTCTCGTCGAGGAGCTTCCAGCGGGACTCGCCGTCGCCGCGGTAGTAGAGAGTGAATTCCAGGTCGTCGTCGTTATCATCGGAGGCCTTCCAGCGCGCCGCCACGGAGCCGCGATCGCGTTGCGCGGGCGGAGGCGGGGGCTCGAAGCGGGGCTGGGCCGGTGCGGGCGGAGGCGCGCCTAACTGTACGGGTTGCGAATCGGCAGGCGGCTTGGGCACCGCCTGGAAGCGCGCGCCCGCCTGTACCGCGACCTCTTCCACCTGGGGCGCGACGTTGGTGGGCCGGTAGAAGACGGTGACGCTCTCGACGCGGGCAGGGGCAGGCGCGGCGTGCAGCACCAGCTTCCATTGCAGGAAGCGGGCGGGCGGAGCGTCCACCAGGCCGGTGACGCTCACTTTCTTCCACGGGCTCCAGTTGCGGTCGGGATTATCGACGTTGCCGCTGCGCGCCCAGAGCTCGAAGCTGCCGCTGCCGCGGGCTTCGGCGCGTCCCCAGCGCGAGAAGTTGCGGGCATCCAGGACCTCGCTCTCGAAGGTGGATTCCGCTGCCGGGACCGTGCCCAGGCGGAACAGCTTGCCCAGATTGCTGGTGGCGGCGTAGAGGGTGCCGTCAGGCAGGGGCGCGAAACCGGTGACCTGGGTGGCGCTGGCCTTGACCAGGTCGGTGTAGGAGCCGTCGCTGGCGATGCCGAAGATGCGGGCTTCGTTCCCGGTGCCGGCGAGCAGGCGTCCCTGGCGATCGAAGGCCAAAGTGTAAACGACGTGCTGCGGCGAGCTCCAGAGGATGCGGGGCGAGCCGTCGACAGCGATGCGGTAGACGTCGGAGCCGCCCTGAACTCCCAGCGCCGGAGGCAAAGCCACGGGTGGCGGCGCCTGCGGTTGCGTGGTGACCTGCACGGTGATGCCGGGCGTGGGCTGGGCGGGTGACGCCGCCGGCACGACCGGCTGCGGGACCGGCTGCGGCATCATGGGCGTGACCCGCTTTTCGCCCAGCCCGGCGGCATAGATGTTGCCTTCTGCGTCGACTGCCAACGCGGTGATCTCCTTCTTGCGGGCGCTGAACAGCACAAAGCCTGCGCCGGCGGGCGAGATGCGGTAGATGAGCCCGCTGCCGTCCGAGCCGGCGATGAGGTTGCCCTTGCGGTCGAAGGCCAGCGCACGGATGTGCGCTTCGTCGCTCTTGAAGAAGACCGAGCCCTGGCCGTCGGGAGAGACGCGGAAAATCTCGCCGCGGTCGCCGGTGGCCACGTAAAGACGGCCTTCGGCGTCGAAAGCAAGGTCCCAGATGTACTTGGTCTTGGGATCGAAGAACTCGCTGGAGGAATAGTCAGGGTCGAGCGGAGCCTCGGCGCCGGGCTCAGCGCGAACGGCTTCCGCCGGCTTCGCACCGGACTTGCGCTCGATGCGATAGACCTTGCCGTCGGGGCTGGTGGCGGCGTAGACACGGCCGGACTTGTCCACGGCCAGCGCCTGCACCTGCAATTCCTGCGGCTTGAAGACGACCGAGAGCTTGCCTTCGGAGGAAACACAATAGACGCGCGCGGGCGCTCCCGCGGCGGCGTACACGTTGCCTTTGCCGTCGGACGCCACCGCCCACAGATAGGTGGAAGGCGAAGTGGCCACGGCATCGAACGCAGGCGCGGGCAGCAAGCTGCCGTCGCTGGTGATGGCCACGCCCCGGGCCGTGCCCTTGGCGAACTCTTCGGCGCGGGACTGCTGCCAGGTACGCGTGCCGCCGGCGAAGGCGACGCCTGCCGAACCCGCCACAAGCAGGAAAGCGGCCGAGAGGCGAAGGGACGTAGCCCAACGAAAGTGAGCGGATCGTGAACGTGAATGGATGAGCATAAAGGTCAGTCTACCTGACAGCGGATGATCACGGATCCAGCGGTGCACAGCCGATGCGAAGCACGGACTGCTTACTTGATGTTGATGCTGAGCACCTGCGCGCCGACCACGACGTAGTCGAGTGGAGTGGAGTTTTCATCCACCGCGGATTCGCCCAGCACCACCACTTCGCGCGTGCCGCGCTGCCCGTCCATCACATTGATGACGGAAAGCGGCAGCGAGGGCATCACCTTGTCCTCCACCAGCGCCTGGGGATTGGCCTGCAGGAGGGCAACGTAGAGGCGGTCGTTGACGCGCTCCTTGTTGAGGAGCGCGATGGTGGAGCCCAGTTCGAGCTGGCGCCCGAAGGGCAGGGTCATGCGTCGCATGCCGTCGAGGGTATCGCCGTCGCTCACCAGGATGCGCAGGGTTCCCCTAGGCGCGGAGGCGGGAATGCGCACCGGCACCTGGCGCAGGATGCGCTCGCCGCGATAGGGGCGCAGCGCCGCTTCGATGACGATGGTGTCGCCGGGTCGAGCTTCGGTCACATCGGTGCGCGCGCTCTCCAGCCGCGCCCAGCGCCGCTCCGGCAGCACGTCGAAGGCGAGATCCACGCCCGCCACCTGAGGCCGCGCGTAGGGATTGCCGAAGATACGCGAGAAACGGCTCCCCAGTGCCAGGGCCACCTGGAAGGCGGTGGGCACGTTGGCCTCGGGCGGCGCGTACATGTCCTTCAGCACGACGTCGGGATAGCCGTTCACGCGGATAGCGCCGCGCATGCGGAAGGTGACTTCCTCGCCGTACTGGTTGTCGGCGCGCAAGGCGTTGTAAACCGTCACCATGATGGCCAGGGGCGTGATGCGGGGATTGTTGAGCACCTCGAAATGGAAGTCGCGGGCGCGGCCGCCGGCATCCAGCTTGACCGAGACGGGGATCATCTCCGGAGCACGGTCGAAGCGTCCCAGGATGCCCGCCTGGCGATCCTGCACGAAGGCCCCGGCGGGTTCGGTGGCGTTGACGATCTTGAAGGAGTTGAAGGGCGAGGCCAGCGTGGTCAGGACTTCCGCCTTGCTCATGGGCATGTCCACCTGGCCGAACTGGGAAATGGGATGGCCGCAGGCCAGCAGCCGGTCGGCATCCACGTAGGTCACGGTGCAGGCGGCGGTGATGTTCATGTCGCCGCGCACATAGACGGCGCCCACCATGGAGCCGGGCTCGAACGGCTCCGGCTGCGCAGCGCCGCTGGCGGCACCTGCGCCCAACACGGGCACGATACCGCTGGAGGCGAACTGCGGGGCGAAACGCTCCACGGCTTCCTCACTGAAGCCGGCGAACACCAGCGGCGTCTCGATGGGACGCAACTCCTGCCGGTAGGCTTCGAGATGGGGTTCGGAGCCGGCGTTGGAGGCCTCGCCGGCCGCGCGTTCCACCGCTACGGCAGAGGCCACCGCCGCCGGGGGCTCTCTGCGGTCCAGCTCGTTGATCTCCAGCATGTCGGCGATGGGAGTGACGCCGGCAATGGGCTCCTTGGCGAATAGACCGATGCGGTAGGCCAGCGCGCCCACCAGCTTGCCCTCGATATACACCGGGCTGCCGCTCATGCCGGCCACTACGCCGGTATGCTCGGCCTTGGCGCCTCCCAGTCGCACCAGGATCACATCCCGGCGCGGCCCGAGGACGTTCCGCAAGACCCCGAGCACTTCCACGTCCATGGCTTCGGGCCGGGTGCCCTCAAACACGGTGTAGGCGACGCCGCGCATGCCCGGCTTCACCTGATCGACCGCAAGGGTAGGCGGCGCGGCGGCCAGAGAGGTGCCGAGGCAAACAATCAGAAGGATGGGAAGGAAGAGAAAGCTGCGTACTGCCACTGCTCGTATCATTGCGTCCTGCGTCCCCGGCTCTCCCTGCGCCCAGGGGAAGGGGCACAGGCCAAAACCCGCTATCAAAAACGTCCTTACGTGCATCTATACTAGCAGATTGTGATGAGAGGTGATGCCCGCTTGAACCGACCTTCCCTTCCGCCGCGGTCCGGTGCTCTGTGGACGGCGCTCCTGCTGATGTTGGTCCTGGTGTTCTCCGCCGCCGGTCTGGTGGCGGCTGCTCCTCCGCAGGACGAGCCCAAGCCCGCGGAAAAGAAGGCGGAACAGAAACCCGACGAGGCCGGCGGTCCCAACGCCCCGGTGGGTCCCATCGCAGTGCCCAAGCGCAAGGAGGAAGCCCCGCCGCCCGAGCCGGCGCGGCGGCCCGGTCCCTCCGATATGCCGGATTACTCCCTGCGGGTGGACGTGCCCCTGGTGAACGTGGACGTGCTGGTGCTCACCAAGGACGGCCAGTTCGTGCCCGGGCTGAAGAAAGAGCACTTCCGCGTGCTGGAGGACGGCGTCCCCCAGAAGATCACGAATTTCGGCCAGTCGGAAGCGCCCATCACTGCGGTGCTGGTGGTGGAGTTCGCGTCCACTTACTACGATTTTGTCTATGACGCGCTCAACGCCTCCTACCAGTTCGCCAGCACGCTCAAGCCGCAGGATTGGGTGGCCGTGGTCGCGTTCGACATGAAGCCCCGCATCATGGTGGACTTCACGCAGAACAAGGGCGCGATCTACGGGGCGCTGGGCCAGTTGCGCATGCCGGGCTTCAGCGAGACCAACGTCTTTGACGCGCTCTATGACACCCTCGACCGCATCGACGGCATCGAGGGACGCAAGTACGTCATCCTGGTGAGCCGCGGCATCGATACCTTCAGCAAGATCACGCTCGACCGCACACTGAAGAAGATCCGGGAGACGCGCGACGTCACCATCTTCACCATCTCGACCGGCGAAGCCCTGCGCCTGTGGGCGGAATCGCACGGCATGATCGGTCCCATCACCAGCCTGGAGTTCCTGCAGGCCGACAACCAGATGCGCCACTTCGCCGAAATGACCGGCGGCCGCTGGTACAAGCCGCGCTTCGAGGGCGAGTTCCCCGGTATCTTCCGCGAGATCGCCGCCATCACGCGCAACCAGTACACGCTCTCTTACCACCCCACCAACCGGGCGCTGGACGGCAGCTATCGCAAGATCAAGGTGGAGCTGGTGGCGCCCGATGGCAGCGGCCCGTTGAAGGTGAAGAACGAGAAGAACAAGGACGTTAAAGTCCAGATCATCGCCCGCGAAGGCTACACCGCGCGACACGTGGTGGATTAACACCAGTTGTCAGTTGCCGGTTGTCGGTTATCTGTCTCCGGAATCAGGTCCGGGGGCAAAGCCGCTAGGCGTGGCGACGACCAAGCGGACGACTGAGAGCTGACGACGGAAGACTGCCTTACTGCTGCGGCGGCTCTTCTGTGCGCTGGTTCTCCGGCTTGTTTTCCTGCTCTTCGCGCTGTTTCTGGAGCCGTTCCTGCAGTTCCTGCAGGAGCTGCTGCGGAGACTTGGGTTGCTGGGGCGTGTTCTCGGGCTGTCCGGTCGCGCCGGGCTGGGTTGCCGGCGGCTCGGGTTCCGGCTCCGGCTGTTCGACAATGGGCTCGATCTGCGGCTCCTGATCCAGATCCTGCGGCTCCACCTGGGTGATGTTCGGGTGCCGGTACTGTGGCGTCGCGGACGGCGGAGTCGGCGGGCCGCTCCGCACGGTGAGCGTGACCGCGGTGACCGCCTGCACGTTCTCCGGGGAGCCGACGATCACGTAGTTGAAGTTCGACCCGGTCAGCAGGTCGGCCAGCACCTGACGCGGCGCTCCCGGTCCCAGCCGCACGGAGACGCGCTCGGCGCTCATCGGACCTTCGACGCGCGCGCCGGTCGCCCGACCCACGGCCTGCAGCACGTCGCTCAAAGTGGAGTTCTCGGCCCGGATGAAGAGCAGCCCGCCGCGGTAGATCACCTGCGGCGGCGCGGGCGGAAGCTCATGCGGCAGCAGCGGCCGTTGCTCCGGCGCCGGTTCGGTCGCCGCGGCCGGCGGCGACTTCTTCTGCGCCAGCGCGCGCTTCTTCGCGGGCGCAGTCGTGGCTGCCGCAAACGGAAGCGCCAGGGTTCCCGCCAGGGTTACTGCAGCGATGGTTGCGCGCATCGTCATCATGCTACCGCGCCGCACCGGATTCTACACCGCTTGGATGTTGCCCCGTCCGTCGCAGCTTGGCATATCATGAGCGCATAGGGCCTGCCGTGTCGAGACTTCGCTTTCATCTCTTTCTGGCGCTCTGGGCTGCGCTGGCTTCGCCGGGGGCGCGCGCGCAGACCTGCACGACGCTGGAGGAGATGTTCCCGGCCACCCGCGACGCCATCCAGAACACGGCGCGTCGTTATTGGGAAGCGGCCGCGCGCGCGGACACGGAAGCGCTTCGCCAGGCCGCCATTCCGGCCGTGGCCGCCGGATTCCAGCCCATCGCCGACGCCGTCCGTGCGCACCGCGAACTGCTGGCCACAGCGCAGCCCACACTGCGCGCCGCCTACCTGCTGGAAACCGATGGCGACCAGCCGCAGCCACGCGTGAGCTTCTACTGCGGCGTCTATCGCACGCCGGGCTGGCTGGGCTTCACTTTCACGGACCTCGAGCCCGGGCGTTATGCGGTGGTGCTGTTCGACCTCACGGCTCCCGCGGGCCCGCACACGTTTTCGCTGGTGCTGCGCCAGGAGCCGCCGCCCGCCATGGCCACACCCGACGTCGCCCTGGCGCAACCCTGGAATCTCGCCGGCCTCTACCTGAAGCCCTCCACGCTGATGGGTCACGATGCGCAGTGGTTCCTGGAAAAGGCGCGCGCCTTTCAGCTTTCCGGCCAGCCCCGCAATGCCTGGTTCTACTATCTGCTGGCGCGCGATCTGCTTGCGCCCGTGCCCTTCATCGGCACCGAATTGCTGGACAACATTTACGACGAGCAGCAGCAGGTGCGTCCCGCCGAGCTTCCCTACGACCAGCCGCTGAGCCTGGCGGTAGGCGGCCGCAGCGTACGTCTCACGCACATTTTCCCCGTGCCGGCCGAGCAGGGCCTGCTGCTGGTGCTGAAGTACGAAGCGGCCGACGTCTCCGACTCCGCCAAGGCCGGGGCGCAGAACCTGGCCGTCAGCCGCGCCTTCCTGGCGCGCTTCCCGGAATATCGCAATGCCTTCGAGGGTGTGGTGGCGCGCGCCGTCGAACCCTCCGGCCGCGACTACGGCTCGCTGGTGATGATGAAAGACCTGGCCGCCGGACCGCGCTGAACTCACGCGCTCCGCTCTCTGCTTCGCCTGTGAAGACACCAAGGGCCCGGCTCTTCCACGGTCCGGGCCCTTTTCGGTTTACGCCGCTTTGGCGGAAATCTTGTGAGGTGTGGAGACTTCCACGGTGAAGGTCTGGAGCGTGGGGTTGGTAGCCAGCAGGGGCTTGAGGATGTCCGCGATCTTGGGATAGTGCTCGCGGTGATAGCGCTCCGCATCCTCGCGCGTGTTCCACAGGCTGATGGCCACGACGCGTTCCGAATTGCCGTCGGCGCGCAGCACCAGCTCGTCAGTGAATCCTGTCTGCCTGCGCAGCAGCGGCAGGATCTCGCTGTCGAACCGGTCGCGCAGTTCGTTCAGTTTGTCCTTTTTCAGGGTGAGTTCAACCATGCGAGCGAACATAGAAGTGCTCCTTTCCCCGTTTGGGACGCTGGGCCCGTCGGACGCGGCCCGCGCAGGAACTCGACCGGCGGGCGGGTTGACGAAGGAATGAACGTGCAGTAACACGAAAATTCTACACCCGCTCGCGGAGCCCGGAACCGAATTCGGTTGTGGAAAAGTGCCGCCGGGTACTCGCAACTCGCTCCTCTGCTATCCTCGACAAGTTTCCCCCATGCCCTTTGATCCCATCCTGCTGAGCGTGCTGCTGGGGCTGACGGCGGCGGCGGCCAACGCCTTCGGCGGCGCGGTGATCGTGCAGCGCAACTGGAGCCGCGGCTACCTGAAGTACTTTGTGGCGCTGGGCTCGGGATTCATGCTGGCCACCGCGCTGGTGGAGATGATCCCCGAAAGCCTGCACCTGGGCGGCGGCAACATCCTGGGCTTCGTGCTGATGGGCTACCTGCTGGTGCACTTCTTCGAGCACACCATCACGCCCCACTTCCACTTCGGTGAGGAGACCCACGCCGACGAGTTCATCCACTCGCACAAGAGCTACCGGGTGTTGCTGGGACTGCTGATCCACGCCTTTTTCGACGGGATCGCCATCGCCTCCGGGTTTCTGGTCTCGCCCTGGCTGGGCTGGGTGATCTTCGTGGCCGTCTTCCTGCACAAGGTGCCGGAGGGATTCACCGTGGCCTCGGTGATGCTGGCCAGCGGCCGCAGCCGGGGCACGGCGTGGACAGCTTCAGCGCTGCTCGGCGCCGCGACGCTTGCGGGCGTGTTCTCCATGGCGCTGGCGCGCGGCGCCATCCAGGCGGCGCTGCCGCTCGCCGCCGGCGTCACCCTCTACGTCGCCGCCACCGACCTCCTCCCTGAAGTCAACCGCGAACCCGGCGTCAAGATGGCCATGGTCGTCTTCCTCGGCGTGGGACTGCTGTTCCTTTTGGATTTTGTGTTTAAGGGACACTAGAAGAGCAGTTCTCAGTTCTCAGTTTGATGGCGCCGATGAGGCCGTTCAAAATGCGGCCAAGCTCTGCGACCCTCGACAAGAGCGGCTCGGCGTCCTTCTGTGTGAGATAGTTCAGGTTTTGTGCAATCAGCACCTGGGTTTCGATCTCCACCAGCGAACCGCGTGCGTGACTCAAGAAGCTTTTGAATTCTTTCTGTGAGTGCCGCGCCTGGCCCTCAGCGATATTGCTAGGCACCGACACGGCGGCGCGCCGCATCTGGCTGGTCAAACCGTAAATCTCTTCTTTTGGAAAGCTGCGGGTCACCCGATAGATCTCGGTCACAAGTTACATCGCCTTCTGCCACGCAATGAGGTCCCTGTACGATTGGCCCATGCGACCTCCTTTGTAGTCTTTGTGTTCCCAAGAAACTGGGAACCGAGAACTGAGAACTTGCTTCCTGAGAACTGAGAACCGAGAACTTTACTTTATCCGCTGTGCCTCACATGCACCACGTCTCCATCCCTCACCTCGTAGTCCTTCCCTTCCAGCCGCAGCGTTCCGGCGGCGCGGGCGCCGGCCTCGGAGCCGGCGGCCAGCAGGTCGTCCCAGCGCACGGTCTCGGCGCGGATGAAGTGCTTGGCCAGGTCGGAGTGGATCACGCCCGCCGCCTCCACGGCCTTTGAGCCGCGGGCCACCGTCCAGGCGCGGCATTCGTCCTCGCCCACCGTGAAGAACGAGATCAGTCCCAGCAGTTCGTAGGTCTTGCGGATCAGCCGTACCAGGCCGCTTTCTTTGAGGCCATAGCTGGCCAGGAACTCGGCGGCTTCGGCGTCGCTCATCTCCGCCAGTTCGGCTTCCACCTTGCCGCACACCGCCGTGACCGACGTATGCGGATGCCTGGCCGCTTCCGCCAGTCCGAACTTTTCCGCCGCGTGCTCCAGTTCCCCGCCCAGGTCGGCGCTCTCGCCCACGTTCACCACCGCCAGCAGCGGCTTCTCACTCAGGAACATGAAGCCGCGCACGCGCTTCTTGTCTTCCGGCGTCATCTCCATCTCGCGCAGCGGACGCTCTTTCTCCAGGTGCGCCTTTGCGCGCAGCAGCAGTTCGTGTTCGCGCTCCAGGTCCGCCGACTTGCTTTTCTTCAGGTCTTTCTCCAATCGCTCCAGGCGCTTCTCGATCTGGCCCAGGTCGCTGACCATCAGATCGAAATCCACGTTCTTCAGATCGCGCGCCGGATCGATGGGCCCCACGTGCGGAATGGTGGGATCGTCGAAGGCGCGCAGCACGTGCGCCAGCGCGTCCACGGTGCGCAGCGTGCCGAGGTACGCGGTCTCCTTCAGCGCCTCCTGGCCGATGGCCGCGACGTCCACGTACTCGACGGAAGCGTGCACCGTCTTGCGCGGCTTATACAGCGCGGCCAGCCGGTCCAGGCGCTCGTCCGGCACTTTGGCCACGCCCAGATGCGCCTCGCGCGGGTTGGCGTGCGCCTCCAGATGCGCCCGCGTCAGGATCTTGAACAGCGACGTCTTCCCCACCTGCGGTAACCCGATGATTCCGGTTTTCATAGTCAGTGGCCAGACCCAGTTGCCAGTACCCAGTTCGAGCTACTGGCTGCTGGCTCCTAGCTTAATGCATTGACGGGGAAGGCTTTCCGCCGTCCGCTTTCCGCCGTCCGCTTTCCGTCGTCCGCTTTCCGTCAAGCAGAAGCTTCCGCCTCGGATTGACGCGGATGAACGCGGATTGGGCAAGGGACAAGCGAAGCCGAAAGCGGACAGCGGAAGGCGGAGAGCGGCGTTGCGGGCTTTGCCCGCAACGCCTAGCACCTTCGTGCCACCCGAATAGCACTCTCGGTCAATTGTCCGGTTGGCCGAACGGACGGGAAAATTGTTGCGCTTGTCCCCCAGCGGTTCTGCCCCGCTTCTCTCAAGCTGCTGAGGCAGTCAACAGGGCCCCCTGAGTTGCGGCGACGTGTCGCCTGACGACGCGTCCCGGAAGAGGTTTTTATGACACGCTTCGCGAAGCTTTTCGCGATCACATTCGTTCTGGTGCTGGCCTGCGGAGTGTTCCTGCGCGGCTCGTTGCCCCAGGTTTCGACCGGCGCCTTCCAGAGCGGCGCCGAAATGGCGGAAGCCCGCACCGGCGGCGCAGCCGTCACGCTCGACGACGGCCGTCTGCTGGTCTTCGGCGGAACCACGGCGTCTGGCGGCGCGACCAACGCCGTCCAGGTCTTCGACCCCGCCTCGAACTCGTGGAGCGACCTGGGCGTGGTCATGCTCGACGCCCGCAGCGGGCACAGCGCCACGGCGCTGGCCGACGGACGCATCCTGCTGGCCGGCGGCGAAAACTCTTCCGGCCCGCTCTCCTCGCTTGAACTCTACGACCCGGCCTCCAACAGCTTCGCTTCCGCCGGCACGCTTTCCGCCGCGCGCAAGTCGCACGGCGCCGCCCGCCTGCCCGACGGCCGCGTCCTGATTATCGGCGGCTCCGATGGCTCCAACGCTTTGGCCTCATCCGAAATCTATGATCCCGAATCCGGCAGCGTCTCTGCCGGCCCCTCGATGTCCGCGCCGCGCTCCGGCGCGAGCGTGACCGCGTTGCTCGACGGCAAAGTCCTCATCGCCGGCGGTAATAACGGCGAAGCTGACCTCGCCTCCACCGAAATCTACAACCCCGCCGACGGCAGTTTCTCCGCTGGCGCCAATCTTTCGGTTCCACGCAGCGGCCATACCGCCATCCTTCTTCCTAGCAACAATTCTGTGCTGATTGCCGGCGGCTCCTCGGCCGGCTCTGATCTCTCATCCGCCGAGCTGTATGTCCCCTGGACCGCAAGCGTCAGCGCCACCGGCGCGATGTCCGCCGCGCGCTCGGGCGCTGCCGGCAGCGGGCTCAAGCAGGACGGGATTGCCCTGGTCGCCGGCGGTAGCGGCTCGCAAAGTTCCGAGCTGTATGGGTTTGCAACGGTGAAGACGGACGAGCGCGATTACGCTCCGGGAACGACGGTGCACATCACGGGCACGGGATGGCAGCCGGGCGAGACAGTGACGTTGCTCTTGCACGAAGCCGTTGAGCCGCCCATCCACGGCGACCGCATGCTTACGGCAGTGGCAGATGCCTTTGGGAATATTGCAAACAGCGAGTTCGCCCCGGAGGAGCACGACTTCGGCGTCCGGTTTTACTTGACAGCCTCTAGTGGTGCATCCCAAGCACAGACGACGTTCACAGACGCTGTCAACATCAACTCGTTCGCCTCGGATTGCGCCACGGCGTCTGACTCTTTCACCAGCGGAACTACGGTTTGCGCAAAGGCGACGGGCCTAGGCAGCAACGCTTCAGGCAAGATTGAGTGGTGGGCGCCGGGGGCTGTATCGGCAACGCGAACGACCACCTTTGGCCCGCTGAACGGCAATGCCATCGATAGCTTTGCCCCGTCGACTTGCGGCACATGGACGCTGAAGGTTTACAAGCCTGCCACCACCTTCGAAGACGACGACACGTTCGAGGTGACGAATTGCAATTCCACCCCCTCGGTCACCGCCAACAACCAGTCTTTCGACGAGGGTACCTCGACCAACTACAGCGCGAGCTGGAGCGACCCGGATGCCGGCCAGTCCCACACCTGCACGATCGACTTTGGGGACGGCGGCGGGCCTCAAGCCGGAACGATTTCTCCGGCTCAGCCTTCTACCAGCGGCACCTGCTCGGCGAGCCATACCTACGCTGATGGCCCGAACAGCTACACCATCACGGTCAGCGTAAGCGACGGAACGGCGTCCGGCAGCGACACTGCCACGGCAACCGTCAACAACCTCAACCCGTCCATCAGCAGCGTCACCAACGATGGTCCCATCACCGAAGGCTCCAGCGCCACCATCACCGTGACCGCTTCTGACCCGGCCGGGGTCAACGACCCGCTCAGCTACGAATTCGACTGCAACAACGACAGCACCTACGAAATCGGGCCGCAGTCCGGCAACACCGCCTCCTGCTCGTATGCCGATAACGGCAGTTACCCAGTGAACGTCCGCGTGACCGACGGTGACGGCGGTTCGGCCACGGATTCCACCACGGTCCAGGTGAACAACGCAGCGCCGGTGGTGACCGCGCCTGCCGACCAGACGGCCGATGAAGCCACGAGCAAGTCCTTCAGTCTCGGCTCCTTCTCCGACGCCGGCGTCAACGACGGGCCGTGGGATGTCAGCGTGGACTGGGGTGATGGCTCAACCGACACGACCTTCAGCGTGGCGTCTCAGGGTTCGCTGGGCTCACAGTCCCACACCTACGCCGACAATGGCCTGTACACAGTCACCGTGACCGTGGAAGACAAGGACGGCGACAGCGGCAACACCACCTTCCAGGTGGACGTGGCCAACCTGCCGCCGGAGATCACGAACGTTTCCAACAACGGCCCCGTGAATGAGGGCTCGCCAGTGGACATCACCGTGACGGCTTCGGACCCGGCCGGAGCTGCCGATCCGCTCAGCTACAGCTTCGACTGCAACAACGACAGCGTCTACGAAGTGGGGCCGCAGTCGAGCGCCACCGGCTCGTGCACGTTCGCCGATAACGGCACGTACACGGTGGGCGTGAAAGTGGATGACGGGGACGGTGGCGTCGACACGGATTCCACCGTGGTCGCCGTGAACAACGTGGCTCCGTCCGTCAACGCGCCGACCTTCAGTCCCGGCAGTTCGGTGGACGAAGGCACCAACGTGACCGTTTCCGCCAGCTTCAGCGACCCCGGAGCGGACACGCATACCTGCACCATCAACTTCGGCGACGGCTCCAGCGTTGCCGGCACTGTGAGTGAGACGGTCGGCAACCCGACGACCGGGACCTGCTCGGCCAGCCACGTCTACGCCGACGATAACCCCACCGGCACGTCTTCGGACGTCTACAGCGCGACCGTAACCGTCACCGACGACGAGGGCGACTCCGGAAACAACAGCAGCAACATCACCGTCAATAACGTGGCCCCGAACGTGACCGCGGCCTTCACGTCTACGTCCGTGAGCTGCGGCACCAATAACGCCACGCTCAGCTTCAGCTTCACCGACCCGGGCACGGATACCTTCACCGCTTCGGTGGATTGGGGCGATGGCTCCGGCGTGCAGTCCCTCGGCGCGGTCACGAAGGGAACGACGATCAACGTCTCCCATACCTACGCATCGGCCGGGATGTACAACGCAACGGTTACGGTGACCGATGACGACACCGGCCAGGGCTCGGACAGCAACAACCCCGTCACCGTCAACTTCACCATCGTGGGCGGCGGCGTGCTGCCTCCCATCAATCAGGATGGCTCCAGCATCTTTAAGAGCAAGAGCACTATCCCGGTGAAGGTGAAGCTGCAGAACTGCGACGGATCGTATCCCAGCAACCTGACGCCGCAGATCCGCTACTACCTCTATACCAACAATGCGCCGGTCGGCGACCCCAACGAGCCGCTTTCGACCAGCGCGGCTGACACCACGGGCGTGATGCGTTTTGACTCGATCGCGCAGCAGTACATTTACAACCTGGCAGGCAAGTCGCTGCCTGATCCGGCTGCGACATATCTGGTTCGCATAACGATTCCAGCGACCAATCAGACCATCGATGCGATCTTTGGTCTGAAACCGTAACGACTTCCCTGACCGGAAGCTGCCCCGGGCTCGATAACCATCGGGCCCGGGGCACTCGAAAGCGAGGGCGAGTTCTTCCCCGCCCTTCTTTTTTCCTTCGGCTCTTGGCTTTTGGCTCTTGGCTCTTGGCTCTTGGCTTATCGCTTATTGCTTATCGCTTTCCGCTTTCCGCTTTTCCGCCTTCAGTTTGTAGTTCACAGGTTCATAGTTCAAAGTTCGCATTTGACGTAATCCGTGTTCATCCGCGTTCATCCGAGGCGAAAAGGTTTTTCGTTCCTGCCGTCTGCTTCGTTGGCAACTCTGTTTCCCGCGCTCGCCTCTAACCGTGCAGGCGCTTTCATCAAGCAGCCGAAGGAAAATCATGCCTGCGAATCCCGGGCCGTGCCTTCGACACGCTCGTCCGGCGAGACCGATGCCGGTCAGCGCGCGGGCTCTGCTCCGGCTCGAAGTACGGAAGATCTTCAGCCGCGCCGCTCGCTTTTCCGCCTGCCCCGCCCGGACCGGCTGCCGAACACTTCCGACGCGCCGCGCATGGACTGGCTGCAAGCCATCATCGTCGCGGGCGGCGCCGCCATCGTCGCCTACCACCTCGGCTTCCTCCGCGGCCGGGCGGAACAGGCCGACTCCGCGAAGGACTGAATCGCACTTCGTCGCAGCTCCTTGAGTTCTCAGTTCTCGGTTCCCAGTTCTCAGAAGACCGCCGCCCTTGGCTCTTGGCTCTTGGCTTATCGCTTACCGCTTATCGCCTATCGCCCTCCGCCTTCCGCTTTCCGCTTTCCGCTTTTGGTTCGGAGTTCGCTGTTCGCAGTTGACGTGATCCGGGCTCATCCGCGTCCATCCGCGGCGCAAAGCCTTTGCCTTTCCTGCCTCTCGCCCGCTGCGAGCTGCCGCCTTCCAATCGCCCTTCAAAGTTCACAGTTCACAAATGTGCTTCCCTCGTTCATAATGGCCCGCCTTCGCATCTCGCTGTTCCCGTCCTACCAAGGAGAATCCATGAAAAGAGTCGTGATGTTGTCCGTCCTCTGTCTCTGTCTGGGCGCGGCCGTTTTCGCTCAGGCGCAACAAGCCGTGTTGGACCCTCCCCCAGTCCTGGTCATCACCCGCGAACTGCTCAAGGCCGGCAAAGCCGGAGTGCACGAGAAGTGGGAAGCCGGCTGGCCGCGCGCCTTTGCCAAGGCCAAGTCGCCGGTGCGCTACCTCGCCGCCTCTTCCCTGACCGGCGAAGGCCGGGTGCTGTTCATGTCCGGCTACGACTCCTTCGCCGCCTGGGAGAAGGAGAACCAGGAGATTGCCAAGAACGCCACCCTCACGGCGGAACTGGAGACGCTGGCCGACAAGGACGGCGACTACCTCAAGGAGAACCGCACCGCCGCCTTCCGCTACCTGCCGGAGCTGAGCTACAACATGAACATCCCGGTGGCCGGCGTGCGCTACTTTTTCATCGTCTCCCAGACGGTGAAGCCCGGTCACGGCGATCACTTCAGCGCCGTCCGCAAGCTGGTGCGCGAAGCGCACGAAAAGGCCAAGCTCACCGACTCTTACGCCGTGTATCAGTCCGTGGCAGGAGCGGGCAACCTCTACCTCATCTTCATCCCCATGAAGTCGCTGAAGGAGATGGATGGGTTCCCGACCGTGCACGGCAAGGCGTATCAGGACGCGCTCGGTGAGGACGGCCAGAAGAAGCAGCAGGAATTCGCCGCCCAGGGCCTGGAAAGCAGCGAGGGGCAGATCTTCATGTTCAGCCCCAAGATGAGCTATCCGCCCGACTCATGGATCGCCGCTGAGCCCGATTTCTGGAAGCCCGCGGCGCCCAAGCCCGCACCCAAGAAAGCTCCGGCTGCCCAGTAATCGCCCCCATTGCGGAATTGCCGAAGTGCCGAATTTGGAGATTTCAGATTCGGCACTTCACGCAGTGCGCCGCCTGCGCCTGTCGAACGCGACCCCTTAGTAATTGAATTCCTGCTTTTGATCCGCGCTCATCCGCGTGGATCCGCGGCGGACGATTTGGCCTCAGCGATTGGCCAGGGTCGCAATCTCTCCCAGCCCCAGCAACCGGTGGTCCGCCGTGACCAGGGTTAGGCCCAACACTTGAGCCGTGGCGGCCAGGAAGCGGTCGGCGGGATCTGGATGGGGCAGCGGCAACTGGTGCGCTGCCAGCACGATCTCATGCGTCAGCGGCGCCTCTTGCAGATGCGCGGTGGCCCGCGCCAGCCAAGCGGCCACCTCGCCCCGCAGGCGGATGCGCCCCTTGGCTTTCAGCAACAGCGCCTCCCACGTGCTGACGGGAGAGAGCCACAGTTCGTTCGAGCGATCGGCCAGCTCCCGGCGGACCCGTCGCCCAAGACGAGCCGGTTCGGCCAAGCTCCACAACCAGATGTGCGTATCGAGCAACAGTTTCAATCGCGCAGCGCCTCGAAGTCGGTCTCCTCGATGACCGGGGCCACAATGTCGCCGGTGATCGCCAGGGTGTCCGCCATGGACCCCAGCCACTCAGCGCCCCCGGCCGCAGGCGACGGCGGAACTAGCTCGGCCACCGGCTTGCCGAAGCGCGTGACCCGGATCGGCCTCCGGGTGCGGCGGACCTGCTCCAGCAGCGCCAGGCACTTGGCCTTGAACTCGGAGATGGCCACGTCTTTCATCCTAACAAATATACCATGGTCATATTTAATGGTCAACTCCAAAAGGAGCATGCGGATTGCCGAATTGTCGAGCCGTGACATGGTTGAGTTCTTGCTCTTGATCCGCTCATCCGCGTGGGTCCGCGGCGGAAGGGTTGGCCTTTCTTGGTAGCCGGCCTTTCACCTTGGCCGCACTCGCGCCAGCGACATTATTACGCCCGCGCCCAACAGCAGCACCGCGCCTTCGATCTGCGTCGATTGCCTGTGCAGGCGGTTGAATTCCACTCGCCGTGGGTCGTCGGCTGGCACTCTGTCGATCTCCACCATCGCCGCCCGCAACACTTTCATCTTCGGCATGAGGAGGAATTGTGAGACGAGCGTCAACACCAGCATGGCGTAGATCAGCAGGTGGCGCACCGCGAACGGCCGCGCATACCCTGCAGTCAGCCGCCCGTGGATCATCGAGCAGGCCGCAAACAGCGCGCCCGCGGCCATCCCCATGAAGTGCAACCGCGTCAGCGCCTCCACCACCACCGTGCCCGCCAGATGCCGCGACGGCAGCACGCTGAACAGCGTGGGCGCCACCACTGCGCCAAAGAACACGATCCCGCCCAGCCATACCACCAGCGCCGCCAGCATCAGGAAACGCAGGGATTGAGTCATTGAATCAGTGAATCAGTGGAAACACCTGTTTCGGGATTCTGGCTTCTCAATGAGTCAATGATTGACTGATTCAATGAGCGAATGTTGTTACACCGGTACGGGTACCGATTCTACGATGTCCTTCAGGATCTGCTCCGCCTGCTCGCTCTTCTTGAGCGTGGAGGCATAGCGCGCGTTGACCACCACGCGGTGGGCGAACACCGGAACGGCCAGAGACTTGAAGTCGGAGGGCTGCGCGAAGCTGCGTCCTTCCACGTAGGCCAGCGCCTGGGCCGCGCGGTAGAGCATGAGCGCGCCCCGCGGCGAGACCCCGAGCGAGAGGTGCTCCGAATCGCGCGTGCGCTGGACGATTTCCAGCGTGTAATCCACCAGCGCGTCGTCCACCTTCACCTGCGCGACTTCCTCCTGCATGGCGGTGACGTCGGCGCCGGTCATGACCGGCCGCAGGTGCTCGAGCTGCGCCATGCCCGCTTCCGAGCGCAGGATCTGCCGCTCGCTGGCCGCCTCCGGATAGCCCATCGAGACCCGCATCAGGAAGCGGTCCATCTGCGACTCCGGCAACGGATACGTCCCGTGATGCTCCACCGGGTTCTGCGTGGCGATCACCAGGAATGGCTGCGGCAGCGTGTAGCTGCGGCTGTCCACCGTCACCTGGCCTTCGTTCATCGCTTCCAGCAGCGCCGACTGCGTCTTGGGCGTGGTGCGGTTGATCTCATCCGCCAGCAGCACGTTGGTGAACACCGGCCCGGGCTTGAACTCGAAGCGCTGTTCCTGTGCCGAGTAGATGGAGATGCCCACTACGTCGGAGGGCAGCATGTCGCTGGTGAACTGGATGCGCTGGAAGCTGCAGTCCAGCGCCCGCGCCAGCGCGTGCGCCAGCGTGGTCTTGCCCACGCCGGGCACGCCCTCGATGAGCAGATGTCCGCGCGCCAGGATGCCCACCAGCGCCAGGCGCACCACGTCATCCTTGCCGCGGATCACCGTGCGCAGCGCCTGTTCCAGCCGCGCCACTCGCGCCGCCCGCGTCTCCATCCCGCTCTGTGTGCCGGTCGCCAACTCCTCTGTGTCTCTGTGCCTCTGTGGCTAGCTTTCCAGCTTCGCCTCCATGGTGATCTTGGCGTTCAGCAGCCGCGAGATCGGACAACCCGCCTTGGCGTTGGCCGCCGCCGTCTCAAACTTGCCCTTGTCGCCGCCGGGAATCTTCGCCGTCACATCCAGATGGATGGCCGTCACCGTCCACCCCGCCTCCAGTTTCTCCATCGTCAGTCTGGCGTTGGTGCGGATGCTCTCCGGCGTCATCCCCGCATTGCCCAGTTGCGCCGAGAGCGCCATGGAGAAGCATCCCGCGTGCGCCGCCGCCACCAGTTCTTCCGGGTTCGTGCCCGGAGTGTTCTCGAAGCGCGTGGTGAACGAATACGGAGTGTCCTTCAGCACTCCGCTGGGCGCTGAGATCGTGCCCTTGCCGTCTTTCAGTCCGCCTTTCCACACCGCACTCGCCTGCCGCTCCATGGTGCTCTCCTTAAGAGATTTTTCTCGGAACCGGGTCCTGGTGGTTCGGAGGGGCACGGCTTCAGCCGCGCCGTTGCGGGCCGTGTGCGAACACACGCCTTCAGCCGCCGAGGAAATCCGCCGAACCGATATCCCTGGAACCAGCTCTTATGAGTCCGCGCCGCTCTGGGCGCAGCCCATAAAGATACCACCTTCGCAGTCACGTCTCAGATGTCGGCTGCCGCTTATTGCTGATCGCTTATCGCCTTGTGCTGATTCGCTGATTCAACGATTCCGTCCCTGCTTCCTGCCTCCTTGTTTTCGCCCGTTACCATCGTGTTCACAGAATCAAGTTAGTTCTTGACACTCCCGCCCGCAGGGCCATAACGTTGCCGCAGTTTCACCGCATTCGGGCGATGCGGGCGGGCTCCCGTTTCAGCCCGCGTTTTCGTGGTGGTTTTCCGATAACAACCCGTTGAGGCGAGCCCGCGGCCGGCGGCCGCGACCACCCAGGAGGAATCGGCGTCTATGGTGATGAAACCCACCCACAAGAAGCTGCGGCTCGCTCTGACCGCTATCGCCGCACTGCAGGCCCTGATCAGCTACGAGCTGGTGTTCGCCGCCATGCGTCCCGGCGGCCGGTCTGCTTTCATCTTCGGGCTGCTGGGCGTGGTGTTCGCGCTGCTGAACCTGTATCTCGCCTTCCGTCTGAAGAAGCTGCTGCCCGACCACGCCGGTCGTGTCGTCAGCCTCACCATCGCCAGCGTTCTTTGGATGGGCGTTGCCTTCATCTTCGCCGTTGACGGCCTGCGCGACCCTCGCGGCTATATGCTCTTCGGCGCAATGGTTTTCGCCTGGTACACCGTGCGCAACCTCAAGCGCGCCAAAGGCGACTTCCCCACCGCCGAGGTCGCCAAGGAAGACCTCCCCAAGCCCAAAGCCTGACGACGGCCGTCATTCTTCAGCCTTCAGCTATCCGCCGAAAAGCGGAGGAGTGTTGGTTTGTATTCCTGCTCGCTGCGTCGTTCTGATGGTGGTTCGCTAGCCACTGACCACTGATCACCAGCCACTGGTTCAATAGAAATCCGCGCAGCTCAGAAAGAATCCGCATTGCGGGCAGACCAGCTTGCAGTGCCGGTCCACCAGCCGCGAGGAGCAGGTCGGGCAATGCCGGATGGCCGGTTCGGTGGCGCTCGGCCGGTGCTCCGCCGCGCGCCGCGTTTCGTCCGTCGAACCTGGGTCCGCTTCGCGCGGACGCGACGACCGGGGTTTCTCGCTCACATCCGCATTGTAGCCCGGCTTCGCATGGGGCAGAAAACAGTAAGGGCGAGGCGCACGGCCTCGCCCCCAAGAATCAGATCCGGCCGGTTATTCCAGCGCTTTGTTGCGCCGGTCGCGCTCCTCCAGCGTCCAGATGACAAACGTGAACACCTTGTGTCCGCCGCCGAAGTCCAGTTCATAGACCTCGGTTCCGCCGTTGCGCGAGCGGGCCACCAGTCGGCCCCACTGCCCCGGGCCTTCGAAGTCAATGGCGTTCATCGCGTTCGGATGCCGGCTCACCGTCTGGCCCACGGTCGTGGTGCTGTCCAGGTGGGCATAGATCGTTTCGAGTTGCTGGTAGTCGTGCGAATTGGGATGCTCGTTCGAAGGCGGACCATCGGGATCGTCGGTGTAATCCATGCAGGTCCCCAGGTTGCCGTTGTCGAAGTTCTCGTCCTGATGGTCGAGGCCGAAGGTGTGCCCAATCTCCTGGCACATCACCAGCCGCCGCCATGCCGTCGAGTTGTACGGCGGATTGTTGTGGTAGAAGTCGTTGAGCTTCACCACGCCCTGGGTGATGTGGCTGCCGCTCGCCCAAATCTGCGCCAGCCCCAGCCAGCCGTTGTTGCCGTAGCTGGCGTTACAGACCTCGACGCGCCCGCTCGTCGGCCGGCAGTTCTTGGGCCGCGGATTCCCGCCGGCCACAATCGTGGTGTTCAGCACGCTCGACGCGCTCCAGTCGCTCGAAGCCGTAGCCAGCATCGGATCCCAGGTGGAACTGACGTTATCGCCCAGCTTCAGGGTGAACGGATTGGCGGTGCGCGCCCAGTGGTAGTTGCCCCAAGAGTGACTCGCGTACAGCACCGTGGCAAGCGCCAGAAGCGCCAACCCAACGGCCAGCACGCGCACGAGTGTGCGACGAGAACTTGTCATGCTCAATGCCTCCAGAATTGCGGTGTGAGATGCCCCCAACCCCTCGTGAGGGACCGAGAAGTATGCGCAGCATCTTAATGTCACAGCCTTCCGTGATGCAATACCACCAAGGTGCCTGCCCCGCCCTGGCCGACCGGCCCCTTAACCCGTTGATGCAGTAGCTTCTAGCTCCTGGCTTCTAGCTCCTGGCTTCTAGCTCCTGGCTCTTGGCTCCTGGCTAATTGCTATCGCTCTCCGCTTTGCGCTTTCCGCTTTCCGCCTTCAGTTCACAGTTCATAGTTCGCGGCTCGCAGTTACTTGTTCCGCGCCCATCCGCGTGCATCCGCGGCGAAAGGCTTTTGTCCTTTTTTCTTGGCTCTTGGCTCCTGGCTAATTGCTATCGCTCTCCGCTTTGCGCTCTCCGCCTTCAGTTGACAGTTCATAGTTCGCGGCTCGCAGTTACTTGTTCCGCGCCCCTCCACGTTCATCCGCAGCGAAAGGCTTTTGCCTTTTCACGGATAGCGGATGGCGGGGAGCGCCTTTTGCCTTTTCTGGCCACTGGCCACTGACCACTGGCCACTGATCACTGCTTTCTGGGTTCTTCGCTCGACCAGGCGGCGAACACCAGCATGCGCCAGTCGCCCGCCGCTTGCCGCTGCCACACCACCAGGTAGCGGCCGCGGTCGCGTTTCCGGCTGCCGTCGTCCTGGTGCAGGCTCACGGCATAGCGGCCCACGTCGTAGGCCAGGTCGCCGGCGCGCTGGATGAAGTCGATCTGCAGCGTGAAGTCGCTCGCGCCCTTTTCCAGCGACCCGCGCAGGAACTCGCGGATGCGCGCCCGCCCGTGGATAGGATCATCGTGCGCCGGCAGGTAGAGCGCGTCTTTGGCGTAGAGGTCGACCACCTTGTCGAGGTCGCCGGCGTTCCAGTCGCGCATCCACTGCTCGCTCAGCTTCCAGATGACGACTTCGGCGTCCTCGTACGGATTGGCGGCACTGCTCACAACTCACCCTCGGGGATTGCGCCCAGCATAGGACGCCCCCTCAGCCTGCGCAATCTCTTACCCGCTCCTGGCCTGTCCGATGGATGGTGAACCTCCTGGCCATTACGAGGTTACTTTCGTGACCGGGAGCGCTCTCCGCCTTCCGCCTTCCGCTGTCCGCTTTTTCGCCGCGGATTCACGCGGAGGGACGCGGATGGACACCGCGCGGGGGAGAGATAGGGTGATCGGATTCGCCACCGTTCTGCGGGGAGACGCCGCGGTGGTGGGGATCCTGGGCAGGGAGGTCGGTGACCATGTCGTACTTGTGGAAGCCGAAGTGGACGTTCTTGAGGTTGGCGGCGGCGGTCTGGAGCAGGTAGCCGAGGGCGGTGGCCTTGCCGGAGTCGAGGCGGTCGTCGGCGAGGGCGCGGATGATGTCGAGCAGGGCGACCTGGATGGCGTTGCCGTCCTCGAGCGGCGGGATGTCGAGGTTCACGGTGGCACGGCGAGCCTCGTAGTGGTAGTAGCAGAAGCGCTGGCCGCGGAGGGCGGGAGAGCCGCAGCGCCTTCCATCGGTGCGGATGTAGTGACAGGTGGGAATGTTCGCGTTCATGGTTTCTCGTTTCTGGTTTCAGGTTTCACGTCCAAGCAAAAGCGTTTGGCCACGGATGGACACGGATTGACGCGGATCGGGTCTTCAGGGCAAGGACTGCGTTTTGGAATCCGTGTTCATCGGCTTTGATCCATGGCGAAAAAGGTCTTCGCCTTTCAATGATTCAATGACCCGATGATTGAATGATTCAATCGGTGTACCCCACCCCTCCCCCTATACCCGTGGTCTTTAAGAATCAGCGAGATAGGGGCGGCGATGCGGCCAGGTCTTTGACTCCCAAGGGGTTAGGTCTGCGGTCTTTGAAAACAAAGTAGTTATTTTCTCTTCGTCAATATATCTACAGAGATTATATCTTATTGGATGCGGTTGTCAAGGGAAAAGTTGCAGGGGGGACGCTGTAAACCAAAGTGCGGCGTGAGCGCTCCCGTTGTTGCGGGCATGCACTTCTTAGTCGGGTAGCAACTCCATGTGGTCTCGGAGGAAACTGCCTCGTTTGTCCAGGAGAAACGTATAGCGACCCGTCTTGAGACCACTCAAGATGACATCCCTCTCTACACCCACAACCAAGTCCTGGCAAATGTGGTGCATGATTGCTCCGTGGATCTGATGTTGCCAGTTCTCCAACTGCCATACCTCGGGCCGGTAAGCAACAATCTTGTATTCGCCCGATATCCGATCAAACTCGGAAAAGAACCTCGGCCTCTCGCTCAGTTGAATGTTGATGGAAGCTAGCCGAGCAGCAATCTCGCGCAGCTGCAAAGGCGACAGAGGGCCATCAAGTCTTTTCAACTCCTCCGAGTAAATCTGGAGAGCGGCCTGAGAATCATTGAAAACAGCGATGATTGCAACGTCATCCAGTCGCAAGAGCATGGTTTGGGCCAATGAAAGGTCGCCGTAGTCAAAGCTCTCAAAATGCGGCCGAACCTTTGCTGGAAGCACCAGTAGCGAACCGGCGACTTCCGCGGCTATGTTGCAGCCCGTGTAGAAGGCTCGAGCGATGCAGTGGAGATGATGCAAGTCCTCCCAGCTGTGGAATTCAGCAATCTTGGCATCGCCTTTGCGTTTGTCGCGACAAAAGCTGAGGTTCTTGTCCTTGAGATGTGTCTTAAGAAAAATCAAGGACATCCACATAAAGAGTCGCCATGGCCCATACTTCTTGAATTCACTTGATAATCCCTCGGTGCCTTGTGAGAACATTTCACTCATGGGTTTCTCTATGTTGCTTCCCATTGTGCTGTTGCACTCGACACAACAGGGTATCTTCATCTGACCGTACCGAAGGCCTGTGTTGTTCGGGATTGTGATGGTCTTGTCGTGCAATTTGTAGCGTTTCAGAATCCAATCAGGAAGCACATGTTCATCGTTGAATGGGGCGGTTCCCGGTTTCGCGCCACAAATAAAACAGTGATCCCCTGTAGCGATCTCTGAAATGAAACGATGAAGGCTAAACAATGTGATGCGCCCCTTATGGTCTACTACAGAGCCATCGGGCATCATTTCAAATCTAATTGGGACAATCATCTTTCAGGCCTATGAAACAAATAAGGCACGGCGTTGGCCGTGCCCTCCCTACACGTCCTGAACGTCTTCTAACTGCTCACCACTTGTTGCCCTCAGGGGCTAAAGCCCGCGAGGTTGTTGCTCTTTCCTGCAGGGCTAAAGCCCTGCTCCACCCGATTCTCCGCGATCTCTGCGGTCTCGGCGGTGAATCCTTTCTACGAACATCCGCTCGTCGCGCCACAACTCATGCACCGGTAACACGACCCGTTGCGGGTCATAATCGCGCCGCAGACGTGGCAGGAAGGCGCGTCGCCCATGTCCACCAAGTCGCGGAGAGCGTCAGCGGGGTGGGCCGAAGTTCTCAGTTCTCGGTTCTCAGTTCTCAGAGAAGGCGGAACCTCGGAGGCTGCGGACGCACCGGGAGCTTCTGCACCCGGAGCGGTGGCGGCTTGGGCCTTGAGCCGCAGGTCCTCGAACAGGAACTGCTGCTGGCCGGTGAGGAAGCGCAGCTCCAGCCAGCGGAAGATGTAGTCCATCACGCTCTTGGCGTAGCCGATGTCGGGGTTGGTGGACCAGCCCGAGGGCTCAAAGCGGGTGTGCGCGAACTTCTCGCACAACAGCTTCAGCGGGACGCCGTGCTGCAAGGCGATGGAGACGGCGCAGGCGAAGCTATCCATGAGCCCGCTGACGGTCGAGCCTTCCTTGGCCATGGTGATGAAAATCTCGCCCGGGGAGCCGTCCTTGTAGACGCCCACGGTGATGTAGCCCTCGTGCCCGCCCACGTTGAACTTGTGCGTGAGCGAGCGGCGCTCCTCCGGCAGACGATGGCGGACGGCGCGCGGCGGCGCGGCCGATTCTTCGACCGGCTCCGCTTCCGCTTCCTTCGCGGCTTCTTTGGAGACCAGCCGCAGCCCGGCGGCGCCGCTTTTGCCAGATTCGGCGGTGGCGGTGCCGGCGGCGGAGAGCGGCTGCGCCTTCTTGCAGCCATCGCGGTAGATGGCGACGGCCTTGAGGCCCAGCTTCCAGGACTGGATGTAAGCGTCCATGATCTCTTCCACCGTGGCCGATTCGGGCAGGTTGACGGTCTTGGAGATGGCGCCGGAGATGAACGGCTGCACCGCGGCCATCATCCGGAGATGGCCCATGTAATGGATGCTGCGCGTGCCCTTGGCGGGCTTGAAGGAGCAATCGAACACCGGCAGATGCTCGTCCTTGATTCCCGGCGCGCCTTCGATGGTGCCGGTGGCGTCGATGTAGCTGACGATGGCGTTGGCCTGCTCGTGGGTGTACCCCAGCTTGAACAGCGCCAGAGGCACGGTGTTGTTCACGATCTTGATCATGCCGCCGCCCACCAGCTTCTTGTACTTCACCAGCGCCAGATCCGGCTCGACGCCGGTGGTATCGCAATCCATCATGAAGCCGATGGTGCCGGTGGGGGCGAGGACGGTGACCTGGGAGTTGCGATATCCGAACTTCTCGCCCAGGGCGAGAGCCTGGTCCCAGCAGTCGCGGGAGGCGGCGATGAGCTCGGGAAGCTGGGAAGAACCGGTTTCGAGCTTCGAGTTTCGAGTTTCGAGCGAGGCGCCGATGTGGTTGACGGAGGCGCGGTGCATGCGGATGACGTCCAAGAAGGGCTCGCGGTTGACGTAGAAGCCCGGACATGCGCCGCCGGTGATTTCGGCCTTCTGGCAGAAATCGGTAGCGGGGGCGAGCGCGGGGCAGTGCTCGGCGATGCGGGCGGACTGGAGATAGGCCTCGCCGCACATGATGGCAGTGACGCAGGCGGCGAAGTCGCGGCCGGCGTCGGAGTCGTAGGGCAGGCCGGCGGCCATCAGCAGGGCGCCGAGATTGGCGTAGCCCAGGCCGAGCGGGCGGTAGTCATGCGAGTTGCGGGCGATGGCTTCGGTGGGGTAGCTGGCGCCATCGACCAGGATCTCCTGGGCGGTGATGATGACGTCGACGGCGTGGCGGTAAGCCTCGACGTCGAAGCTGCCGTTGCGGGCGAACTTCATGAGGTTGAGGCTGGCCAGGTTGCAGGCAGAGTCGTCGAGGAACATGTACTCCGAGCACGGATTGGAAGCGTTGATGCGGGCGGTGTGCTTGGAGGTGTGCCAGCGATTGATGGTGGTATCGAACTGCATGCCGGGATCGCCGCACTGCCAGGTGGCCTGGGCGATCTTGCGCAGCAGGTCGCGCGCCTTATAGGTGTGCACGGGACGATGGTCGCGGACGCTGAAGGTGGTGAAATCGGCGTCGCGCTCGACCGCGAGCATGAAGTCATCGGTGACGCGCACGGAGTTGTTGGCGTTCTGGAAGAAGACGGAGGAGTAGGCTTCGGCGTCGGGGGAGTGGCCGTCGTAGCCGGCCTGCACCAGGGCCCAGGCCTTGGCTTCTTCCTTGGCCTTGCACTCGATGAACTCGACGATATCAGGATGGTCGATGTTGAGGATGACCATCTTGGCGGCGCGTCGGGTCTTGCCGCCGCTCTTGATGACGCCGGCAAAGGCATCGTAGCCCTTCATGAAGCTCAGGGGCCCGGAGGCGGTGCCGCCGCCGGCCAGCGCTTCCGAAGAAGAGCGCAGCGTGGAGAGATTGGTGCCGGTGCCGGAGCCGAACTTGAACAGCATGCCCTCGGTCTTGGCGAGGGTGAGGATGCTGTCGAGCGAATCCTGCACGGAGTTGATGAAGCAGGCCGAGCACTGCGGGTTGCGGTAGCCGGTGCGGGCGAACTCGACGCGGGCGGTGGCCGGGTTCCAGTGCCAGTTGGTGGCGTCGGCATCGGGTTCCAGGCGGTCGCAGCCGACGTTGAACCAGACGGGGGAATTGAAGGCGGCGTACTGGTTGAGCAGCAGGTAGGTGAGCTCGTCGTGGAAGATGGCGGCATCCACCGGGGTGCGGAAGTAGCCGGCGGCAACGCCCCAGTCGCGGATGGTCTCGGCGACGCGGCTGATGAGCTGGCGGACGCTGGATTCACGCTCCGGGGTGCCGAGGCGGCCGTGGAGGTATTTTGACGCCACGATGTTGGTGGCGGTCATGGACCAGTCCTTGGGGACCTCGACGTCCTTCTGCTCGAAGATGACGTTGCCCTGGGCGTCGGTGATGAGGGCGGTGCGCAGTTCCCACTCGATCTGGTCGTAGGGCGAGACACCGCCCTGGGTGAAATAACGGCGAAAGGCGAGGCCGGGGGCAGACTTCTTGGCGGCCGTCTTTTCGGCGGCGGGAGCGGCGCCGGTCTGCTGGTTGACCTTCACGACGACAGGGCTGGGACCCGGGGTCCCGATCTTCGGTGTGATGTCGCCCATCTCTATTCTCCTCTTTCAGAACAGGGTGTGCCAGTGCCCACGGCGGAACCTCAGAAGCCAGCGGGCAGCGGCGAAGGACGCAGATCCTTCGAATGACGATTGACGATTTTGGGATTGACGATTGAGGGCGGCGGAAGTGCGCTGCCGCCGAATGGGTCGCCCGAAGCGTCGCTACTGAGCGCGGCGGCGGAATCGGAAGCGGCGGCCAACCAGTGCGCGAGCGCGGCGGCGACGGCACGGCGGCGGCCGGGATCGGCGATGGCGGCGTAGCGCACGTAGCAGCGGCCCTCCTGAAGCTTGGCGCGCACCGGGCTTTCGGCCGCGAACAGACGGCTGAGGGCGCGGGCGAGGTCCTCGGCCTCGGCCACGTGGAAGAGCGCGAGCATGCGGCGGGCGGCGGCGCCGGCGGGCGCGGCGACCTCCTCGGCGAGGGCGAACACGCCCGGCTGGTGCGGAACCAGCAGCAGGCTGAAGCTGGACTCGCACCGCGACCAGGGAGACCAGTTCAGGCCGGTCTCGGCACCGGGGTCGACCGGGAGCGTGGAGGGCGTCGGGCGAAGGGCATCGGCTTCCATGGGTTCGAGCTGACCTCCGAATTAGTGTGGTAACCCCTGTCTCTTGACCACAGGGAGGGCGTCCCGCCGCGGGGTCCCGTTGCCGGGACGAGGAGGCAAGATGGAGCCTCTCGGGCGCCCGGGAAGCCCCGGAACACCCTCTTTCCTTGTGCCTATCCCCTCAAGAATCGCGACCGGCAACCACCCCGGCGCGACGGGGGCCACCGCATGAAATCAGCCCCAAAAAGCGGGCTGGAACGCGACCCTCACCCCGAAGGCGCGTTGCACGTGGGAAGGGACAATACTCCCACATATAGGGCGTGTCAAGAGGATATCGCTACATATTGTAGCATGCGTGTCTTTACCCTCCAGATGCGCCCTGGACCGCGAAAAGCGCTGTGCAAATCGAGGCGGCCTTCGCCAAGTCCGCTTGGCTGGCGGTTGCGACGCGTTTCGGTTGTGGCTGGAGAAGAACCGCGGCTGGAAGGTGACGCGGAGTGTACGCGGGGGATTCGCCGGACGTCAATGCAGAAAAATGGGGCAGTGGGAGATTGCCGAATTGCGGAACTCGGAATTGCCGAATCGGTAAAACCAGCGTGCTTCCTCTCCCACGTCTGCGCCGAAAAGCGTGGCGCAGACATGGGGCACCGCCAGCACTCGAAGGACTCTGCCCTAGCCGCCGGCGATGGCGCCGATGATGAAGAGGGGTTCAGCGCCGGAGGCGACGGCGGCGGGCAGCGCGGCCGCCGGCGGCTGGTGGGACAGGTCTTCCTCGCAAGCAAAGAAGCGCAGGAAGGGGCGGCGCTGGAGGGTGGCATGGTCGCGGATGGTGCCGCGCAGCATGGGGTAGCGGGCCTCGAGGGCGTCGAGGACGGAGCGCAGCGTGGCTTCGCCCTCGACGTCGAGACAGACTTCGCCATCCACTTTGGCCAGCGTGCGCAGATGATACGGAAGCACGACCCGGATCATGGCAGCGTCTGTACCTCCACGGAAAGCACGGCGGGAAGATCGCGCACGATGGGAGCCCAGGTGTCGCCGGCGTCGGCGGAGGCGTAGACCTGGCCTCCGGTGGTGCCGAAGTAGACGCCGCAGGCGTCGAGCGAGTCGACGGCCATGGCATCGCGCAGCACGTTGACGTAGCAGTTGCTCTGGGGAAGGCCCTCGGTAAGGGCTTCCCATTCATTGCCGCCGGTGCGGCTGCGATAGACGCGCAGGCTGCCCTCCAGCGGGTAGTGCTCGGAATCGCTCTTGATGGGAACGACGTAGAGGGTTTCCGGCTCGTGGGCGTGCACGTCAATGACGAAGCCGAAGTCGGTGGGCAGGTTGCCGCTGATCTCACGCCAGTTGTCGCCGGCGTCGTCGCTGCGCATGACGTCCCAGTGCTTCTGCATGAACAGAGTCTCGGGGCGGGAGCGATGCAGAGCGATGCGGTGCACGCAGTGGCCGACCTCGGCGTTGGGGTCGGGGATGTACTGCGAGACCAGGCCGCGGTTGATGGGCCGCCAGGTCTTGCCGGCGTCGTCGGTGCGGAAAGCGCCGGCGGCGGAGATGGCCACGAACATGCGGCCGTTGTCGCGGGGATCGAGCAGGATGGTGTGCAGGCACATGCCGCCCGCGCCGGGCTGCCACTTGGGCCCGGTACCGTGTCCGCGCAGTCCGGCGAGCTCGTGCCAGGACTTGCCGCCGTCAGTGGAGCGGAACAGGGCGGCGTCCTCGATGCCGGCGTAGACCGTGTCCGGGTCCTTGAGCGAGGGCTCAAGATGCCAGACGCGCTTGAACTCCCAGGGGTGCTGGGTGCCGTCGTACCACTGGTGGGTGGTGAGCGGCTTGCCGGTTTCCGGCGAGGTGTCGTAGACGAACTTGTTGCTTTCGCCCTTGGGCATGCCTTCGGGGATGGTGACGGTCTCGCCTGGCGGCGTGCCGGGCTGATGCCAGGTCTTGCCGCCGTCGTCGGAGCGCTGAATGATCTGCCCGAACCAGCCGCTGGTCTGCGAGCAGTACAGCCGGTTGGGATCGGCGGGCGATCCCTTGAGGTGGTAGATCTCCCAGCCGGCAAAGAAAGGACCGGCGACCTCCCAGTTCTTGCGTTTGCCGTCCGAGGTGAGAATGAAAGCGCCTTTGCGAGTGCCAACCAAAACCCTGACTCCGCTCATGGAATCCACGCTCCTTGCGTTGAATTTATTGTGCCGCGCTGTTGTTGGACCTGCCGGTTCGAAGAGTTCGGCTCTCAGGCGTCGACCAGGACCTTGAATCCGCCATAGGCCATGCGCTTGACGTCGAAGGGCATCTTCTTGCCATCCATCATCGCAGCCAGGCGCGGATCCTTCATGACCTTGGCGTTGACGCGATCGCGATGGCGGCGCGACTTGAAGACGATGTAGGAGAAAAATACCGTCTCGCCGGGCTTGAGCTTCATGACGCGCGGGAACGGAAGCCCGAACTTGACCTTGAGGTCTTCGCCAACGCATTCCTTGTAGTCGAGGGCGCCGTGCTCGCGCCACACCTTGCCCGCCGCGCGGGCCAGGCGGGAATACGCCGCCAGATTCTTCTTCGGTACTGCCAGAACAAAGCCATCCACGTAGCTCATCATTGTCCTCCGATCAGGTGCTGACACTTACCTGCCTGCTTACATGTTGTGCTTTACCTCAGCCGGTACCTTTGAGGTCGTGAAGCAGTGCGTGCGATGAGTTTCCGGCCTTCCAGATCGAGCTTCACGGTTTCGCCGTACCAACTGACGTTGCCGGGAAATCTGCCCTTGAGCTTGCGATTGAGCCGACTGAACAGTTCCGTATGCGTGAGTTCGGCCCCCTCGAGGGCCGCCAGGATGGCTTGCTTCATGGAATCGTACTTCTGCTTGCTGATGTGCAAGCCGCGCTTACCCTGAGGATGTTTGGTGAGTATTCTCAGTTCGGTCATTGCGGTCCTCATGCCTGCTCGTACGCCTGGCGCAGGGCCTGGATGTCGATTTTTTTCATCTTGAGCATGGCTTCCATGACTCTCGTGGATTTTCCGGGATCGGGATCGCTGAGCATCTCGCCCAGGATAGTGGGATTGATCTGCCAGGAGAGGCCGTACTTGTCTTTCAGCCAGCCGCACGGCCCTTCTTCTCCGCCGGCCGAGAGCTTGGCCCAGAACTCGTCCACTTCCTGCTGGGTCTGGCACTCCACGGAGAAGGATACGGCCTCAGTGAACTTGAAATGCGGCCCGCCGTTCAGCGCGATGAATTCCTGTCCATCGAGCTGGAAGACCACGGTCATCACGCTGCCTTTGGGCCCGGGTCCAGCCTCTCCGTAACGAGAGATTTTCACGATCTTCGAGTTCTTGAAGATGGAGACGTAGAACCTGGCCGCTTCCTCGGCCTGAGTGTCGAACCACAGGAATGGAGTGATTCTGGGCATCGGTGTCGCCTTTCGCAGGTGCGCTTTCGGTTCGTGCAACGGTGGAATCGCCAGTCCCGGTTGGGGCCCGGCGGCGGAAAAAGCCACCGCCGCCGGCGATCACAACGGGTGCGGGCTCAGGCCGCCGACGCAGACTTGGGCTGCAACTGCTGCTGCATCTGCTGCATGAACTGGCGCATGGCGGTCACGTGGCCGGGGCTGCGCTTCTCCGCCCAGGCCTCGTAGCGCTGGGCGGCCTTTTCCAGGTGGGCGAAAAGCGGCTTGTAGGTCCACTTCTCGCGCGCCTCCGGGACGATGGGTTTGAGCTTTTCCCAGACGCCGAAGAACTCGCCGCTGGTCTCAAAGAAGAGGTCTTCGTGAAGAAGGCCGTAGTTGAGCAGGGCGCAGGCCTGTTCCCAGTAGCCGACAACCATGCCAAAGAACGCACCGGCTTCGGTGCCGGGCGCGGCGAGACGCATGGCTTCGTCGAAGCTCTTCGGGTGGAAATCCCGGTGAAACCAGTCGCGGGCCTGGCGGAGCCGGGCCTCGCGGCGCAGATCGTAGACCTGCAGGTGGAGTTGGGCTTGCTCGTGGGTCGGTTTGCTTTCCATGATTCCTCGCTCTCCTTGTTGGTTACTTCCTGGAATGAACTGCGTTGGGTTGGGAGTGGCGGAGTGACGAAGTGAGTGGCGAATCGAAATTCAGAGCGGGGTCGCCGACCCGCGGCAACAGCGGAGTGGGATCGCGCTCCTGCCAGCGACGCCGGACCTCGGCCAAGACCGCCGGACGATTCTGCTCCATCCTTTCGATGAGGGCACAGGCCGCGCCGGTTTCCTCGTGGCGGGCAGCCCAGATGAGCAGCTCCAGAAGCACGGGCGCGAGGTCGATGCCCTTCTCCGTCAGGCGGTAGTTCACGCGGCGGGCGTCGCTCTCCTCGGGCTCGGCGGTGATGATGCCCGCGGCTTCCAGCCTCCGCAGCCGGTCGGCGAGGATATTGGTGGCGATGCCCTCGCCTGCCTGCTGGAACTGCTTGAAGGTGCGGTAGCCGCGAACCATGAGATCGCGAATGATGAGCAGCGACCAGCGATCTCCGAAGCGCTCGAGCGAGACGCTTACCGGGCACCCGGAGCGGCGTTCGGATCTGGGCTTTCTGGGCACGGGATGGACAGTATCATATTTACTTGCATATTGCAAGTGATATTCGTGAAGGGCGGGAGGAGGTTGGCGCGATGGATGAGCCATGAGCAATCGGCGAGGGATAAACATCGGGCCACGGCTGGGTGGTGACGGCGTTGCCGAGTGGTTACTCGGGCATTACCAAAGAAACCTTTACATCGGCGAGGGAGAAACCTAGACTGGGCGGTAGTTTGCGAGGCTGGGGTCGACCTGGCCGCCCACAGAGACCTCGAAAGCAAGCCAGGCAAGCATCACAATCAGGGGATGAACCGGTAACGGGGTGACCGGTGGTCAAGTGCTGCTTCATTGACGAGCGGGAAGACTTCTTCCAGCTATTGGGGGAGAAGCTCGGGGAGGAATTCGAGATGCGGTCTGCGGCGGCGGACGATCGCGAGCTCCTGACCGAGTGCGACGTGGTGCTGGTGGGGCTGCCGCCGGCGGAGGATCCGCGCTTCGCGAAGTGTCTGGAATCGCTGCAGAAGATCATCCGCAACCCGGACGCGGCGCCGGTGGTGGCCTTTGTGGCCGGACCGGACCGGGCCGTGATGCGCCAGGCGATGTCGGCGGGCGCGTACGACTGCTTCATGGAGACCGGCTCGATGGAGGAGCTGCGCATCGTCCTGCGGCGGGCCGCGCGCTTCCGCGACCTGAACCGCGAGGTCGAACGGTTGCGGGCGCAGGGTCCGCAACTGAAGGATTTTCCCGCGGTGCTGGGCGTGGACGGCAAGATCCGCGCGGTGTTCCAACTGGCGCAGCGCGTAGCGCAAACCGACGCCACCGTGCTGGTGACGGGCGAGAGCGGGACGGGCAAGGAGTTGCTGGCGCGGGCCATCCATCAGGCGAGCCCGCGGGCGAAAGAGCCGTTTGTGGCGGTGGCGTGCTCGTCGCTGCCGGAGACGCTGATCGAATCGGAGCTGTTCGGGCACGAGAAGGGAGCGTTCACGGGCGCCAACGCGGTGCGCCGCGGACGCTTCGAAGCGGCGGGACAAGGGACCATCTTCCTGGATGAGATCGGCGATCTTTCGCCGGCCATGCAGGTGAAGCTGCTGCGGGTGCTGCAGGAAAGGACGTTCGAGCGCCTGGGCAGCAACAAGCCGGTGGCCATGGAGGCGCGGGTCATCTGCGCCACCAACCGCAATCTGAAGCAACTGGTGGAACAGGGCAGCTTCCGGCTGGACCTCTATTACCGGCTGAACACGGTGGAGCTGGAACTGCCTCCGCTGCGGGAGCGGCGGGACGACATCACTCTGCTGGCGCACGCCTTTCTGCAGAACTTCGCGGAGCGGCACCAGAAACCGGCGCGGCGCATCTCGCCGGCGGCGATGTGCGCGCTGCAGGAGTACGACTGGCCGGGCAACGTGCGCGAACTGCAGAACGTATTGGAGCGCGCGGTGGTGATCTGCGAGGGGCCGGACATCCGCATCAACCATCTGCCTTCGCAGTTCGCGGGCTGGGAAGAAGAAACGGCGCCGACGTCGTTCGAAGAGGAAGTCCGCAACTTCAAGCGCCGCCTGATCCAGCGCACCCTGCAGGAGTACGGGAACAACAAGCTGCAGGCGGCCCGGTCGCTGAAGATCGCGCGGTCGTCGCTCCATCGGCTGATCGACGAGCTGGATATCCCTCCGAGAGTGCAGTGAGGAACCCACGATGAATACCCGGCACTGGACGGACTGGGTAGGATTTGCCGTCTTTCTTGCCTGCGGCATCCGAGTCATGGTGCAGGTGCCCGAGTTCGGCATTTTCCTGCTGCCGGCCCTGCTGCACCAGTTCGGCGTCTCCCTGTCCTTTCTGCTGCGGCGCCCGGTGCGCGCGGAAGCCCGAGGATGGCTGCCGCCGCTCTCTGCGTACGCCAGCATCCTCATGCTTCCAATCTTCGGCCTGGCCGCGGCGCGCTGGTACCCGGAATGGCTGGCGCGAACGCCCTCGTCGACACAGGCTTCCGTGGCGGGCCTCTTGCTGCTCGGCGGCAGCACCTTCCAGGTGTGGTGCATCTGGCACATGCGGCGCGCGTTCAGCATCGTGCCGCAGGCGAGGATGCTGGTCACCAATGGTCCGTACCGTTACGTACGCCATCCCATCTACGCCATGATCGTGGTGCAGAACCTGGCCGGATTCCTCTTCCAGCCCACGGGCGCCGTGTTAATCGCCCACCTGGCGTGGCTGGCCATCACGGTGGTACGAGTGAATTACGAAGAACAGGTGATGCGAAAGGCGTTCCCGGAGTATGAGGAGTATGCCCGTCGCGTTGGGGCGTTCCTGCCCAGGCCGCCGCGCCAGGAATCGCCGGCGAGCATGCCCCTGGGCGCGCCTGCTGATTCGTAGAAATTGAAGAGGTAGCCCCCGGGGGTCCGGGGACCTCAAGACCTTTGACTTCGCTCAGGATTTTGCCCGCGCGGCTGGAGAAGACGCTGGGCGTCTACAATCGGGTCCGTTTTCACACCCGCAGGTAATCCGTTATAAGCGACACCACACACGCGTGCGCGCGCTACAATCGGGCGCAGATGAGTGCCACTGAAGCGGCGGTGCCGACTGAGCCGGGCGCGCAGGTTCTTTTTTCCTCTCCCGTTTCCTCTTCCCGACTTTCCACGCGGCGCGTGTTCCACTGGGTGGTGCTGGTGTCGCTGCTGGGAGTTACGGCACGACCCATCCTGGTGCCGGATTTCTGGTGGCATCTGCGCACGGGACAGTGGATGGTGGAGACGCGCAGCATCCCGCACACCGATCCTTTTTCCTACACCGCCGCCGGCAAGCCGTGGGTGACGCATGAGTGGCTATCGGAAGTGCTGATCTGGGCCCTGTACCGGGTGGCCGACTGGGGCGGCCTGATCCTGTTCTTCAGTCTGGTGATTGCGGCAGCGTGGTGGATCGTGGACCGGCGGCTGGAGGGCCAGCCGTTCGTGGCCGGATTCGCGCTGCTGCTGGGCGCCTTCTCGACCGCGCCGGTGTGGGGCGTGCAGCCGCAGATGTTCACCATGCTGCTGGCCAGCATCTTCCTGTGGCTGGCCGACGCGTACGCGCGCGACGGCCAGGCGAAGCGACTGGTGTGGATGCCGCCGCTGATGGTGCTGTGGGTGAATCTGCACGGCGGATTCCTGGCGGGTCCGGCGCTGGTCGGAGTTTTGGCAGCGGGACTGGTCCTGGATGAACTAGTGGAGGGCCGGGGATGGAGGGCGGCGTTCAAGCGCGCATTTCCACTGGCCGCGGCAGCGGCAGCGTGCCTGGCGGTGATTCCGCTGAATCCCAACGGCGCACGGCTGTACGCGTATCCGTTCGAGACGCTGCAATCGGAGGCGATGGCGGAAAACCTTCGCGACTGGCTCTCGCCGGACTTCCACAAAGCCAGCATGCTGCCGTTTGCAGTGCTGATTTTCGCCACTGCGGGGGCGATGGCGATCTCGCCGCGGCGGGCACGGGTGAGCGATGCGCTGTTGCTGGCGGTGACCGGGTGGCTGGCGCTGCGTTCCGGCCGGCACATCCCGCTCTTCGCATTGGTGGCCACGCCGCTGCTGGCGGCGCACGCCTGGGACTGGGTGCGCCGGCAGAGCTGGGGAAGTTGGATGGCGCAGCCGGAAACTCCCCTGACGCCGACCAAGAGAACAACGAACGCCGTGGTGCTGGGCGTGCTGGTCGCGGCCTGTGGGTTTTATTTCGCCGATGTGATTGCCAGCCAGCCGCAAGCGGAGTCGGAGATATTTCCGCGGCGCGCCGTGGAGTTTCTGAAACACGAAAAGCCTCCGGCGCCGGTGTATCACCGCTATGACTGGGGTGGCTACCTGATCTGGCACCTGTATCCGCAATATCGCAGCTACATCGATGGCCGGGCCGACCTCTACGGCGATGCGTTCATGATGGAATATTTCCGCACGTATCGGGGACGGCCGGGGTGGCCGGAAACGCTGGAGCGCTTCGGGGTACGCACGGTGATGGTGGAACCGCACATGCCTATCGCCAGTCTGCTGCGGCAGGACCCGGGCTGGGCGAACGTGTACGAGGACGACCAAGCGGTGGTGTTCGTGAAAAAACAGTAGCCAGGTGCCAGTGGTGAGTGGCTATAGGAAGCCTCCCCATCCGCTTTCCGCTTTCCGCTTTCCGCTGCACGCCCCGCTTTCCCGGGTCACACCGAGACGCTACCCCCACTATCAGGCCGGGGGAACCTCCACTGTCGCCCGGGTAGAGCAGCCACGTTGGTGGGGTGTCTCAGAAATCGGACAGTGGGGTGGGTTACCAGCCAGATTACCCGCGTAATACATAGAAAATAAACCAAATAAAGGTTCGTTCCAAGGGCTGGATTTGCCCCAAAAATGCAATCTACGGAGGCCGAAATCGAGCGCTGGGGGCGTTTTCGCTCACCGGGGTTCGGGAGGAGACAAACAAACATGAAGGACGTTCTTCGCAGGATGTGGCGGGATGACGAGGGCCAGGACGTGGCGGAATACGCGCTGATGCTGGCGGTCATCCTGGTGGTCGTGATCGGGGCGGTGCGCCTGATCGGCACCAACGCGAGCAACATTTTCAACGCTGCGTCGGGCCAGCTGACCACCCCGTAGGCGAGGCGGGGGAAGGAGGCAATTCGGGCCTGGACCCGAGCACCCCTTGCGCTTCCCCAGGCTTTCGGAGTCCTATCGCCGGGATAGGGCGGCAGTGGCAGTACCCGGCTGTCCAACCAAACCGTAGAAGCCAACCGGAGGAGATCGTGACAGAACTCGTCTGGAAGATGTGGAAGGATGACAAGGGCGAGGACGTCGCCGAGTACGCGCTGATGCTGGCGGTGATTCTCGTCGTGGTGATCGGGGCGGTGCGCCTGATCGGCACCAATGCGAGCAACATCTTCAACGCCGCGTCGGACCAGCTGACCACCCCGTAGGAGTGCTGGATGCGAGCGGCAGGTGGGCTGACACCCCGTCCCGTCCTGCCGCTCCCGGTTTTTTGAGCCATAATAGGAACTAGCGAGAGGGGAGACGCGAGGCGCCCGTATGTCGGAATGGTTGTGGCAAGCCTTCGTGATCGCCTTCGTGGTGACCTGTGCCATCGGCGACGCGCGCTGGCGAAAGATTCCGCGCGCGTTCACCACCTGCGGCGTGGTGGCCGGCCTGGCGTTCCACTTGTGGAGCGGAGGTCTGGCGTCGGCGGCTGCGGCCGCGTTTCTGGGATTCGCCGTGGGTCTGGCGTTCTTTCAGTTGGGCGCCATCGGCGGCGGTGACGTCAAGCTGATGGCGGCCCTCGGAGCCCTGCTGGGGTTGCAACCCTGGCTGGTGGCCATGCAGATCGCCGTGTTCGTGGCGGCGCTGATGGCGGTGGCGCAGATCTTCCGGCGCGGAGCCTGGCGGCAGACGCTGGAGAACATGCGCGAGATCCTGCGGGCGCTGAAAGCGCAAGGGCTGCGCGCCCATCCCGTGCTGCATGTGAAGAACGCCGCCATGATCCGAGCCCCGTTCGGCGTGGCAGCGGCCTGCGGCACGCTGTTCGCACTGGTGGCGCGATGAGGAACCAGCGCGGTTACGAGCGCGGCGCTACGCTGGTGGAGGGCGCCATCACGATTCTTCTGTTCTTCACCCTGATTTTGGCGAATATCGAATTCGGACGGGCGTACAATCAGTACCAAGTCATGACCGACGCGGCGCGCGAGGGAGCGCGATTCTCGGTAGCGCCCTTCAGCGGCACCAATACGCTCCCGACGACGACCGCCGTGCAGGCAGAGGTCCAACGGTTTCTGGACAGCGCGGGTGTGCGGGGAGCGACAATCTCGGTGACGCAGAACGTGACCGCCACGATAAATAATGTGCCCGTGACTCATACGCAGGTAACGGTGAACGCCCCGTATACGTTCTTCTTTTTCCGCTTCGGATCGGTGGGCCTGAGCACAACCGCTACGATGCGCAACGAGACCTCCCCCTGAGGCAGGAGACGCCGGACGATGAGGTCGACCCAGTGGCAATCGAGGGAGCGGGGAACGCAGATCGTGGAGATGGCAGTGGCCCTGCCACTCTTGCTGTTTATGGCGCTGGTGGTGATCGAGGGGGCCAGCCTGGTCCGCACCCACCAGGTGCTGAATAATGCCGCCCGCGAAGGTGCGCGGTTCTCCATCATCCTGACCAACAAGGACAATCCCGCAACAGGCTTCAATGGAACCAATGCGATCAAGGACCGGGTGGTGGCCTACGCCGCGGCCAACGGAGTGACCATCACCAGAAGCAACGTCACCATCAACCAGTGCGCGTTGATCACCTCGCCGTCAGGGCTGACTTATTCGACATCGCTGGTGGTGGTGCAGCTCAACTATACGCTGCGGTATCTGCCGCGCATCCCGTTCACCAGCGCACCGACCACGGTGCCGCTCGCCGGACGGGCACAGTTCCGAAACTTCTACGGGTGCAACTGAGCTAGGAGGATCGTATGGACCGGAGACGGTTCTTAGTCGTGGGAATGATCGCGGTCGTGCTGGCGGCGCTGGTGAGTTTCGGAGCGCTGCGAGTCCTGCGCGGCGCGCAGGCCGATGCAGGCAGCACCACCAACGTGGTGGTGGCCGCCAAGGCGCTGCAGGTGGGGCAGCAGATCCAACTTTCCGATCTGCAACTGGCGCGGCTGCCTACCGCGCAACTGCCCCAGGGAGTGTTCGGCGACCTGAAGGAAGTGGCAGGCCGGGGTGTGATCGTGCCCATTTCGGAAAAGGAAGTGGTGCTGAACAGCAAGCTGGCGCCGCGCGAGGCCGGCGCCGGCCTGCCGCCGAAGATCCCGCAGGGTATGCGGGCGCTTTCCGTGCGGGTGCGGGAGGACATATCCGTGGCCGGATTCGTGCAGCCGGGCACACGGGTGGATGTGTTGCTGACGGGCATTCCGCCCGGCTCGCCTTCCGGCCAGACCGTGACCACCACCGTGCTGGAGAACGTCGAAGTGCTGACGGCCAACCAGGACCTGCAAGCCAAGGAGCCCTCCAAGAAGGACACTACCGTGGTGACCCTGCTGCTTTCACCGGAGGACGCGCAGAAGCTCACCCTGGCCAGCACCCAGGGTTCCATTCACCTGGCATTGCGGAACCCCCTGGACAGGGACGAGGTGAAACCGAAGGGAACGTACTATGGGGACTTGTACGTAGCCGCGGGCGCGCAGCCGCAACAGGCCAAGGCCGCGGTGTCCGGAGCGTCGACCCGGCGAGCCAGGCACGCGGCTGTGCCGGAACCGAGCAAGGTTTACGTAGTGGAGATGATCCGCGGGGATAAGCGTGACGAGGCAAAATTCTAGGCGCCAGAAGCCGGGGGACGGAGCGAGACGATGACACAAACCGAGAGGCGGTGGCTGTCGTTGGGGAGTCTGGTAGTGATGGCGGCGATGGCAATGGCCCCGGCAGCCTGGGCGATGCAGGCGGCGGCCGAAGCCGGAGCGATGACGCCCAAAAAGGCTCCGACCGGCCTGGGACAGGCGATTTCGGGCGCCCAACAGGGAGCCGCCGAGGCACTGGGATCGGTGACGCCCGGGGCTCCGACGGCCACGGGCGCCCCACAAGCCACTGGGCCCGCCGCGGAAGCCGGCATGCCGCAGGAGGGCTTTCCGGAAGGCTCGGTGCCGTTGCGGGTGCTGGCGGGCAAGTCCATCCTGGTCAACACCACGGACCGGCTGAAGCGCGTGGCGGTGAGTGATCCGACCGTCGCCGATGCCCTGGTCGTGACCCCGACCCAGATCCTGGTGCACGGTCGCCAGCCCGGCGAGGTCTCCCTGGTGCTGTGGGATGAGGCCGAGCGCTCCCGCAGTTTCGACCTGCGGGTGGATGTGGACGCCACCTCGGCGGCGGAGGAGATCCATCGCATCTTTCCCAGCGAGAGGATCAACGTATCGGCCTCGCGCAATGCCATCGTGCTTTCCGGGCACGTGAGCAGCGAGGAAGTGCAAAAGAACGCCGGCGCCCTGGCCGGAGCCTACTCCAAGTCCGTGGTCAACGTGCTGACCTACGGTCCCTACGAACCGCAGGAAGTGCTGTTGCAGGTGAAGTTCGCGGAAGTCAACCGCGACGCTCTGGAGCGCTACGCCGTCAACCTGTTCGCGACCAACGTCTCCGTCGTCGGCCAGACGGGTACGGGCAGCCGGCCGCCCGTCAACCTGACCGACACCGACGTCAAGGACGTGCCGGAAGGCTCCTTCAGCAGCGACCTGCAGATCGACCCGCTGAACGTGTTCCTGTTCCGCCCGGATGTGCACGTGGGCGCAGCCATCCAGGCCCTGAAGCAGAAGTCGCTGGCGCAGATCCTGGCCGAACCGAACCTGATCGCTTTGAACGGCAAGGAGGCCAGCTTCCTGGCCGGCGGCGAGTTTCCCATCCCCATCGTGCAGGGCGGAGGCAACGTAGGCAACGTCACGGTCCAGTTCAAGGAGTTCGGCGTGCGGCTGAGGTTCACGCCCTACATCATGCCCACGGGAAACATCCGCCTGAAAGTGGCGCCGGAGGTAAGCCAACTGGACTTCGCCAACGGCGTCACCATCTCCGGCTTCACCATCCCCGCCCTGGTCACGCGACGCGCGGAGACCGAGTTGGAGTTGCAGGACGGACAGAGCTTCCTGATTGCCGGCTTGATTGACAATCGCGTGGCCAACGTGGCCTCGAAGATTCCCGGGCTGGGAGACATCCCGATTATCGGGTATTTGTTCCGGCAAAAGTTCAATCAGAAGACCACCGGCGAGCTGATGGTGCTGGTGACGGCGCGCAAAGTGTCGCCCAGCGTCGATCTCCCGCCGGGACCGCAATTCCCCCAAGAATTCCTGGACAAGCAGAAATTCGACAAACCCAAACCCACGGGAGGGGGCAAGTGATGCGTGGCCGAAGCAGGAATCGCGAGCGTGGCATGACCATCGTCATGCTGGCGGTGTTTCTGGTGGTGTTGTTCGCGATGGCGGCGCTGGCGGTTGACCTGGGGTTCGCCTACACGGCACGGACCAGCGCGCAGCATGCAGCGGACGCGGGCGCGCTGGCGGGCGCGTACACGTTCGCCTTTACCGGCCTGAGCCAGCCGGGCGCCGCCATTGACGCGGCGCGGGCCGCGGCCCAAGCCAATTACGTTCTGGGCGCGCCGGCGACCATCGCGGCCACCGACGTCACGGTAGACATTCCCAACCGCAGGGTGACGGTAACCGTCCCGCGCTCCGGAACGAGCGCGATCAGCACGGTCTTCGCGCGCGTGCTGGGCATCCGCTCGCTGGATGTCGTGGCCCGGGCCACGGCGGAAGCGCTGTCGGCCGGCTCGGGCTCGCGGTGCGTCAAACCGGTGTTTCTGCCCACGACCATCCTCAGCCCCAACAATCCGGTTACGGCCTGTAACAACGGCGAGAGGATTTTCGACTCGAACGGGAACATCACGAGCTTTGCCCAGAGCCAATTGGGAACCTGCCACGAGATCCGTCCGACGGACCCGAACGACGAGGCCCTGCAGAACCCCTTGGCGCCCGGGCAGTTCTATTCACTGGATTTCGGGGCCGGCGCCGATGCCTACCGCTGCACCTGGGCAGGATGCCTGAACCAGTGTCCCAGTGCGGACGAGGACATCATCGAGTGCGGGAACGATTATCCCCTCAAGACCGGCGACATGGTGGGACCGGTGCAGCAAGGCGTGACCGACCTTATCGGCGATCCCGCGGATACCTGGTGGAGTAGCTGGTCGCCGACGAACCAGCAGTATGTGAACGAGCCGTCAAAGACGCTGGTGGTCGACACCCCTTCGCTGGTGCTGGCTCCCGTCTATGACAACTGCGCGCAGGTCATCAACTCCGGAACCGCTGGGCAAAGGGTAGTCGTGATCGGTTTCGTGACCATCTTTGTAGACGGCCTGGGACCCCGAATCGGCTGTCCCGGAGGCGGGGGCCGGGGCGGCGGTATCAACCCGAATGAGAGGGTGGCTGCACACCTGGTCGGGATCACCACCTGCGCCGGCGTAGGCGGCGGGGGGGCCGGGGCGGGAGGCAGCGTCTCAGGGCCGGGCGGTTATCCCATCCGGCTGATCCAGACGCCTACCACCTGATCGGCACCGAGAGCGGCGATGGCAGTATAGGGAGAATAGGGACCGAGCATGCCTGCGTTAGCTGTAGTCATTCTGGCGCTGGACGAGGAACAGCGGACCATCCTGAAGATGCTGGTGGATGGCACCGCTATCGCCCGCACCACCCATGCTGTGCCCGGCTACCCGGTAGGGGCCACCGACCCCATCATCCGGCGTATTCACGAGGCCCGCCCGGATGTGCTGCTGGTGGACATCCCCTCGCATGACCCTACGCCCGGCCTGCGAGCCATCGAGCTGCTGCATGCGGAATTGCCGGCTGCGGCGGTGTTCGCCGTAGGGGAAATGGCCCAGCCGCAGGTGATCGTGGCCGCCATGCGGGGCGGAGCGTCGGAGTTTCTGGAGCGCCCGGTGGGCACCAACCACCTGCTGGAGGCGCTGGCGCGGCTGACCTCGGCGCAACGCAAGACGCGCACCAACGGCGTGCGCGGCCGCGTGTTCACGGTGGTGAACGCCAAGGGCGGCAGCGGCGCGACCACCATCGCGGTGCAGACGGCGACGGCCCTGCAAGGCATGCAGGGGGGAGTGGCGCTGGTGGATCTGGCTCCGCTGGGCCATGTGGCCCTGCATCTGAACGTGAAGCCGCAGTTCACGGTGGTGGACGCCATCCGCAACCTGCACCGCCTGGACGGAGCCCTGCTGGAAGGCTTCATGACGCGCGACGAGCGCGGCATCCATCTGCTGGCGGGCGTACAGGAGCCGATGATGGTGGAGCCGTCGCACGCGGAATTCGCGCGCCTGTTCGACATGCTGGTGAGCCACTACCGGCACGTGGTGGTGGACGCTTCCTCGCGGCTGGACGCCATCACCCGCATGGTGAGCGACCTTTCCGACACCGTGCTGCTGGTGGCGCATGCCGACGTGGCTTCGCTGTGGAGCGCCAACAAGGTGCAGAACTTCCTGAACGACGGGAGCGGCCGCGAGCGGCTCCGCCTGGTGCTGAACCGCTACCGCAAGATCTCCGGCTTCACCGACGCCGACGCCGAAGCGGCCACGCACACCAAGCTGCTGTGGAAGATCCCCAACAACTACGCGGCCATCTCCAACGCCATCGACCGGGGAGTTCCGGTGATGCAGACAAACCATTCGGAAGTCTCGCGCGCGTTCCAGGGTTTGGCGACGGCGCTGACTCAGGGAGCAACCGCCAAACCCAAGAGCTGGACCCCATTCCGTTGATTTGAGGAGAGAGATCGTTGGAACTGCAAACCTTCTTCGAGCGAACCGAGTACCAGCAGGTCAAATCGACGCTGCACCGCAAGATATTGGAGCGCCTGAACCTGGAGAAGCTGGGCAAGACACCCAGCGAGACCGCCAAGGAAGAGGTGCTGGCGGTCATCCGCGATTCGGTAAGTTCGGAAGCGGTGCCGCTGAGCTTTGCCGAGCGCGAGCGTTTGGCCCGGGAGATCCTGGACGAGATCTTCGGGCTGGGGCCGCTGGAACCGCTGCTGAAGGACCCATCCATCAGCGACATCCTGGTGAATGGACACGCCAACGTGTACATCGAGCGCGCCGGCAAACTGGAGCGCACCAACCTGAGCTTCAAGGACGACGCCCACCTGATGCAGATCATCGACCGCATCGTGTCGCGGGTGGGGCGGCGCATCGATGAATCCTCCCCGCTGGTCGACGCGCGTCTGATGGACGGTTCGCGCGTGAACGCCATCATCCCGCCGCTGGCGATTGACGGACCCTCGCTCTCCATCCGCCGCTTCGGGCGCGACCCCCTCACGGACAAGGATCTGGTGGCCAATAAGTCCATCACCGAGCCCATGCTGGAACTGTGCAAGGCCATGGTGAAAGGCAAGCTGAACATCCTGATCTCGGGCGGAACCGGCGCGGGCAAGACCACCCTGCTCAACGTGATGTCGGGCTACATCCCCTCGAGCGAGCGCATTGTGACCATCGAGGACGCGGCCGAGCTGCAGCTCAAACAGGAGCACGTGGTACGACTGGAGACGCGGCCCCCCAACATCGAAGGCAAGGGCGCGGTGCGCCAGCGGCAACTGGTGATCAACGCGCTGCGTATGCGCCCCGACCGCATCGTCGTGGGCGAGGTGCGCGGGGACGAGGCCTTCGACATGCTGCAGGCCATGAACACCGGCCACGAGGGCTCGCTGACCACGGTCCACGCCAACACTCCGCGCGACGCGCTCTCCCGCGTGGAGAACATGGTCTCCATGGCCAATCTGAATATTCCCGACCGCTCCATCCGGCAGCAGATCGCCTCCGCGCTGCACGCCATCGTGCAGGTGCAGCGCCTGACCGACGGCACGCGCAAGGTCATCAGCATCGCCGAAATCACCGGTATGGAGGGCGACGTCGTCACCATGCAGGAGATTTTCACCTTCGAACGGCGGGGTCTGGATGAGCGTGGCAAGGTGCGCGGCGCATTCAAGGCCACCGGCATCCGGCCCAAGTTCACCGACCGTCTGACCGCGGCCGGGTACCGGCTGCCCTCCTCGCTGTTCGAGACGGAAGTGGTGGTATAGGAGCGTTTCGGGGGAAAGGAAGCATCATGGTCTACCTCGTCGTCCTCGGCTTGTTCATCCTGGTGGTGATTCTCGTCTTCACCGTGGCCGGGGTCTTCGAAGAACGGGACGTGCGAGCGCGCTCCATGCGCGAGCGGTTGCTCTCGCTGGAACGGGCGCAGGAGCGCGGCCCCTCGGAAGAGCTGGCCCTGTTGCGGGAAGAGATCCTGAGTGAGATTCCGGCCCTGAACCGGGTGCTGCAGCAGTCTCCCCGCATCAGGCAGTTGCAGCGCTTCCTGGATCAGGCGGATACGGGCACGCGGGCGGGCAAGTTCCTGATGATCTCGCTGGCGCTGGCGATGATCTTCGGGGCGCTGGCCATGGAATGGTCGAATATCCCCACTCTGGGCCTGGCTATGGCCCTGCTGGGTGGCCTGATGCCCTACTTCTATTACGCCTACCGGCGGGCCCGGCGCTTTCAGAAGTTCGAGGAGATGTTTCCGGAAGCCATCGAGCTGCTGTCGCGGGCCACGCGCGCCGGCCACGCGTTCACCACGGCCATCGAGTTGATCGGCAATGAGCTGGGCGAGCCGGTAGCAGGAGAGTTCCGCAAACTGTTCGAGGAGCAGAAATACGGATTGCCGGTGCGCGATGCGCTGCTCAACCTGGGCGAGCGTGTCCCGCTGGTGGACGTGAAGTTCTTCATCACCACCGTAATGCTGCAACGCGAGACGGGCGGGAACCTGGCCGAGATCCTGGACAAGCTCTCGTACCTGATCCGCGAGCGCTTCAAGATCCTGCGGCAGGTCCGGGTTTACACCGCGCAGGGCCGGCTGACGCTGCTGATCCTGATGCTGCTGCCCCCGGGCGTGGTGCTCATGTTCGCCTGGATGGACTACAAGTTCATCGAGCCGCTGTGGACGGATCCCATCGGGCATGCGCTGATCGCGGCGGGCGTCGTGATGCAAACCATAGGCTTCTTTCTGATCCGCAAGATCATCCGTATCCGGGTTTGACCATATGGCACTGACCAACATTCTGATTGCAGCCGCGATGTTCGTGACGCTGGCGGCAGCGTTCTTCTTCCTGATGGCCGCCGCTGTTTCCCCGGCGTCGCTGCTGGGAGCGCGCTTGCGCGCCCTCACCGGCGTACGGATCGAGGAAAAGAAGCCGAAGATGCAAGAGCGCCTGGAACAGGCGCTCACTCCGCTGGCCAAGGCGCTGCCTGCTTCCCCGGCAGAACTTTCGCGGATGCGTCTCATGCTGGTGCAGGCCGGGTTCCGCGAGCCCCGGCACGCCACCATCTTCTTCGGCTCGCGCGTGGCCCTCTTGGCGGCGGCGGTGATTTTCGTGCTGAGCACGAACCTGTTCGCGCGCGACGCCATGTTTGCGGTGGGCATCGTCGGGCTGGCCTATACCTTGCCGACCATCTGGCTGCGACAGAAGGTGAAGGCTCGCCAGTTGGCCATTCGGCTTGGACTCCCGGACGCGCTGGATCTGGCCGTGATCTGCGTGGAAGCGGGCCTGGGCCTGGACCAGGCGGTGCAGCGTGTGGGCGACGAAATGCGCCATGTCCACAAGGACCTGTCCGATGAGTTCGGATTGGTGAACCTGGAGATGCGCGCCGGCAAGCCGCGGGCGGAAGCCCTGCGCAACCTGGCGGTCCGCACGGGCGTGGACGACATGCGGGCGCTGGTGGCGGTGCTCATCCAGACCGACCGCTTCGGTACCAGCATTGCCACAGCGCTGCGCGTGCACTCCGACGCCCTGCGCACCGAGCGCCGGCAGCGGGCCGAGGAAGCCGCGGCCAAAACGACCATCAAGATGGTGCCGGTGCTGGTGTTCTTCGTTTTTCCGTCCATGTTCTTCGTCAGCCTGGGACCGGCGGCCATCCAGCTGATGCGGAACCTGCTGCCGGCGTTGAAGTAGGGAGAAACATGGAATACGCGATCCTGGCCGTGGTGCTCCTGCTGGGGCTGGTGGTTTACAACCGCAAGGGGAAACGGGTGTGATTGAATGGCCGCAGGGTCCAACGCGAACTCCAAGCGCCGCGGCTACGCCTACAACCGCACCCGACAGGCCTTCCTGGCCAGTGAGCTGCGCGTCGCCGATACTCATGCCGGGCGTCTGCGCGGCCTGATGGGCCGCAGCAAGGAAAGCTTCCCGCCCGGATCGGGCCTGTGGATCATTCCCTGCCATGGCGTGCACACGCTGGCGATGCGCTTTCCCATCGACGTGGTGTACGTGGACGCCAACCAGGTAGTCGTGGGCCTGGAAGAGAACGTGCGCCCGTGGCGCATGACGCCAATGGTCATGGAAGCGGCCACGGTGCTGGAACTGCCGCCTCATACCATCTTTAACACCGGCACCAGCGTCGGCGATCAACTGGAGATAGTCCGGGAACGGAACCACCAGCCCGCCCCATGAGCGACAAGCCCAAGCTGCTGGTGGACTGGGAGCCGCGCTGGCGCAACTTCACCACATCTCTCCGCCCCGCCCTGCAACGCGAAGCGCCCTTGCCGGTGAACTACTTTCGCCGCAATGGCGGCGCACCCGCCCTGTTGGTGGAGTGGGACCGGCCACTGGCCGGGTTCTCGGCACTTGGGATCGCCCTGGGTCGCGATCCGGCGCTTCCCGCCTACTATTTCGAGGACTTCCAACCGGCCCTGCTGGTGGAGTGGGAAGAGGGCTGGGGGAACTTCTTCTCCTGCGTCGCGCCGGCGCTGAAGCTTTCCGCCCCGCGCCTGGCCAACGAATGCGATCACCTCCCGCTGACGCCACGCGGGCTGGTGGGGGCCCTGGCCGTACTGGCTGCGTCGCTGGCGTTCGCCACGCTGCTGGCCTGGCGCATGGCTCCGGCTCCGCAACGGCAACACATCGCTTTACTTCCGCTGGAACCGCTCATCTATGCGCCTCCCGTCGTGGCGCAGCCACGCGCCCGCGCGCTGACGCCGCGGGAACTGGCACGGGCGCGAGAGCGCCAAGCTCGGCAGCCGACGCCGAATTCACGCGAAGCGAGCAAGCCCGAACCGAACAAGCCGGAAGAGCCGCCGCAGGTGCAAGTGGTTCTGCAGCCTTCGCCCAACCTTCCGCGCATGGAAGATGTGGGCGGCGCGGAAGCCGGCCGGTCGGGCCGTTCCGGAGGACGCGAAGCCTTCCACCCCACGCAGGTCATTCGCATCTCCCGCGGGCCGCGGCTGGTGGAGCGCGTAGCCGACGCCCCCAAGCTGAACCTCCCCAAACGCAACGACGCCGTGGCCAACCTGGTCGCGGTGGCTGCGGCGCCTCCACCGCCGCTTCCCATGGCTGCGGTAGCTCGCGGCACACGGCTGGGAATCTCCATGCCGGAGCCCAGGGTGGTCGCTCCGGCGCCGAACCCGCGGCGCTCCGTTGCCTCCCTCAACGTGCCCCAGACGCCCACGGTCGTCGTGCCGCCTCCACCCGACATTCGCGTTCCCCCGGGCACGGTGACCGACCCCAAGCTGGCCGTGCCCTTGCCCACCTTGGCGGCGCCTTCGCTGGGGCAGCGGAGCCTGCGAGAAATCGCCACCGGCACGACCGGAACCGGCATCATCCCTGAAGTCGCCTCCGCGGGATCGCCCCAGGGCACGGGCAACGCTGCTTCCGAACCCGACGTGGCTTCCGACGATCCCAACGGACGCCCCGAAGGGCAGGTGGCCGCAGCGCACGGCGCGGGCACCGATCCCGAGGGCTCGCCCGACGGCACGGCTGAGGCCAGCGGCCTCGTGATCTCCACCAGCCCCGGCGATGCCGTCGGCGTTCCCGGAGAAAGCGTGGGCACGCTGGCGATGTCGCCTGCCGGTTCAGGCACCACCGGGGCGGGTGGCTCCGGTGGCGGCACCGGAATCGGTGTTGGAACCGGATCAGGGAGCGGGGCGCACGGCACCGGACCGGGCGCAGCCGGATCGGGAACGGGATTTGGCGCGGACGCCGGCGCACACGGCGGCATTTCTCCCGGGCCAGGACCGGGCGGAACGGGCAGCGGCACCAGCCGCAGCGGGCTGGCCGGGGTCACCATCCGCGGCGGAGTCGTCAACCTGCCGAGCTTCGCCACGGCCGGAGCTCCGGCGCCGCCGGGCCGTACGCCGACCGAAGGGCGGCGCGTACCCACCATCACGGTGATTGCGACGCCGCGCTCCGGTGGCGCTCTCCCGACGTACGGGCTGCTGAAAGGCCCTCGCGTGTACACCATCTACATTCAGACCCGCCTGGGCACGGGCGTGCTTCAGTACTCCGAGCGGCCCAAGGACATCCGCGGCTTTCAAAGCGACCTCACCGCACCCGAGCCGCTGCGCGCCGACTTCCCTCCCGGCACCCCTATGGCGCGCGTGATCGTCGCCTGCGTGCTCGACCGTTCCGGCTTCCTCAAGGACCTGCGCGTGGTCAGCGCCGCTTCCCAGGAGGTCGCAGGCAAAGTGATGGAGGCGCTCAAGGACTGGCGCTTTCGCCCCGTCCTGCGCGGCAACGAAGTCATCGAGGTGGACGCGCTGCTGGGCTTTTCGGTGGGAACGCAGTAGCGATACTGCGATTAGCGGCTCCGCAGCATCTCCTTCATGAAGCTCGTGAGCGCCGGCTCTGCCAGGAAGAGCGCAAGAGCTGGAGGGCGTCCAGGATAGCGACGCGTGCGCCCAGCTTGCTCTTGCCGGCGCCGCGGGGCGCGAACACGAACGGTACTTCTTCCAGGCGCCGCACGCGGCCGCGGATCATCACTTCCAGCAGGATCTTGAAGCCGAGCGGCTTCAGCTCCACACCTTCGATCACTTCACGGCGGAGGGCGAAACAGCCGGAGAGCGGATCGCGCACCTGGCGGACGCCGGCGGGCAGCGCCAGGCGCACCAGGAAGGTGGCGAACTTCGACCCCAATCGGCGCACGATATTCCAGCGCGGGATGTCGCCGCCCGCGGTGTAGCGGCTGGCTACGGCCAGATCGGCGCCGCGCTCCAGAGCCTCGAGCAGGCGCGGAATCACGTCCGGCGGGTGCTGGCCGTCGGCGTCCATGGCCGCCAACACGGGAGCGCTTGAAGTCTTCCAACCGGCCACCACCGCCGTCGCCAGGCCCCGCTCGCCCTGGCGGCGTACGGAACGGACCCGGCCGCCTGAAGCGGCGGCCAGGGTGTCGGCGATCGAGCCCGTGCCATCGGGACTGTCGTCGTCCACGATCACGATCTCATGCTCCACGAGCCCGGCGGCGCTGAAGACCTCCTGCAGCGTTCGCACGACACGCTCGATGTTCGCCGCCTCGTTATATGTGGGCAGTACGACGGCGAAGCGTGGCGGGCGGGCTTCTCGCATCATCCCTTCACGATTCCGCGACCGCAACCGCGGACTCGGGCTCCGGCGCCGCGACCCGCCGCGGCCGGAGTACGGCCGAAAGCGCGTAGAAGGCGATGGCCAGCAGCATCAACCTTCTCTTAGGGCTGGAACGAACATGGCTGAAATCCTATCGACGAGGCGTCTTCTTCAAAGAGTGTGCGGGCGTCATCGACGTACGCAGTCACCCGCGGATCACCATAGGGATGCTCAGGATGGTATCGCTTGCCCGGCGCCAGAATGACCGGGTCAATCTCAACTGCATCCACGTGCGTAGCCCCGTGCCGCAGCGCTGCGGCTACATCATTCCTGCCGGAAGCCATGCGTAGTTGACCTTGAGGGGTCGAGTCCTCTTGCAAGACGAGATTGGCTCCCAACTCTAGTTCTGACGCTCCGCGCCGCGGGTTCGGGCGCAATGACTATAGCAAAATAGCCTCGCGGAAAGGAGGGCTTCGCTCAAGCCTCCCTTGTACTATCGAGTCGGTTTTCTGTATCTTTCGCTGCTCACCTAAGCGTTCTTGCTTGGGCGCTGGCGCCAAGAAGGAGTTTATTGCCCTCTCTGCTGCAAGACCCGATTGATGTGATAGCCGGGCGCGGGAGTGCAATCACCTGGCCGGGTGAACAGGCAGGAGCCGCGCCAGCACCATTGGCGCTCGAAACCTTCCGGCACTGAAGAAGCACCATCGAATGCCAACAGGTAATTGAAGTGCGGGCTCAGGCGCGCAGCGTCGCCCGGCACTTCCAACTGCAGGATGGGCACGTCGCGATGCAGATAGGCATAGCCGCCCGTCCAGTTCCAGGGCATGCCGAGCAGCCCCACGCCGCAGGTGTCTCCGGAACGGCTCATCTGCTCAAAGGCGCGCAGGTTGCCGGAGTACGCCGTCCAGTACGGTCGGAAGTTCCAGGCTAGCAGCCCTGAGCCCAGGCACCACGCGGCCAGCAATCCCGCGATCACCGCTCGCCGACGCGCCGGAAATCGTTGGGCCCACTGCGCCATGCCGAGAGCCGCCAGAGTGCAGACGAGCGGAACCATGAGATAGAGATAGCGGTACTCTTTGTGCTCCAAGAAGGAGTGTGTGACAAACAGAACGGCCACCAGCCAGAGAAGCAGTGGACTACGCGGCGCACCGAGGGCCACGAAATACACGATCAGCGGGAATCCCCAGGACCACACCCACACTAGCGAAGCAAGATACGCATACCAGGGAGACGATCCGAACTGCAGGCTTTTCGACTCTGCAAGATCAATCCAACCGAGCTTCCACAGTGATTGAAAAGGAGATCCCAAACTGAAAGCGTCTATCATTCCGAAGGCGACCACGGAAACCGCCAGACCGAGCGCCAACGGTAGCCACTTTTGGCGCAATTGTCGCCGACAGAGGTAGATGACCGCAAAACCCACCACGGGAGCATAGGGAACCCGTAGTGCCAGGGTGATGCCGAACATAATCCCCGCGGCCAACAATCGTCCACGTTCCTTTCGGTGGTCTTCTGTGGTCGCCAATAGCAAGCCGGCCAGGAACACGTGGGCAAGGATTACCTCGCTGAATGCTTTGGGTGCGAAAAAGATCAGCTCAAACCACACGGCGGAGAGGGCGGCCGCCAGTAGGCCTGTTCCCGGCGCGGAAACCCGGCGCGCCCAAACGTATGCGAAAATCACGGGCAAGAGCGAGAGTAGGCAAAGACACACGGTAATCGCTAACAGGTAACCGCTGGAACCCGGCGCCAGTCCCCCAGAAACTCGCATGATGCCTGCCAGGACCGCGGGAAGCACCCAAGAGCGCGTACCCTCTCGCCACTCCCAGGTCGTGATGCCGTATCCGTAGGCGAGCCGGTGGGCAGGTTCCAGGGTCTGGAAGATCTCGTCGGACCAGAAAAGGCTGCGGAACTCGAAGGCGGCACCGAGGCGCAGGCTAAATGCGACCGCGACGACGAATCCCAACAGAAGGACGCGCCGTCTGGAGTCTGCCGGTGCCGGCGCGGGAGCGCGGACTGGCTGGCTGGACTCCGCCGGCTGCTGGTGCACTCTTCCTCCCCGCAATGCTCACCACTGTACCGGAAAGAGAGTCAGATTCAACATGCGACGCGATTCGCACCTATCGTCATGAGGCGCCTGTGGGCTCATGACCTTTCTGATCGGCCTTTCCTGCGGTCGTCACTTCCGCAGCGATCGCTACCGCAAACAGCACCAGCAGGCAAAACAAGACCAGCGTCTTGTCCGGCCAATCCGGAATCAGATAGACAGGCGGGAGGAACAGAGCGATCGTGGTGATCTCCAGCGTGCGGCGCAGGGGCCTCGTGCTTCCTCTTGTCTGGACCAGGTGGCGCGCTACGAGCGCCAGCGGCAGCAGCAACAACACCAGATCGTGCAGATTGAGGTGATAGCTCGCAAGCAGCGTCACCACCAGCGTCAGCGCCATGAGCAAGTCGAAGGGCACGGCGCCACTGGTTTCTGCCTGCTTCCATTTCCGCACTACCCACACCAGAGATGCTAGGGAAGCGAGCCCCACTCCCGCGTCAATCCACAGCGTGGGAACGCGCCACGCCACCAGGGTCATCACCTGGCCCCGCAGATTGGGCATGTTCTCCGGACGGATCACACCGTACGCCTGCGACTGGTTCAGCTCGCGCAGAAACTGCGGATACCTCAGGGCTCCTTCCCACCCCGTTACTCCCAGCGAGACCAGGCCGAGCAGCACGCAGGCTGCCGCGAATCCAATCACGACCCGCCACCGCCGGCGAAGCAAGAACACAAGGACCACCGGAAGTACAAGTTGGAAGCGATACAGACCCAAGCCGATCAGGAACCCCGCCCAGTCCTCCCGCCCGCGACGAAGGGCAGCATACGCCAGCGTGTAGCCAATGGCGATGAAGATCGAGTCCTGTCCTTGCAGGAACATGTAAGCGGTCGGGAAAAAACTGAAACAGGCCGCGGCCACGCCCAGCGTGGGCATGCCCGGAGGCGCCGCGGAAACTCGCGTCAGGACCACCGCCAACACCCCGACCAGCAGGACATTCAGCGCTAGCCAGGTCACATAGGCGCGCCCGAAACTGAGGTAGGTGAACGGCAGGAACAGCGGCACTTCGAACGGCGGGTGGTTGAACGGTAGCGGCTCCGCGCTCGGCGAGTAGCGCCGGAAAGCTTCCCATTGCGCTGAAATGTCGTACAGAGTTTCTCCCGCCCCGTCGCGAACCATCCACGCCGCAGTGTACATGCTGCGGAAATCCACCCAGCCCAGCAGGATGTGCTGCTTGTATCCGTGAATGAACAACGCGTAGGAGATCAGTACCAGCGCCAGCGCCAGCCAGTACCAGAGGTGCGAAAGTTTCATCGCTCGCCTTCCTTCCGTACCCGGTACAGCTTGAGTTCACCGCTTTGGTAGACCAGCGTTCCAATTTCCGCCAGGTGTGCATCGAGCTCCGGCACATGGAACGCCCACACATAGTCGTAGTCGCGGCGTACCTGCTCCCAGTCCGGAGGCGCGCGATAGATCATGGGCGGATATGCACCCGCCTCAGGTACGTATCCCGCCGCGGAAATCCGCAGCGGGTGTACACCCGGATCGTGGAAAAGATAGGGGACGAGCCAGCGCTTCTCGATCACGCCATAAGCCCAGAAGTGCGAGTAATCCAGCAGCACCTGTTTTTTCTCGCCTCGCCATCCCACCAGGGGCAGCACGCGCGCGTACTCGGGCGCGGCCTCGAACGAGCGCGCCATCGACGCAAGAAACGGCTGCTCAGCCACCCAATGGCGCGCAAGGTGTGCGGTCCGCACCGCAAACAGCAGCAGGGCCAGCGGCGCCAGCCAGCGCGCGCGCCGCCCCACGCGCGCCGCCGCCAGCGCCGCCACCCAGTAGAACGGCGCCAGCCGCAGGTAGACGTAGGTGCCGGTCCACAGCCGCGTTGGAAGGAGCCAGTACAGCAGATACAACAGCAGGCAGATCTCCAGCCACGGCCCGTTCCAGCGAAACTCCGGATTTCTCCACCAGGCGAAGAAAATGGCCGCCACGATCACCGCGAAAGTGGCGTAATCGAGCGGCTGCGAGTAGGCTTCGATGGCGATCAGCGGGACCAGCGGCCTGGCGCCCAGGCTGCCGTATTGCACCGTCGAGTCCGCCGCTCCAGAGCTGCTGACCACCAGCAACAGCAGTCCCGGAAGGAACGCCGCCGCGGCTCGCGCCACGGCGCCGCGGTCGTGCCGCACCCGCAGCGTCAGCCAGGCTGCCGCCAGCACGGCCACGGCGAATCCCATCACGTGCGTGCAGTAGGCGAGCGTCGCACACAGCGCAAGCACACTCCACCGCCCCGCACTCGGGCGTTCCACGTAGCGCAGCCACACTCCCAGGGTCAGGAAGCACATCGCCAGGCTGAGTTGCAGGTTCACCAGGCCCGTAAGGAAGAAGAAGTTGTGGCACAACAGCAGCGACCACGCGGCTAACCATTCGTGCGCGGGACTGGCGGCGCGCAGGAAGAACCACACCGCCGGTGGCAGGACCAGCGCCGTCAGTGTCAGCAGCAGGCGCCCGGCCACGTCGATGCTGACCAGCTTCTGCAAGGCCACCAGCGCCAGGTCCAGCAGCAGGTACTGGCGCAGGCCCCAGTCGGCGGCGTAGTAGCGCGCCAGGCCGGGATCGTCCGGATGAGCAAGGATGAACGCCCGCGCCAGGTGATTGGAATAATCCACCAGCGGCGGATACGGCGCCATCCACACGGGCGCAGCCAGAAGGACCGCCAGCCCTGCCAGCAGGGCCACGAACGCCGCCCGTCGCGAGATGGAGCGCGAAGATTCCAGGGCGCTGATGTTATATCGCAGGACCCCGGCGCCGCGTCACTTTTCCGGCGCAACTGGGAACGCCCTCAGAATCCCTGCTCTTCCAGTATGCGATTGATGTGATAGCCGGGAACCGTCACGCACGGGCCTCCCCGCTTCAGCAGGCAGGCATAATCCCGGCACCACAAGACTTCGAAGCCGGGAACTGCTCCGGGCGGAGGGTCGGGAGTAACCATGTAGTTGACCAGCGAACCGGCGCGCTGCACCTCCTCCGCCTTCGCATCCCACGCCTGATACACGGGTATGTTGCGATGCAGGTAGGTGTATCCGCCGGTCACCGCCCACGAGACATTCCACCAGCCCACGCCACAGGCGTCGGCGCTGCGGCTCACCTGGGACATGGCGCGCAGGTACCCGGAAAGTTGCTGGAAAAATGGACTGTGCCGGTAGGCGAAGTAGCCGGCGAGAAGCAGCCAGAACGCCAGCAGCACCGACGCAGCCACCACGGAGAGGCGCTCCCAGCGCCGGCGGAAAAGATCGAGGAGCAGGGAAAGTCCAAGGCCCGCCAGAACGCACAGCATGAGCACAGCCGGAAAGATGTAGCGGTACTCCTTGTGTGGAATCAAGGAGTGCTGGAATACGATCAACAGGGCCAGCAAGCCCAGGAAGCCGCTGCGGCGTACCCCGAGCGCAGCCAGGCCCAGGAACGGCAGGCGCGCCCATCCCCAGGTGAGCCCCATCATCTTCCAGTATCCGTACCAGGGAACCAGCCCGGACTGCGCCGACTTCCCCACCACGATGTTCTGCCAGTAGAACATCCAATAGGAGTAAAAGGGATAGCCCCACGTCGTGGTGTCGACCAGTCCGAAGAACAGCAGCGGAAGCAGCGCCCCGGTTCCCATGGGAAGCCAGCGCTGGCGAAATTCACGGCGGCAGACCCAGACCATGGCCAGCAGGACCGCCGGCGCCAGAAGGATGCGGATGGCGACCGCGAGCCCGCACAGCAGTCCAGCCAGGAACAGCGTGCGTCGCGATTTTTCTTCCGATCCCGTCGCCAGGTACAGACCGGGCAACAGCACGTGGGCCGCGATCACTTCGGTGAGCGCCTTGGGCGCGAAGTACACCAGGTCGGGCCAGGTCGCGCAGGCCAGGGCAGCCACCAGCCCGGCCCGCGTGCCTCCCACGCGTTTGCCCCACAGCCACGCGACGTAGACCGGCACGGTCGCCAGCAGCGAGAGGAAAAACGCAATCCCGGTCAGGTATCCCTGGGAGCCCGGTCCCATCCGGTCGGTCAGGCGCATCACCCCCGCCAGGATTGCGGGCAGCACCCAGGAACGCGCTCCCACGCGGAACTCCCAGGTCACCATCCCGTAGCCGTACGCCAGCCGGTGGGCGGGTTCGAGCGTCTGGAAGATCTCGTCCGGCCAGAACATGTTCGGAGAAAGCACCGCGGCGCCGAAGCGCAGCAGGAAGGCGGCCAGCAGAATCACCGGCAGCAGGCGCGGACGTGAATCGCCCGGGGACCGGGCCTCAGGCTCGCTGGCAACAGGGGCGGAAGGATCTTCCACGGTGCGCGCGACGAACGTCCGATGGTAACCGCGAGCCTGGGTCACGGCAAGCCCGTGTGGACAATCTGCATCCCTACTCAATAGACTTGCGTGTTCCGGCTAACGGAGAACCAGCCAATCATGCGCTTGATCACCTTTGAAGACGGCGCCGGACGCAAGCGTTCCGGTGCGCTGACCCCGGACGACCGCGTCGTGGACCTCAACTCGGCCTACGCCCTCTATCTGCGCGATATCGAGAATGAACCGGCACACTACCGCCTCGCGCGGGCGCGCGTCCCCACTTCCATGCGGGCGCTGTTTGCCGGCGGCGACCGCAGCCTGGACGCCGCGCGCAAGGCGGTCGAATACGTTGGCAGCAAGGGCGTGAAGCTCACCGGCCCGTCGGGGGAGCCGGTGGTCTATCGTCGCGACCAGGTGCGCCTGCGCGCTCCCATCATCCCCAAGAAGTTCTTTCACACCGCGGGGAATTTCCGCGAGCACCACGAGGAAGCGCAGAAGTCCGGATTCTCCCATCCCGTGCTGCCCTGGATCGTCTTCTTTCAGAACGTGGACGCCATCATCGGCCACGACCAGCCCGTGGTCTACCCACGCCACCTGACCGAAGAGCTGGATTACGAGCTGGAGCTGGCCATCGTAGTGAAGAAATCTGGCAAGCATTTCACCGCGGAAGAGGCGAAAGACTACATCGGCGGCTACGTCATCTTCAATGACATTACCGCGCGCGACATCCAGCGGCGGGAGATGAAGTCCGGCGTATTCAGCTTTTGTAAGGGCATCGATACCTTCTGTCCTCTCGGCCCCTGGATCGTCACCGCCGACGAGATCCCCGACCCGCACAACCTGGCTATGGAGCTGCGCGTGAACGGCGAGTCCCGCCAGCGCTCCCACTCCAGCAAGATGTCGGTCACCATCCCGCAGATCCTGGCGCACTACTCCGCCATGGGCTACAGCGCCGGCGACGTGGTCTCTACCGGCACCGTCTCCGGCGTCGCTGCCTTCTCCGGCGACCCCAAGGCCTGGTACCTCAAGCCCGGTGATGTGATGGAGTGCGAGATCGAAAAAATCGGCATCCTGCGCAACAAGGTCATCTCGTGGGAGGAGGCCCACGGCGGCCCACCGCCGCCGGCAGCCGCCTGAACCGCAAGCGACAGACATCAGCGGAGGCACTCGGGAAACGTCCGGGAGAGAAGCGCCTCGATCCCCGGGCGCGTCCCCCTCAGACTGTGCTGGCCTCAGCCAGGCTCTCCGCTGAGGGCGCCGCTACCTGCCCCATGGCTCGGATGGTGAGCCAATCGGTCTGCACTTTCTCCCACTCCTGAATCACGAAACCGTGCGCCTCCAGCAGCGCGCGGATCTGCGGCCGTTTCCACCCGGCCAGGTCCTCCAGGATGGGGATGAGGATGGCGAGTGCGTTGTCGCTCAGAACCGTGCGCGTCGCGATCGATTCGATGTGCCGGTTTTCCGAAACCGCAATGGTGAACCCGTCGCGCCGGTTCACATGCAGCATCACGTGAATGTCGGAGTTGCCGTCGCCCACGTAGATAATGCGGTCGGAACCGATCTCTAGCCGCGCCTGCAGCCGGTCCAGCACCGCCACCTTGCCGTAGCCGCCGGTCACCTGAACGATGGTGTCGATCTCTCCCGAAGCGTGATAGCGGAACTCCGTGCCGTAGATGTGGTCGGCTGGAATAATCCCTTCCAGTGCCGAATGAATCACCTCTACCGGCGCGGCCGAAACCACGTAGAAGTCGAAGGCCAGCCCGTCGAAGCCCTCCGACAGGATGCGGTACAGCAGATCGATGCTCGCCTTCAACCGGACTCGCCTGCCCGCTTCATACAGATGCTCGCGGCGCACACGGGACCGGAAGTCGGGATCATGCAGCAACAGGTAGCTGAGTTCTCCGCCCTGCTGGACCAGATTGAGCCGTGACATGCCCGCCGCTTTGCGTTCGAACTCCTCCACCGGGATGCCTACCAGCTCGCTCAGCACGTACCCAGAATCGTTGAAACTCAGCGTCTGGTCGAAGTCGCTCGCGAACAGAAACGTCTTGTGGGCCTTATTGTTCATATCTCGCAATTAGATTACCGGCGTTTGGTTACAGGACCATAAAAGGAGGCCCTTTTCTTGGCCAGGGAGGGGCCGGGTACGCCCGCGCATAATCCTTCAGGTTGAGCGTCACCGCATGCTCAATGGCCTCCATATCCGCCAGCGCCGCCGGCCCGGACTTGTCTGCCGCCGCCATTCTCCTCAGAACAACTTTTCCCTTGACAGCTGCATCAGATAGATATATCATGATTTTACGAGGTGGCCAAAAGATATAACTCCTTATTCCCGGGGAACTTGGCTCCAAGTCCTTTAGATTCGGGGATCAGCAGGGACCTCGCCACCTTAACCCCTTGATTCCATTACAGGGGGAGGGGGTAGGGGGTATCCTTAGAGAAGTCCATGAGCCCGTCCGACAAGCAGGTCTGGGTCAGCGAACTGAACCAGGGCATCCGCGCCCGCGGCCCGGTGCGCTTTTATGACACCACGCTGCGCGACGGCGAGCAGACCGTGGGCGTAGTTCTTACGCCCGAGCAGAAGCTGGCCATTGCCCGCAAGCTGGATGAGCTGGGCGTAGCGCGCATCGAGGCCGGCTTCCCTCGCGTCTCCGCCGATGACGCCGAGGCCCTGCGCCTCATCGTGAACGAAGGTCTACGGGCGGAGATCTGGGGTTTCGCCCGCGCCGTCAAGGCCGACGTGGATGAAGTCCTGCGCCTGGGCGCGCGCTTCACCATCATCGAGACCCCCACCAGCAGCATCAAGCTGGAGGCCTACGGCATCGCCCGCGATGAAGCTGTGCGCCGCGTGGTGGAAGCCGTGAAGCACGCTGCCGGCCAGGGCGTCACCGTCGCTTTCTTCGCCGTGGATGGCTCGCGCACCGAACTCGATTTCCTGAAGCGGATGTATCTGGAAGCCCTGGGTGCCGGCGCGAAAGAGATCGTCGTGGTGGATACCATCGGCGCCTGCGGACCCGAAGCCGTCGAGTTGCTGGTGAGCAAGGCCTGTGAATGGGTGGGACCAAAAGTTCCCGTGCACTTTCACGGGCACAACGATTTCGGCCTGGCGACCGCATGCGCAATCGCGGCCGTGCGCGCCGGCGCTACCTGGATCCAGGGCACCATCAACGGCATGGGCGAGCGCGCCGGCAACGCCGATATCGGCGAGATCGCCTTGGCTCTGCAGTGCCTCTACGGCGTTCCGGTGGAAATGAATCTGGCCAAGGTGCGCGAGGTCTCGGAAGTGGTACGCCGCGCCGCCGGCTACGAGGTGGACGCCTGGAAGCCGCTGGTGGGCGAGAACCTGTTCACCCGCGAATCGGGCGCCGTGGCCAGCCAGTTCCACATTCCCGAGGCCATCGAGCCCTTCTCCGCCGACCTGGTGGGCGCGCAGCGGCGCATCGTACTGGGCAAGAAGAGCGGGCTGGACAATATCGACCTCAAGGCGAAGGAACTGGGCATTCTGATACCGCACGATAAGCGCCCCGCTGTACTGGCCGCGGTCAAGCAACGCGGCGTCGAGAAGCGCGCTCTGGTGAGCGACGATGAGTTCCGCCAGATCGTCGCCCGCCTCACTTCGTCGACGGCCGCCGACTAGGCTCCGGACGCGTTGACTTGGCCTTGCGCCCGTGCCTAACATGACGGGCCTGCAGCAGTGGGGGCTGGACCGTGATCGGCCAGACGATTTCCCACTATCGCGTTCTGGGAAAGCTCGGCGGCGGCGGCATGGGCGTGGTGTACGAGGCCGAAGACCTCCGCCTGGGACGCCGCGTCGCGGTCAAGTTCGTCCCCGAGCATCTCGCCGGCGACAGCAAGGCGCTGGAGCGCTTCCGCCGCGAAGCTCGCGCCGCCTCCCAGCTCAATCATCCCGGCATCTGCACCATCCACGAGATCGAGGAACAGAACGGACATCCTTTCATCGTCATGGAGCTGCTGGAAGGCTCGACCCTCAAGCAGCGCATGCAGGAGAAGAAACTTCAGCTCGACGAAGTGCTGGACATGGCCGTACAGGTGGCCGATGCGCTGGATGCCGCGCACGGCAAGGGCATCGTGCACCGCGACATCAAGCCCGCCAACATCTGGATCACCTCGCGCGGCCAGGCCAAGATCCTGGACTTTGGGCTTGCCAAGCTGACGCCCCAGCAGCAGGTCATCCCGGATAGCACCGAAGCCGAAACGCAACTGCTCGAGGAGTCCCTCACTGCGATGGGCGTGATTCCGGGCACGGCCGTGTACATGTCGCCGGAGCAGGCCCGCGGCGAAGAGCTGGACGGGCGCAGCGACCTGTTCTCCTTCGGCGCCGTGCTCTATGAGCTGGCGACCGGCAAGCGGCCCTTCACCGGCAACAACGTGGTCACCACGCTGTACGCCATCCTCCACCACAAGCCGGTCTCGCCCCTCAGCCTGAACCCGTCGCTGCCGCCGAACATGGAGCACATTTTGGGCAAGGCGCTGGAGAAGCAGCGCGAGCTGCGCTACCAGAACGCCGCCGAGCTCAAGGCCGACCTGGTGGAATTGAAGCGCGAGACCGATTCCACCCTCAAGACCGTGATCGGCAGCGCCATCGCGCGTCCCACGACCCGAACCTTCCAGCGCCTGTGGTGGCAGCGCATCTGGGTGCAGTTGACGGCGGTGGTCGTGCTCGCCATGCTGCTGGCCGCGGGCTTCCTGCTGTGGGCCCGGCGGCATCGTCCGCCGGCCAGCGCGGAGGCCGCCAACACCACCATCGCGGTGCTGCCCTTCCAGAACATCTCGTCGGACGCCGAGACCGACTTCCTGCGCTTTGCCCTGGCGGATGAGATCGCGCGCTCGCTCGCCTACACCCGCTCGCTGGAAGTGCGCCCCATGTCCTCGACGCAGAAATACGGCGGTCCGGCGCCCGACCTGCAGCAGGCCGGCAAGGAGCTGCGCGTCGGCACCATCCTGACCGGCCACTACCTGCGCGAGGGCGAGAAGCTGCGCGTGACGTGGGAGGCCATCGACGTGCAGACCAACCGCCTGGTCTGGCAGGGCACGCTGAACGTGGCCGTGCGCGACCTGGTCTCCATGCAGCATGCGCTGGCCACCCAGGTACGCCAGGAGTTGCTGCCCACGCTGGGAGGAGCTGCCGTTCCGACGGAGGGCGAGAGCCGCCCGCAGAACCAAGAAGCCTACGACCTGTACCTGCGTGCGACCGCGTTGCCGCACGATGCCCTGCCCAACCGCGACGCCATCACGGTGCTGGAGCACGTGGTGCAACTGGAGCCGGCGTTCGCTCCGGCGTGGGAGCAGTTGGGACTCCGCTACTACTTCGACGCCTCCTACGGAAAAGGAGGCAGGGCCGGCTTGCAGAAGTCCCAGGATGCGCTGGAACGCGCCCTGAAGCTGGATCCGAACCTGCTGTCCGCCGCGGCCCGGCTGGTGCGCAACCACGTGGAACAAGGCCAACTGAACAAAGCCTACGAGGATGCAGAGGGCCTCATCCGCCGGCGGCCGGAAAGCGCCGCGGCGCATTTTACGCTGGCCTACGTGCTGCGCTATGCCGGCCTGCTCTCCGACGCCACGCGCGAGTGCGACGTGGCTCTGGGCCTGGACCCGGCCAACGCAGGCTTCCGTTCCTGTGCCTTCGCCTTCCTGGAAGCCGGGAACCCCCGGCGGGCGATGGACTACCTGCAACTGGATGCAGGCTCAGAGTGGACCAACAGCGTGCTGCCGGTCTTGCTGCTGCGCCAGGGAAGAGTGGACGAGGCGCGCAAGGCGGTGAGCAACATGGCCGCCGGCGCGCCCTGGTTCCGGAGCGTGATTGAATCCTGTCTGCAGGCGCCGTCGTCTGCTCCGCTGGACGAAGTGGTGCGCAGAACCGAGCCTGCACTGCTGGCCCAGGTCGATCCCGAATTCAAGTACTATCAAGGCGCGATCCTCGCCTATTGCGGCAAGGACGAGCTGGCGATACGCCTGATCCGCAGCGCCATCGAGAAGAACTACTGCGCAAACGAGGCGCTGCAGCGCGATCCGCTGCTGGCCAAGCTGCGCGCCAAACCGGAGTTCGCCGACCTGCGCAGCAGCGCCGAGGCCTGCGAGAAAAAGTTCCTGGAGTTCCGCACCCAGCGCAAAGGGTAGACGCTAGCCCTTTTTCTTGAAGTGCGGGAGCACGGCTTCGCCGAAGAGTTTGGCCTGTTCGAGACGGTCGTCGCCCCAGAGCTCGAGCATGATCTGCGTGCATCCCGCGGCGCGGTACTCCTCCAGGCGCGCGATGCAGTCGTCGGGCGTGCCGGCAATCGCATGTACCTTGGCCAGGATCTCATCGGTCACGGCGCGGGCTGCGGCCTTGCGCCCGCCCTGCTCCATGGCTTCCGCGATGGGACGGATCTCGTCCATGCTGAGCTGGGCGCATTCCAGCAGGGTATCGGCCGTGCCGCGGATGTTCTGCACCTTGTTGGCGAGGTACATGGCCGCCATCTCGCGCGCGCCTTCCCTGCCCTTCTTGCCGTCGCGGTGGATGCTGCCCACGATGACGGAGCCGAGGTCGAGCGTGGCGGGATCGCGACCGGCCTTGCGCGCGCCCTCTTCCATGTTCTTACGCGAATACTTCACGAACTCGGGCGTGGTGATGGAGGCGGTCAGCAGGCCGTCGGTGATCTGCCCGGCAAGCTTCTGCAGGACCGGGCCGGTTCCGGCGAAGTACACCGGCACGCGGGCGCGGGAGACATGCGCGTCCGGCTTGAGCGGCGGCGCGAAGGCGCTGAAGGCCTTGCCTTCATAGCACACTTCCCCGCCCGCCAGCATGGCCTGGATGATCTCCAGGCTTTCGCGCATCACCACCGCCGGGCCGACTTCCTTGCCCTTCTCGCCTTCGCCGATCTCCTTCATGAAGATCTTGGAAGCGCCGAGACCGAGGAGGAAGCGGCCGTCGCCGGCTGCGTCCTGCATGACGCGGGCCTCCATGGCGATCTGCACGGGATGGCGCGTGTAGGGCGAGATGATGCCCCAGCCGACCGCAATGCGCTTGGTCTCGCGGGCGATGATGGCGGTGATGGCGGTCGAAGAGCGCGCCTCGTAGGAATGCTTGCGCCACCAGGGATAAGCCTCCGCCAGCCAGAAAACGTCAAAGCCGGCCTGGTCGCAGGCCTTGGCCATGGCGACAGTCTCGGCGAGAGGCTCCATGCTGAGTTGAAGAACGCCGATCTTGAAAGGAGGCATAAAGGCAGTTTTCCAGTTTCGAGTTTCAAGTTTCCAGCAAAGAAACGCGAGCCATCATAAACGACCCGAGCGGTTTCGTCAGTGATTCCAGGCTGCGAACCGGAAGCCTGGAAACTCGAAACTGCTTCTCAGGGATTCGTCCAGGAGTGCTCCAGGCCCTTCACCAGCGCCCAGACCGCCTTGTTCAGCGGCGTGGGCACGCCGGTCTTCTTGCCCCATTCGACGATGGCGCCGTTCATGAAGTCGACTTCGGTCTGGCGATGGGCCTCAACGTCCTGGAGCATGGAAGCCTTGTGCTTGCCGGGCGCGTTGGCGGCTTTGAGCACCAGCGCCTTGGGATCGTTGTCCAGCTCGATGCCCAGGGCGCGAGCGACGGCCAGGCCTTCGTCGATGAGCGCCTCAAACAGCTCGCCGGTGGGAGGAAAGAAGGAAGCGGCGCCGTGATGCAGCCCGGTGAGCGCGCCGACAGGATTCGTGCCGGCGTTGAAGATCAGCTTGGTCCACTGCGCGCCACGCGCATCTTTCATCGCGATGGTGTTCATGCCGGAGCGGGTGAGGAATCCGCCAAGCTCCTCGACCATGCTCATGGGCGTGTTGGTGGGCTCGAAGGGACCGATCCAGGTGTCCCCCTTGATGTCGTAGCCGACGTGCCCCGGGGCAATGATGTGGCCGGCGGGGAAGGTGGTGCCGCGGATAACGTATTTAACGAACTCAGCGATGATCTCCTCGTTGCCGACGCCGTTCTGCACGGAACACACCGCGCTTTTTTCATCGAAGGCGCGCGCCACCTGCTCCATGGCGCCGCGCGTGTGGACGCTCTTGGTGGCCACGATGCCGTAGTCGCAACGCGGCAGCTCGGCAGGATCGGACGTGGCGCGCAGGCGGGCGGTGAAGTCCGCCTCACCGGAAAGACGCAAGCCGGTGCGGTTGATGGCGTTCACGTGTTCACGGGAGACGTCGTAGGCGAAGACTTCGGTCTCCCCCTTTTGCGCCAAGTGCGCCGCGAACAGGCTGCCGACGGCGCCGCAGCCGATGATGCAGATCTTCTTCATGGAAGTTCTCAGTTCTCGGTTCTCAGTTCTCAGAGAACCGCCTGGCAAATGGCGGGGACATCGACCACCCGAATACCCGCAGGAGGATTCTCTACGGCGGAGACCAATGCGGCAAGCATCTGGTGGAGGGTAACCAAACCGAGGCGGCGGGCAGCCGAACGCGTGGGCGGAAGAAGCACTCCGAGCCAGTAGCCCGGAAGCAACAGATAGGGCCAGTAGTGCCCGGGGCCGAGCACGTACCAGGGCCGGAGGAAAGTGGCGTTCAGGCTGCTCTCGCGCAGCAGCCGCTCGCCTTCCGCGCGCACTTCAATGTAGTCCTGCATGATGGGTGCGGGCTGAGCCACGCTGAGGTAAACGAAATGGCGAATGCCAGCCGAGACGGCCGCGGGGACCGCTTCGCGGATGGACACCAGGTCCACGGCGCGAAACTGATTGCCCTTCCACGGCGCGGGATGGGGCACGCCGACGAGGTGGACGAAAGTGTCAGCGGGAGCGATGTTCTCGCGATAGGTGGCGGCGTTCAGGGCGTCGCCGGCGACTATCTCGCAACCTGATGGCAGCTTGCGCTCCGAGCCGGGCCGCACCAGAGCTTTGAGGCGATGCCCGCGGGCGAGCAGGCGCGGAATCAGCTCGCGTCCCATGTAACCGGTAGCGCCGGTGAGAAAGACAGTCAATTCAGTTGCCAGTTGCCAGTTAGTTCTCGGTTCGCAGTTCTCAGTTCTCAGACGAACGGTCGTATGTGGTACGCGAGGAAGTGCAGGACGGATTCTTCACCACAAAGGACACCTTTTCACAGCAGGTTGCGGCGACGCCAAGGAGGGCGAATGAGAAGGCAACCTCGAGGTCCCTCGACTCGTTCTCGCTTCCCCGCTCGCCTTCGCTCGCGGACGCTCGGGCTCGCTCGGGATGACAATTAAGAGAGATTAGGCGGCCGGACGGCACGGCTGAAGCCGTGCCCTGATACGAATCAATAACACTCTCACTGGCAACGGAGAACCGATCACTGACCACTGGCCACTGCTCTTACACGTCGCCGCCGCGGTAGAGACGCCAGGGAACGTTGGTGAGATTCTCGCCCTCGGTCTTGCCGACGCGATAGGTATCCTGCGTGTAGAGGCAGACCTTGCCATCCTGGTCCACGACCTGGGGGTGCACGGAAAGCACCATGTTCTCCTTGAGGACGACGTCGCTCGACGACCCCACGGCGGGGTACTCCAGCATGGTGGCGCCGATGCCGTGGCCGGAGAGGTGGCCGAGCGAAAAGCCATATTCCTGGAAGACGTCGGTGATGGCACGGTGGACGCCGGAGGCCAGTTCGCCTTCGCGCAGGCGCTTGCGCGCTTCCTCCATGGCGATGGGATACGCCTGCTTCATGCGTTCGGTGATGGGGTCGAGTTTGCCCTGGATGATGGCGCGAGAGAACTCCACCCAGTAGCCCTCGGAGTTGGTGACCTCGAGCGAGTACAGCATGAGATCGTCGGGATTGACCACGCGGTGGCCGGGCACCTTGAAGGAAGCCTCGGCGGTGCCGTGCGTTCCGGAGAGGACGATGTTCATCATGCGGGGGCCGGCGCCGCGCGCGAAGTAGACCTCGACGGCGGGAGCCATGATCTCGGCTTCAGTCTTCCCGGGAGCGTAGCTCTTCACCAGCGCATAAAAACCTTCGACCACGATGTCCATGGCCTCGCGGATTTCCTTCATCTCTTCTTCGCTCTTGACGGCGCGCGCCATGTCGAAGGCGAAATCAAAATCCACCAACTCGAGGCCCGCTGCCACCAGGGCCTGGTAGTCGATAACCGCCATGACGTGCTTGAGGCCGTAGACGCCGAGACGCTTCCACTTCCGCTCTTTGGCGCGCTCGGCGATCCACTGACCGGGAACGGCGGGCCAGACGTGGTCGCGCACCCAGGGCTTGGACTTATCGCCGATCCAGCGCGCTTCCGCAGGGAAAATGAGGGTGAGTTCCCCTTCCATGGGAATGAGGACGTAACAGTAGCGGTGAACGATCTCGAAGCCGGAAACGTAGCGGACCGCGCCCTCGAAACCGGCATACTGGTTGCCGCAGACGATGAGGGCGTCCACGTTTTCGGCCTGCATGGCCTTGCGGATGTTCTGGTAGCGACGGACGATCTCCTGTTGAGAAGGCATGGGAGCAGATCAAAAATGAAATTCAAAATGCAAAATTCAAAATGCAAAAAGGGAAGTACATGCGAACGCCCGTTTGCATTTTCAATCTTTCATTCTGCATTGCACAAATCGGCGGCCGTCAGGGCGTAGACGCGGGTCATGTCGACGAGGGTCTTGATGCGTACCTTCTCGCCCTGCTGGTCGCGTGGGCCGCTCGATGGCCCGTAGTTCACCGTCGGCACGCCGTAGCGGGTAAGCACGCTGGCGTCGGAGGACCAGAGCACGGTGTCGCGCTTTGGCCGCTCACCCATGATCTGGCGGTGGTTCTTTTCGATGGCGCGGACCATGGGGTGGTCCTCGGCAATCTCGGCGCCGGGCACGGAGACGTAGGTCTCGAACTCGAGGCCCCAGTCCGGGTACTTCCGGCGCAGGTCGAGGAAGAACTTCTTGAATTCGCGGCGGGCTTCAGCCATAGGCATGGTGGGCGGGACACGGACGTCGAGATAGAGGTCGGTGCGCTCGGGAGTGCGGCTGGCGCGCCAGGCATGCCCGCCGCGAATCCCGCCCAGGTTCACAAAGCCTTTCTTGTTGCCGTAGGCCGTGCGCTCCTGCCAGCCGGGGATCCATTGCATGAGATCGGCCATGACCCGGTGCATGCGGCGCAAGGAGTTCTCGCCTTCGCGGCCGGGGCCGAAGGCGGTGTGCACGTAGAGACCGGTGGTCGAGAGACGGACCCACATGGAGCCGTAGTGGCCGAGCACGAGCTGCATATCCGTGGGCTCGCCCAGGATGCACATGTCGGGCAACGTGCCGTGGTTCACCAGGTAGTGCGTGCCACAACCGTACCCGCGGAATTCGCGGCCCTGGTAGTCGCCGATCTGGGACTTTTCAATCTCGCCGGCGACAGCGGCGATGACCACGTCGCCCTCGAGCTTCACGCCGGCGGCCTGCAGCGCGCGCACGGCATGGGTGTAGCAGACCAGGGCGCCCTTCATGTTGTAGATGCCGAGGCCGTAGATCATCTCGTTGCGGATGATAGCGTGCGGCTTGTAGCCGATGCCCGTGAGGAAGGGCTCGCGACCGGTGTTGGAAGTGTCCATGTGGCCGTTGAACATCAGCGTCCTGCCATTGCCGGAGCCCTGCAGCCGGCCGATGACATTGGCGCGGCCGGTTTCGACCTCCTGCCAGGTGACATCCAGCCCCATACGGTCGAAGGTCTGGGCCATGTACTCGGCCATAGCCTGCTCCTCGCCGGTGGGACTGGGGATGTTCACCACATCGCAGGCCATGGTGACCAGCGCCTCTTCGTCGATCTGAGCGAGGATGGAGTGGGTGAGGTCGGGCTTTTTCTTCTTGGCGACGGATTTGGGCATGTTCGGCGGCGTCAGGTCTCAGGACGCGAAGAAAGAATCTACTCCTTCGGCCCGCTCGGCGTCACGGGCAATTCACGAGGGGATGAGCGAAAGTCGTCGGGGGACGTGATGATCCTGTGAACCGCGGTGTAAGTTCTAACGCCCGTAAGGTCCTTCGCCCGCCACGGCGGGCTCAGGATGACACGGTGGAGGAAGGTGCATTTCACGGGTGTCATCCTGAGTCCGTCGCAGACCCACGAAGGACCTTACGAGCGCGGGGCTCGCCAACATCGTTCACGGGGTCTGCTTGGGACGCTGCGCAACCGGACGGACGTACCAACCAGCACTCAGGTCGCGCCACTTCGGATTCACGGACTCGATCAGCGCAATCTTGCGGTCCCGACGCCAGCCTTTGAGTTCCTTCTCGCGGTCAATGGCGCTGCGAATATCGGCATAGCGTTCGAAGTAAACGAGTTTGTTGGCCTGGTACTGGGCGACAAAGCCCTCGGGTTCGAACTTGTGGTGCCAGACGCGCCTGTGCAGGTTCCCGGTGACGCCGATGTAGAGCACACGGCGCTGGCTGGCCATGATGTAGGCGCAGGAGAATTTTCGTGGTGAGCCTGTCAACCGCATTGTGAGTTCCCGCAGTCGTAAGGTCCTTCGCCCGCCGCGGGCGGGCTCAGGATGACAATCGCAACCATCGAATCCATCCAACGACATTGTCACGACGGGATGAGGACGCGAAAGTCGTCCGGGAAGGTGCAGAGTTTCTCGCTGCCGGCGGCGGTGATGAGGAAGTCGTCCTCCAGGCGGAGGCCGCCGCCGCCTTCCCAGTAGATGCCGGGCTCGATGGCCAGCACCATGTTCCGGCGGATGGTGCCGGTGCCGGCCTGATGGGCGTAAGGCGGTTCATGGGCGCGGGCGCCCACACCGTGGCAGACGGGGTGCGAGGGCTGGCCGGGATAGCCGCCTTCGGCGATGCGGGCGCGGATGAGGCGGTCGAGTTCGGGGAGGCTGGCGCCATCACGGGCGAAGGCGACGGCTTCGTTGAAGACGCTGAGCAACAGGTCGAGGAGTTTCTCGTAGCGCGGCGTGAGCCTGCCGGGACTGAGGTTCTTGGTGAGGTCGTTCCAGTATCCGTCCACGCACACCCAGATCTCGAACAAAGTGGGCTCGTGCTCCTGGATGGGACGGTTGCCGGTAGCGGTGAAGGTGGCGATGCCGGGTCCGGACCAGACCAGGGTGAAGGCGCGGGCCATCTCCACCTTGCCCTGGTAGCCGACACCGACGCCGTGCACGAAGCCCTCGAACATGGCGCCGACTTCACTCTCCTTCATGCCCGGCCGCATGTTCTGGCGGCAGTGCTCCATGGCGAGCGCGGCCAGCTCATTGGCCAGACGCATGCGCTCGATCTCCTGCGGCGTTTTGATGGCACGCGCCTCGATGAGCAAGGGCATGGCGTCCACCACCTGCCCGGAGATCTTGCGGAAGGCGTCGAAGTAGGGCTGGGAATACACGGTGGGCTCGCCCACCATGCGGTCGGCGGCCTGGGTGTGGTTGGTGAGTTCGATGCCGACCTTGTCGGTGAGGCCGCGCTCTTTCAGCACGGCGAGCGCCATATCGAGCGCGCGGAAGTTGGGCGGGCGCGGGTCACGCTCGTCGTAGCCCTTGAACAGGCGGATGTCGGACGTCCAGGAGTTGCGGCGGGCATCGTTCAACTGCGGCTCTAGCGTGATGAGCGTGGGCTCGCCTTCGCGCGGAAAGACGACCGCGTCGTATCCCTTCATGCACCAGTAGTTGGTGAGATAGAGGATGTTGTCGGGGGCGCGGCAGACGAGGGCGGACAGGTCCTGCGCCTTCATGAGGGCGCGGACGCGGTCGAGCTTGGCGGTGTCAACAGGCCAGGGCATGTGTTTCAGCTTTCCCGTTTTTCGTTACTCGTTTCACGAGTCCAGGACAGCTCCAGGCCCTTGATGAGCCGGTAGAGCGCCGTGTGCAGCGGCGCAGGAATGCCGGCGCGCGCGGCCTCGCGGGCGATGGCGCCGCCGAGGAAGTCCACCTCGGTCGGAAGCTGATGCCGAACATCATAAAGCATAGAAGTCGGGTGATCGGTCTGCGCGCCGATCTTGTTCATCTCCCACGGATCCTCGTGAAGCTGAACCCCGAGCGCGGCAGCCACGGCCTTGCCTTCGTTGATCAAATCATGGAGCAGGTGGCCGAGGTCGGAGAACTGGTGCTCATGGGCGAACTCCGGGCAGTGGGGCAACTGCGAGAGCGCCGAGACGCTGTTCACTGAAGCATTGAAGATCAGCTTGGACCACTGCGCGGGCCTGGCGTCGTGGAGGGCTTCGGCCTTGAGGCCGCCGGCGATGAGGAGGTCGGCCAACTCCTTTACGAGTTCGTAGGGCGTGTGGGTGGGCTCGAACGGGCCCATCCAGGTGGGCGTGTCGAGCTCATACTGGACGTGGGTGTCGCTGTGGCGCGTGCCGCTCATGAAGGTGGTGCCGCGGATCACGTAGCCGCGGGTGTGCTGGGCCAGGATCTCCTCGCTGCCCAGTCCGTTCTGCGCCGAGAGCACGGCGCCCTGGTCGAAGCGGCGTCCGATGGGGGCGAATGCCTCCGCGGTCTGCGTGGCCTTGGTGGCCACGATGCCGAAGTCGAACGCGGGGAGCTCGCGGAGGTCATGGGTGGCGCGGAGCCGGACGTGAAAATCATGGCGGCCGGAAACCCGCAGACCCTGTTCATTCAGCGCGCGGGCGTGCTCGGGGCGGCGGACAAAGCACCACACTTCGGCCACGCGGGCAAGGTGCGCCGCGTAAAGACTGCCGATGGAACCAGCACCGACGATGCAGATGCGCTTCATGAGGGCAGTGGTCCGTGGCTAGTGGACAGTGGCTGGCATTCTCATCGGCGGCGGGCGCGGGCCGGCTGCCGCTGCTCCACGCGCACGTTCGACTCGCGCTGGCCTGCGGCGATGGCCTGCAGTCGCCGGAACAGGCTGTCGGCGGTGTTGTGCGAGTCGTCGATGTAGACGCCGGCCGAGTAGAGCGCGTCCTGCAGCGCGGCGCAGACCGTGTGCAGAGGAGCCGCTCCGCCTTCGCCCATCCCCTTGGTGCCCGCGAAGGTGAAGGGGGACGGGCTTTCGATGTGGCCATATTTCACCATGGGCATGTTCACTGGCGTGATGGGCGTGTAGTCGCTGAAGGTGGCGGTGAGCATGTTGCCGGAGGCGGCGTCGTAGACGCAGCTCTCCATCAACGCCGCGCCGATGCCGTGGGCGGTAGCGCCCATCACCTGTCCGTAGACGATGGCGGGATTGACGACGCGGCCGCAGTCATCGACGGCAGCATAGTCGAGGATCTTCGGCTGGAACGTCTCACGGTCCACTTCGATCACGCAGATGTGAAGCTGCGCGGAATAGGTGAGCGTCAGGTTGCCGTACTTGCGCTTGACGTCAGGAACCTTGAAGGGCGCGCGGTAGACATGACGGCAGTTCAAGGTGACGTCGCGCAGGTTCTCGGGCAGTTCGGCGCTGTTCACGTTCACCAGGTTGGCCAGCCGCCAGTAGTTCACCGACTGTCCCTTCTTGCCGCGGACCCGGACTTCCGGGCCCTGGTCGCCGAGGCCGAACTCGAGCTGGCTTTCCTTGGCCTTGAGCGCGAAGGCGGCGACGCGGCTCATTTCCTTCTTGAGCTTCAGCGCGGCGCCATGGACCGCCGAGAGTCCGGAGACGGCGAACTGACTGGCGTAGGTGCCGGAAGTGCCGGTGTGGGCGTTACGCTCGGTGTCGAAGCCGACGCGGACATCCACGTGCTCGGGTGAGACGTTGAAGACGTCGGCCACGACCTGGGCGGCGACGGTCTCGTGGCCCTGGCCTTGCGGGACCGAGCCGACGGAGACGACCAGTTCGCCGTACATATCGAGCTTGACGATGGCGGCCTGTGAGTTCCCGGAGAAGGGAGCGTGGGGGTTCAGAATGCGGGACTGGCCGAAGTTGTTGGTGCCCGAGTCGAGCGTGGTGCCGATGCCGATGCCCAACCAGCGTCCCTGGCGGCGCGCTTCGGCCTGCTGGCGCTTCCAGTCGTCCCAGCCGATGAGTTCCTGCGCCAGCTTGAGCATGCGGGGATAGTCGCCGGAGTCGTAGACGCAGCCGTTGGGCGTGGTGTAGGGAAACTCTTTCGGCTGGATGTAATTGCGCAAGCGCATCTCGTCGGAGGGAATGCCGAGTTCGTGGGCGCAGATATCCAGGCAGCGCTCGAGAAACCACAGGTGCTGCATGCGCGAATAGCCGCGATTGGGAGCGACCGGACACTTGTTCGAGACGACCTGGGCAAAGTCGACGCGGAAGTTCTTGAAGCGGTAGGCGCCGGGCAGCACCTGGGCCCAGATGACGCAGCCCAGAGGCTCGTAACGCGGGTAGGCGCCGCAGTCGTCGATGTGGCGGGACTCGATAGCGAGGATGCGGCCGTCCTTATCCAGCGCGACGCGCGTGTCGCGGAAGGTGCGCTCGTTGCCGTGCGCGCTGGCGATCATGTGCTCGGAGCGCGTCTCGATCCACTTCACCGGACGCCCGCCGCACTTGCGTGAGGCCAGCGCGCACACCGCCATCTGCGGGTAGCTGGCGATCTTGATGCCGAAGCCGCCGCCGATGTCGTGCGTAGTGGCGCGAATGCGGTCGATGGGCACGCCCAGCACCGGCGACAGAAACAGGATGGCGAACATGGGGAACTGGTTGTTGCACCAGTAGCGGATCACGTCGTCGCCGGCGTCCCACTGGCCGATGACACCCGCGCACTCCAGCGGCGTGGACGAAAAGCGATGGAAGTGCATCCTGTCGATGGAGACGACGTAGGCCGCGTCGCGGAAGGCCTTGTCGACGTCGCCGTACTCGAACGTGCCGCGGTAGACGAGGTTGGTGCCGGCGGATTCGTGCAGGATGCTCTTGTCGGCGAGCGCATCCTCGGTGTCGATGACCGGATCGAGGGCTTCGTAATCGACGCGAACCAGTTCGGCAGCATCGTCGGCCGCGACCTGGGTTTCGGCGACCACGGCAGCCACGGGCTCGCCCTGGTAACGCACCTTGTCCACGGCCATGGGAAAGTCCTTGATGTTTGCGCCGGGCGGAGGGCCGATTTCCGGGAAGGGCTGCTTGCACAGGCCGGCCACCTCCGGGCCGGTCAACGTGCACACCACGCCCGGATGAGCCGCGGCTTCGGAAACATCGATGCCGGTGACACGGGCGTGCGCGTAGGGCGAACGCACAAAACGCAGGAACAACATGCCGGGAAGCTTGTAGTCGTCGACGAATTTCCCCTGACCGCGCAACAAACGGCCTTCCTCTTTGCGCGGCACCGGCTTTCCGACCCAGTGTGCTCCGTTGCCCTTTTGCGGCGCGCCCGTTTTTCGCGCTTTGCGTCCTGCCACGTTGATTCTCCCCAACCTTCGATTTCCGAGCGTGCGAGTATACCGCACCTCTACCGGGGCCGCGCTGTGATTGATACGCAGCCAAGGCAGTATGATGAAGCGCGTTTCGCTGCGAGAGGAAAGCGCATGAGAACTCAGTTCGACATCGGCGTTCTGCCGCAGGGTCCCGCGGAGCAAAGCGTGCAGCTCATGGTGGCGGCGGAGGCGGTGGGGTTCGACGGCGTCTGGGTGGCCGACTCACAATCCATCTTTCGGGACGCATTCGTCACCCTGGCGCTGGGAGCGCTGCGCACCGAGCGGCTGATGCTGGCCACAGGAGTGACCAATCCGGTGACGCGGCATCCCGCCGCAATCGCGTCCAGCATCGCCACCATCGACGAACTCTCCGGAGGACGTGCCGTTCTGGGCATCGGAACAGGTTTCAGCGCAGTGCGCACCGTCGGCCTCAAGCCCGCTTCGCTCAAGGCACTGGAAGAAGCCACGCTGGCTCTGCGCGCGCTGATGGCCGGCCAGACCGCTAGGTACCAGGGCAACGAGATGCGGATGACCTGGGCGACGCGGCCGGTGCCGATCTATTTCGCTGCGTCCGGGCCCAAGTCGTTGCATCGGGCGGGGCGCGTCGCCGACGGAGTGCTGTTCCAGGTGGGTTGCGAGCCGGCGCTGATACGCCGCGCCATCGACGGCGTGCGGGCCGGAGCCCAGGAGGCGGGCCGCGATCCGAGCGACGTAAAGCTCTGCGTCCGGTTGGGGTGCTCGGTCTCGCGGAACGGGCAAACGGCGCGGGAGGAAGCCCGGCCGTATGCCGCGGCGGCAGCGGAAACGGTCTTCCAGTCCAACCCGGAGGAGACGCTGCCGCCCGATCTGGTGTCGGACTTGAAGGCCTTGCAGGAGCACTACAACTACTATCAGCACGTCAGCCAGCAGGCCAGCCACGGCAGCCTGGTGACGGACCGCATAGTGGACGCGATGGTGATCGCCGGGACGCCGGAAGAGGCCATCCCCAGATTCCGCGCCATTCTGGAGCTGGGAGTGGACCGCGTAGTCATCCCGCTCACGACGCGGGAACCGGTGGCGCTGCTGCGGACCTTGGCCGAAGACGTGATCCCGCACCTGGTCTGAGCCAGTGCGGTCCGAGGAGCGTGACATGCCCAGAGCAGCGGATCCGGAGGCCGTCATACTCGGATTCCGAGCTTTCGATCCCCACGAACTGCTTTTGCACTTTGTGGCCGAGCGCATGGGCCACTACGAGCGCGCCCGCCTGGCAGTGTGCCTCAGCGACCTCACGTTCACACCCGAAGACAAACTAGCGCGGCGCACCTTCAGCACGGCGTGCGGAGCGACGATTGTGGGGCGAGCGCAAGGAACGCGACGCAAAGTCGTGTTGGTGGCCACGGAGCGGCCGATGTTCTGGATGTACGCCCGCGCCGGGACGGATTGGCAGCAGTTGCGAGGGGCGCGTATCGCGACCTTCCCGCCGGGCTCACCTCCGTGGCTCATTCATCGTGCCATCCTAAGCGGTCGGGGCCTCGATCCCGACCAGGATGTGCGGCTGGATGCGGCCCGCGATGACGTGGCGCGCCTGGGCTTGCTGCGATCCGGCAACGTCGCCGCTGCCGTGCTCAGCTCGCATGTGCCTCCTGCCAGGGCGCACTCGCTCGGCCTGACGACGCTGCTGTTCTTCGGCGACGAGATATGCATGCCGACAACCGGCTTGGCGGTATCCGAAGAGATCCTGAGCGAGAAGCCGGGCCTCGCGCGCCGAATGGTCGAAGCGCTCCGCAGCAGCCTGACGACTGTGCACGAGTCCGCGAGCGAGGTCCTGCCGGTGCTAGAGGAGCTGCTGGATTGCGGTCCGGAAATCGCCGAAAGCACACTCGGGATCGTGCGTGCCTGCTTCACTCGAGATGGAAGGGCGAGCGCCGACGCGCGCCGGAACGCGATCGACCTGGTGAATCGAGAGTACCCGGGAGCGGGAATGAAGCCGGAGGACGTCTATGACGATTCGCTCCTGCCCGCCTGAGCGGTAGCGACTTCAGCTCAGGGCCTTCTGCAAACCGTCGATGACCTGCTGGATGTTCTTCTTGGCCATGGGTTCGAGCAGCCCTCCGGCCATGGAGGCCAGCCCGCCGAAAATCTGCGACTCGCCCTTCCAGGCTACCTTGGTCCCAGCGCCGGTCTTGCTCAGGTCGAAGCCGGCGTTGAGGCTGATGCTGGAGCCGGCCATGCGTCCCTGGCCCTCGTAGCGGGCGCGGCGGGGTTTCTCGGCTTCGGCCAGGCGGAGTTTCACGTCGGCCGTGCCGCGGATGTGCGAGACGCCGACGTTCACCTTCACGGTGAAGTTCTTATCGTCCACGATGGTCGAGCCCTGGTAACCGGGCAGAAGCGGGCAGAAGCGCTTGGGGTCGGTGAGGAACTCGTAGACTTCCTCGGGGGATTTCTTGACTTCGAATTCGCCCGACAGGCTGATGGGCATGTCAGCGCCCCCTCATGGATGCAGCGGCCGCACGGACGGCCTTGAAAATGTTCTGGTAACCGGTGCAGCGGCAGGTGTTGCCCGCAATCCCCTTGCGGATGGCCTTCTCGTCCGGGTCCTTGTTCTTCTCCAACAGTTGGACCGCAGACATCAGGAAGCCAGGGGTGCAATAGCCGCACTGCAACCCGTGATTCTCCAGGAAAGCCTGCTGGATGGGATGGAGGCTGGATTCACCTGCCAGCCCTTCGACCGTCCGCACCTCACCTTGATCGGCTTGCACGGCGAACACGGTGCACGATTTGACGCTGCGCCCGTTCAACAGGACGGTACAGGCGCCGCAGTAGGTGGTGTCGCAGCCGATGTGGGTGCCAGTGAGCCCGAGCGCTTCCCGCAGGAAGCTCACCAGCAGCATGCGTGGCTCGACGGAGAGCGAGTGCCGCTGCCCATTGACGGTCACGGTGATGGGCACCATCTGGACCTGGTCAGGCATACAGGTGGCTCACCTCCACGGGCTCTCCGCGGCTGCGGCGCAACGCGGCTTCCAGCGCGCGCTTGACCAGGGCGCGTACGAGCACGCGCTTGTACTCGGCCGAGCCCCGCATGTCGGATTGCGGATCGGCGGCGCGCATGGCGGCTTCCGCGGCCTCCTCAATGGCCCTGGAGTCCACGCTCTTGCCGTTCAGGACTTTTTCGGCTTCGCGGGCGCGGATGGCGGTGAGCCCGACGGCGCCCAGAGCGATCCCGGCCTCGCGGCAGACACTGGAGTCTTCCATCGCGAGCTGCACCGCCACGCTGGCGGAGGCGTACACGGGCGCGGAGCGCTTGGCGGCGATGTAAGCGCCGCCGCTCTTCTTCGGCGGCTGCGTGATCCGGACCTCCTTCACCAGTTCGTTGGGCGCCAGCGTGGTCACGAAGGCGTCGACCAGGAAATCCTCCAGCTTCACGGTGCGCTCGCCGTCCGGGCCCTGGCAGACGACCTCGGTCCCCAGCACCAGCAGGACCGGCGCCCAGTCGCCGGTGGGATCGGCTTCAGCGAGCGAGCCGCCGAGCGTGCCGCGGTTGCGCACCTGAATGTCGGCGATCCCCGAGGCGCAATCGTGCACGATGGGGACGCGCGCAGCTTCCGCGGATTCCTCGATCTGCGCATGGCGAGTGAGCGCTCCGACGCGCAGTTCGTTCCCCTGCTCACGGACGTACTCGAGACCAGGAATGAAGTTCAGGTCCACCAGATGAGCGGGGCTGGCCAGGCGCAGCTTCATCAACGGGATCAGGCTTTGCCCACCGGCCAGCAGGCGGGCCTCTTCCCCCAGGTCGGTGAGCATGGAAACCGCCTCCGAAAGCGATGTGGCACGGTGATAGTGAAAAGCGCGTGGGTACATTCGGATGCCGGTTCCTGCGACGCCGTAGGGCCGGAGTCGCCCGGGATTCTCAATCCCGGGCCCAACAATGTACCAGAGGCAGTCAAGCGTGTGCAGTGAAGGAAGGCGATTTCCCACTGACCATGACAGGACGGCGAGGATGGTTTAGTTTGGAGACCGGTGACTCGGCGAGTGATTCATCCCATCATCCTGGCCGCGGGCCGCTCGTCGCGGCTGGGATTTCCCAAGGCCACCGCACGCTTCGGGGACCGCACGGCAGCGGAGATCGCGGTGGAGAACTGCGCCGGACTGGCGCGGCCCATCGTGGTGCTTGGGTACGACGCGGCCAGGCTGCGGAGCGCCGTGCCACGCGCCGCTCGCGTGGTAGTGAATCGCCGCTGGCGGCAGGGACAGACCACTTCCCTGCTGGCCGGCCTGCGACGTGTTCCGCGGAACGCCGACTTCATGCTCTACCCGGTGGACTTTCCTCTGCTGACGCCCAAGGTGGTCCGTCGGCTGGTAGCGGAGTTCCGGCGGAGGAGCAAGGCGCAGGTGATTGCGGCTCCCAGCTTCCGGCATCGAGCCGGACACCCGGTGATCTTCGCCGCCAAGCTGCGCCAGGAATTCGAGCAAGCCGAATCTGCGCGCGATGTTGTCTATCGCGATTTATCGCGCATCCGGTTCGTTGCCGTGCGCACGCCGGCCATTTGGCTGGATTTCGACACGCTCGCCTCCTACCGGCGTAGAGTGCGGGACTACGCGCGCTATCATGGGCAGCGCAACAGCAAGACTGCAAGAAAGGGCAGAACACCATGAAGCCGATGTTCCTCGAAGAAATCGAACAGGCGCAAGGCTCGGGCCCGCACGCGGATGCGGTCCGGATGATGCAGTCCGCGGGCATGGTGGTGCCGCAGATCCTGCACCTGTTCAAGTACAAGCCCGAGGCGACGCAACACCTGGCGCGCTTCACGCAGGCGGTGATGCGCGGCCCCTCGCCGCTCGCGCCCGGCATGCGCGAACTCATCGCAGCCTTCACTTCTGCCCAAAACCACTGCCCGTTTTGAACCGGGAGCCACGCCGCGGTCGCGGCGGAACTGCTGGGAGGCCGGGCGCTGGTCGATGCGGTGCTGCGCGACTACCGTTCTTCCCCGCTGGCGGAGAGGGACAAGGCGCTCTTCGCGTTCCTTGCCAAAGTAAACAGCAAGTCCTATGAGATTGAGCCCTCGGACGTGGAGGCCGCGCGCCAGGCCGGATGCAGCGAGGAAGCGCTCTACGACGCCATCACGGTCTGCTCGCTGTTCAACTTCTACAATCGCTGGTGCGACGCCGCCGGCGTGCAGGACATGCCGCCGGAGGCCTACGCCGCCTCCGGGAAGCGCCTGGCGAAACACGGCTATACCGGCGGCTAACGGATCCGCTTGGGGCGCCGAGAAGCGGCTCCTTCCGCCACGTTCAGCTCCGCCACCTGGTTCATGGTCTTCGGGACCCAGGTCGGGTGTCTTTCCCAGAGGATGGGATCATGGCCGGGCACGATGCGCCGCGTCTCTCCCTTCAGCGTCTGCCGGATGCGGTGGTAGGTGTAGATCTGATTGAAAGCGTTGCCCTGGTTGTAGCCGGGCGGCCACATCATTTCGACATTCGAGTACCAGTAAATCGTGTCGCCGACAATGGCGAAGGGCCCGTTGCGTGTACGCACCTGGAACCACTGGGTTCCGAACGTGTGCGAATCCTTGGCCAGATGTGCGGTAACGCCGGGCAGGACCTCGGCGTCCCCGTGGATGAAAATGATACGGCCATCGGCTGCACCCTTGGAGGCCTTCTTGAGATCTTCGGGATCGAAGGAGGAGAAGATCCAGGAGGTCTCTTCTTTTTCGCCGATCTGGCGCGCGAAGCTCACCGCCTGCAGCCACCCCATGTACTCGTCGAGCTGGACGTACAGCTTGGCATTGGGAAAGGCCTCGAAGTTCCCTATGTGATCGAAGTGCATGTGCGTGCACAGGATCACTTCGACATCCGCCGGTGAGAACCCCACGCGGCCGAGCACCGTCTTGGGCTCCTCCCAGTGGGAGAAGGCATAGCGCTTGAGCCACTTGCGTTGTTTGAAGCCGCAATCCACCAGCGCGATGTGCTTTTTCCCGCCTACCTCCCCACCCACGAGCAGGGTGTAAATCATAGGGATCTTGATGATGCCTTTGTTACTGAAGGGACCTGAGCCACCGAAGAAGTCGTACGGCATATCGGCCTGGCAGTAAGCCAGGGACCAGATGGAATAGTCGGTGTCGCCGGCGGGATGAACGGCGGACCTGCGGGCAGCGGGAGTCATCTTTTGGTCCTTTCTAGAGCTTCACGCAGACGGTCTTGGCTTCCGTAAAGAATTCCAGGCTGTGGCGGCCGCCTTCGCGGCCGATGCCGCTTTTCTTGTAGCCGCCGAAGGGCGTGCGCAGGTCGCGCACCATCCAGCAGTTGATCCACACAATGCCGCTGCGCAGGCCGGCCGCTACCCGATGAGCGCGCGCCAGGTCGCGAGTGCAGATCACGTTGGACAAGCCGTACTGGGTAGCGTTCACAAGGCGCACGGCTTCCTGCTCTTCGCGGAACGGCTGCACGGTCACCACGGGACCGAAAATCTCCTCGCAACAGACGCGGCTTTCTTCGTTCACCCCCGTGATGACCGTGGGCAGGTAGAAATTCCCGCGCGGCAGATCCGGGGGAGGCCCTCCGCCGCAATGCAGGTGCGCGCCTTCTTCGGCCGCGAGGCGGACGTAACCCGCCACCTTCTCGCGATGTTCTTGGCTGATGAGCGCCCCCATCTCCGTGGCCGGGTCGAGCGGATCGCCGAGGCGGATCACCCGCGCCGCCGCGGCCAGCCGTTCGACCAGCGCGTCGAGAATCCCTGCCTCGGCCAAAATGCGTGAGCCAGCCAGGCAAACTTCCCCCTGGTTCTGGAATGCGGCCCGTTGGAGGATGGGCAGCGTCTGCTCGAGGTCAGCGTCAGCAAAGACGACGACGGCGCCCTTCCCGCCCAGTTCGAACGAAAGCCGCTTGAGGCTGGAGGATGCGGCTGCCATGATGGCCCTGCCGGTGGCGGTTTCGCCGGTGAAGGAGATCAAGTCCACGTCCGGATGGCGGCTCAGCGCTTCCCCGGCGGATTGCGGGCCGAATCCCTGAACGACGTTGAGCACACCAGGGGGAAGACCCGCATCGCGGCCGATGTCGGCCAGCCGCGCGGCGGTCAGCGGTGTCAGCTCCGCCGGCTTCAGCACGCAGGTGTTTCCCGCCGCCAGGCACGGAGCGACCTTCCACGTGGCCAGGTACAGCGGAAGGTTCCAGGGCGTGATCAGCGCGGCCACTCCCGTCGGCTCGCGCAGCACGTAGTTCATGGCCCGGCCGTCCATGGAGAAGAATTCAGTGTTCGTGCTTTTGATGAGGTCGGCGAAGAAGTGGAAGTTGTAGGAGGCGCGCGGGACGTCTATTTCCAGGCTTTCGCGGATGGGCTTGCCGGTGTCGAGAGTCTCCAGGCGCGCCAACTCCTCGCGCCTCTGTTCAATGAGATCGCCGATGCGGTGGAGCACCCGGGAGCGCTCGGCCACAGCCATGTGCGGCCAGGGACCGCCCTCGAAAGCCTGGCGCGCGGCACGGACGGCGGCGTCGACGTCCGCGTCACCGGCTTCGTGGACCAGCGCCAGACGCTCGCCGGTAGCCGGATTCGTGGTTGCGAACATGCGGCCGCTGCGTGCTTCCACCCACTCGCCGCCGATGAACAAGCGCACGTCGGCGCGCGCTACCTCTTCTCCACGGTCGACATGAGGGACCGGGCTGGCGCTCATTGCGGCTCACCTTCGCGAAGCAGGCAGGCTACCGCCTTGATCTCGATGGCGTTGTTCCCAGGTAAAGACGCGGCCCCGACCGTAGTTCGCGCCGGGCGACGGCTGCCGAACACCTCCGCATAAACCTCGTTGTAGGCAGGGAAATCCGTCATGTGGAGCAGGAACACGGTGACGTCCACGATGTCCTCGAGTGTGCCGCCGGCCGCGCGAACCACGGCTTCCAGGTTGGCGAGGGCAGCGCGAGTCTGCTCGCGGATGTCATAGGATTGCAGGCTGCCATCCGCGTTGAGGACCACGCCGCGTTCGCGGCCGGTGGCGGGATCGCGCGCTCCCTGCCCGGAAATGAACAGCAGTTGCCCTGCCCGGGCGGCGTGCGCATAGGCGCCCAGAGGCCTGGGCGCAGCCTGGGTATCGATGCGCTGGGGATCCTGTTTCACCTGCTCTCCTGCTAGGCCAGCTCGTACTGCACGACAGCGGCCCCGGTGCCCCAGATCGGTCCGTAGGCCAGCACTTTGCCGGGTATGGCGGGCGTTCCCAACGCTCCCATCAGCCAGTAGAAGGCTTTAAAGCCCATGTCGGCACCGGTGGCAGCGGCAAACTCGCCGGCGAGCTCGACCGCGTCCTGGTTTCTCCCCTGACCGATGTGGTCGAGCAGCTTCCGGTTCCACTGGTCGTCCTCATCCTTGGAGATCCGGTCGCTCTCCGCCGCAATCTCCGTGGTGAAGAAGTGGCCGGAAAGACCCGTGCAGGCCACCAACACCGCGCGTCGTCCGGAACTGCGCACAGCTTCCGCGGTGGCCGCGCCCAAGGCGAGCTCGTCGTCGCGGCCGGCGTAGATGTTGCACGAAACCCCGCCCAGTCGGATGCCGTCCTTGCCCAGAAAATGGTTCACCACAAGCGTGCCGGTATCCACGGGAAAGCCCTCGAAGTTCACGGCGCGCGCCTGCAGATTCCGGCGGCCTGCGGCCTCGACGGCCTGCTGTGCCAGCTCCACATCCACCTGGAAATCGAACGGAATCTCGCCCAGGTGATGCCAGTTCTCATCCACATGGATCCCCTTGGGGTTCGGCAGGCCCTGGAAAAGGTGCCCGAGCACAGAGATCCATTGCGTGCTGAAGATGACCACAACGTCGGGCTTGGCACTGCGAATGTTGTTGCCTGCCGTCTCCATGGCGTTCTGCAGGCCCGTCCAGGGCTTTGCCTTTCCGCCCAAGACCAGGTGCGGCAGGCCGGGGAGGATGTACGCCTGAACGATTTTTCCCTCAGGCATGGCCGTTCCCTCCGGCCGCCAGGTTCCACTCCACGACGGCGTTGCCGGTACCGATCACCGTCCAATAACCGTGCACTCGGGCCGGAATCTTCGGAAAGCCCATGGCGGAAAGCATCCAGAACAGGGAGCCGGATTTGACTTCGGAAGCGGTCGCGTTAATGAAGTCCGGCAGCAGCTTCACCAGGTCATCCATCTTCCCCTGGCGCATCAGGTTCACGATTCTCATGTCCCAGAGATAGTTTTCGTGGCTGAAGATGTGCTCTTGGCTCATGTCCTCAGGCAGCGCGGGATTGGGCTCGCGGTCGAAGTGGAAATGAGAGAGCGTGTTGCTTGCCGCCAGCACCGCGCGCCTTCCGGTCTTCTCGATGGCTCGCCGCGTGGCCTCGCCCAGCTTGTACATCTCCTCGATCCCGACCTTGAGCGAAAAGTAGTAGGGCGAATTGTTGGCGGATATGCTGAGGATGGGGATATCCCAGCTCGGATTCAGCATGTGCAGCGAGATGATGGTGCCGTAGTCCACGCGGAAGTTGGGATTGGTCATCTTGCGGGAGAGCAGGCCGCCAGCGATAGCTTCGTCGTGTACGGCGTCCGCCAGCTCCACGTCCACGTTGATGTCGTAGCGATAGCGAAACAGATGGGGAAAGATGGGGTCCACTGAGATGCCGCTGAGGTGCGGGACCCGCAGCACGTGATGGCCGACGATGGTCATCCAGTGGGGCGTGTGCACCAGGATGACGTCGGGCTTGAGCTCCCGGATGCGCTCGCGGCAGTTCTCGTAGGCCCAGCGCAACACCTCCCAGCCGCCGGTGGAGCGCGGCTCGTTCGCTTCCGCATTTTCCCCATAGATGAGATGAGGCGGATGCGGCGCGAGGAATCCGGCCAAAATCTGTCCCTTGCCGCCCATTGCAGTTACCTCCTTGAGCATTTAGGGAATCCACCCGGGCAAGCACCTTCGACTCTCGTTGTGCCCAGGAAGTCTCGGGGGCCCGGTGAGGGCCTGCACTATAGCGAACGCGAGGGCAAAACTCAAAAGCAGTTGGTGGTGCGGTTCGGTATGGGCAATGTAAAGGTAATCGGTTTCGTCTGGTCACATTCAGTTGTGACCTCGGTTCCAAAAAGCTTGACAGTGCACTCGGTTTTTAGTTAACTCGCTCCACTCCAACGGCTTAGACGGGGTTTTGCTTTTGGGGCCAACCAAGGGAAGTGGGAGAGGCAAGGCTATGACACGCTCGGCTGCAGTCGTGGTGTTCGTGTTGCTATGTGTGGTGGTTTCCGCCATTCCGTCGCTCGCCCAGCAGATCAACGCCACACTGGAAGGCAAAGTGCTGGACGCCAGCGGCGCCGCTCTGCCGGAGGCCAAGGTCACCGCGGTCAACAACGCCACTGGACTCTCGCGATCGGCGACCAGCAGCGGGAACGGCGACTATCAGATTGCGGGCCTTCCGGCCGGCGAATACACCGTCAAGGCGGAGCGCAGCGGCTTCAAGCCGGACTCGAAGAGAGTGGTGCTTACCGTCGGGCAAACCGCAGTGCTCGCCTTCGCCCTGGCAGTAGGCGCCGTGGAGCAAGAAGTAACCGTACAGGCGCAGAGTGAACTGGTCGAGCCGACGCGGACGTCGGTGAGCTCGGTGATCAGCGAGGTGCAGATCGAGAACCTGCCGGTCAACGGCCGCCAGTTCATCGATTTTGCGCTGCTGGCGCCCGGCGTGACCGTGGGCGAGACCACTTCCGGCTCCACGGACGTGATCATCGAACCGGTGACCAAGATCTCCTTCGCGGGACAGAACATCCACTACAACCTGGTGGCCATCGACGGGGCGGACAACATGTCCACGGCCTCAGGCGTGCAGAAGACCACGCCGTCGCAGGAGGCGGTGCAGGAGTTCCGCGTCATCAACACCCAGTACAGCGTGGAAGCAGGACGGGCAGTCGGCGGCATCGTGAACATCATCAGCAAGAGCGGCACCAACAACTGGCACGGCGGCGCGTACTGGTTCCATCGCAACGACGCCGTGGACGCGAAGAGCCTGCTGCAGTCCCCCAACTTGGACCGGCTGGACACCTGCAATACGCCCGGCGTTCTCGCTTCAGGGGGCTGCGAATTGCTGGACAAGCTGATCCAGAACCAGTACGGCTTCACGCTCGGCGGCCCCATCAAGAAGGAAAAGGTCTGGATCTTCGGAAACTACGAGGGCCAGCGGCGGCGGGAGAATCCGTTCTACAACTCGGTGATCAACAGCAACATCACGGCCATCAACAACATCAAGTGCACGTTGTTCGGGAACCTGGCGCCACTGCCTGCCGACCCCAACTCGGTGGACGTGTGCGCGGGCGTGGCGGGCGGCCTGCCGACCGAGCAATTGCGGCAGGTACGCAGCTTTGACTACGACCAGTTCCTGATCAAGCTGGACGCCGCCCTCTCCGACCGGCAGTACCTGTTTATCCGCTACTTCTTCAACGACGCCGAGCAGATCAACGTTTCGCCGCTGAACGACGGCTTCGATCTGCCCTCGGCGTTCAAGAACAACTTCTTCCGCGACCAATCGCTGGTCGGCAGCCTGACCTCCACCCTGCGCAGCAACCTGCTGAACGACCTTCGCGTCCAGTACGCCAACCGGTTTTTCGATTTCCCCACTGTGACCACGCAGCCGCACCTGGAGGTGGCCAATACGTTTGCGGTGGGCGTGAACCGCGGCAACCCGGATTTCTATCGCGAGCCGCGCTTCGAGATTGCCGATGCCATGACCTGGACCAAGGGTAAACACACCCTCAGTTTCGGCGGCAACTTCAACTGGGTGAGCACCGAGGAATCGTTCCCGCTGTTCTATCCGGCCGAGGCGACGTTTGCATGCCTGTATGCCAGCCAATGTGCATTCAGCTTCGAAAACGGGTTCCCCTTCGTAATCTTCTTCCAGCGCAACGACGCCAACAGCGGACCTAGCCTGGATCCGCGCATGAACACGACGTTGTCCGGGGCGCCGGTGGGCTTCAACGAGCCGACGCTACTGCCCTCTACAGGGGTCTTTACCGGCGGCGCCATCCCGACCGAGATCCGCAACCTGGCGAAAGGGGAACTGAATCACACGTACTGGGGATTCTTTATCCAGGACAAGTGGCGAGCCACGGACAAGCTGACGCTGAATTTCGGCGTGCGGTATGAGTTCGAGACCTGGCCGGATGAGGCGCTGGATACGGACGCGGACAACGTAGATCCTCGGTTCGGGTTCGCCTATAGCGTCGGCACCAGCAAGAACATCGTGTTCCGCGGCGGCATCGGACTGTTCCACGGCATTCTGCCCTCGAACCTCCTGCACTGCCAGAGGCCGTCGTGCGGCGGCGTAATCGGCCAGTTCCCGGGGCGTGAAAACAAGGAAGACCTCCTAGATGCGGCCGTTCGTCTGCCCACGTATGCCGCCGGACCGCTCAGCGGTGGTGCGGCGCTGTTCAATTTCTTGAACAGCGGCACCTACCCCGACGCCATTGTGACTGCCAACTGTCCTGAGGGCTTCCCGGCCGGCTTCGGACTGCTTTCCGGTTGCGGCTTCTTCGGCGACTCCGTAATCGTGCGCTTCGCCCAGGATCACCAGGCGCCCTACGGCATCCAGATGAGCTTCGGGATGGAGATGGAGCCGTTCAAAGATGCAGCCCTGAACCTGAGCTACCTGCGGGTGCGCGGCGTGCAGCTCTCCAGCTTCTTCAATATCAACCAGCCCTCTCCGTTCTGCCAGGTAGACCGGCACGATTCCCTGGGAAGAGTGGGGCCCAAGGACGACTATCACCCGCTCCTGTTCTCTCCGGTCTGCGGGGATCCAGCCAACTTTCTCCCGGGGACCGCGCTGCCCACCGTGGCGGTATATTTCGAGGCCGACTCCCGCTGGAGCTCCACCTATGACGGCTTGCTGGTGAACTTCCAGAAGCGGCCCGGCAAGCACTTTGGGTTCGGCGCGAGCTACACCTGGTCCAAGGGCATCGACAACGGCCCCAACCCCAGCTTCGTATTGATCCCGCAGGATAGCGACGTGATCGGCTTCCGGCGTGAGCGAGCAATCTCTTCCGACCACATCGCCCACCGTTTTGTGGGGAACTTCACGGTTTTTGGGCCGAAGGATGTCAACCCCATCGTGAACGACTGGCAGTTGGGCAGCATCATCAGCCTGCAGTCCGCCCGGTTCTTCACCAAGTTCGCCGGGTTCGACGCCAATGGCGATGTCTTCGGCGTGAACGATCGCGTAGGCATCGAGCCGCGCAATACCTTCAAGGGCGACGGCTTCTACAGCGTGGATATGCGCGTCTCACGCGTGTTCAACCTGAGCGAAAAAGTGAAGCTGGAGGGAATTGTCGAGGCCTTCAACCTGTTCAACACGCTGAACGTGCGATTCTTTAACACGACCTACGGGGCGGCGGATTTCTGCAACTTCACCGGACCCGATCCGACCGTGGGCTGCAATGCCCCGTTCTTCCTTGAAGGATCGCCCAATCCGAACTACGGCTCGCCGCGGGCCATCTTCAACCCGCGTCAGTTGCAGTTCGCATTGCGCCTGTCGTTCTAGCAGAAAGCGGGGCGGATGCCGGTCCGCCCCGCTCTGCTTTCTCTCGGAGCCGTTGCTGAAGGAAAACCTGAGGATTTCCTGCCCAATCAACTGCAAGGAAGGAATTCCGCACGGCGCGCAGGCGTGTTAAGGTGTGGGGCTTTGCAGGAACCAGTGAAACGGAGCTGACCCAGGGATGCGATTCGGAATCTACTGTGAGATGCAGACGCCGCCCGGAAAATCCCATCAGGAGCTGACGTGGGAAATCTTCCGGCAGATCGAACACGCCGATGCCGTCGGGTTCGACGTGTACTCCATCATCGACCATCACTTCTTCCAGAAGTTCTCCATCTCCGCCAACCCGCTGGCCATGTTCGCGGCGGCGGCACAGCGCACCGGACGGATCCGCTTCCGCACCGCGCTGCACACGCTGCCGCTGGAGAATCCCATGCGGCTGGCGGGCATGATCGCGGAAACCGACATTCTGACGCACGGCCGCCTGGAATGCGGCCTGGGACGCGGCCACGCCTGGCTGTTCCCGAACTCCAACGTGCCGCTGGAGGAAAGCCGCCCGCGCTACGACGAGGCCATCGACATCCTGCTGCTGGCCTGGACCAAGGACAAGTTCTCCTACGACGGCAAGTACTACAAGCTGAAGAATCTCTCGGTCGTGCCCAAGCCGGTACAGAAGCCGTACCCGCGACTGTTCACCGGCGGCACAAGTGAGGTCACCTACCAGATGGCGGGAGAACGGGGCTGGGGAATTTTCGTTCCGCCGCTCCTGCCGTGGGGTGTGCTGGAAGGGCCGCTGAACATCTACAAGAAAGCCTGCGCCGAGCACGGCCACACGCCCGACATCGTGTACATCCGTCCCGTGTACCTGGACGAGGATGAGAAGGTGATCCGCACAGAAGTGGAGCAGGCGCTCTACAACTTCCTGGCCTTCAACGCCTCGCCGGTCGAATCGCTGCAGGACGAGGAGATGAAGAAGGAGTTGCGGGCCAAGGGCTACGGTTTCTACGCCAGCGGAGCGCTCGAGTCGCTGACCAAGCTGACCTACGAGCAGATCGTGGAACAGGAGATCGGGTTCATCGGAACGCCCGAGAAAGTCATCCGGCAGATCCGCGAGCTCGAAAAGAAGGGCGGCATCGGGGAGCTGGCCATCGTGGCCAACTTCGGCGGCCTGGAGCACTGGAAGTCGATCAAGACGCAGCAATTGTTCGCCGACAAAGTGATGCCGGCGTTCCGTAAAAGCTAAGGGAGCCAATGGCGAGCCGCCAGGAGGCGATGGCCGGAACAGTGCCCGTGGGAGTGGCTCAGGCGTTCGTCCCCATGAGCGCTGCGCGGCTGCTGGTGTTCGGCGGGATCGGGCTCATTCTTGCAGGCCTGATCTTCGGAGACATTTTTGCCGTCTTCATCCTGCACCAGAACGCCGGACGCATCGGCGAACACCTGCTGGCTGCCACACGTGCGGTGGCGGCGGAGCAACCGCAGGCTGTATTCGAGCACTTCGGCGCCATCGGCCGGCTGCTGGAGAACCGCGGCACCAAGGTGGACACGCACGTTCACATCATTGCCTTTGGCTACCTGGCCATCGTCCTCGCCCTCATGCAGCCCTACGTGGCCTTGGCCGAGGCGGCCCGGAGGCGGCTGGCCAAGCTGTTCCTGGCCGGAGCTATCCTGCTGCCGCCCTCGGTGTTCCTCATCCACTACGTGGGACTGAAGTACAGCCCTCTGGAGGCCATCGGGTGGGCCAGCATCACGGCGGACTTCGGTGGATTCCTGGTGATCCTGGCCTGCGCGGGGGAACTGTGGGGACTGCTGCGCTATGCACGGGGCGAGCGCGCCGTTCCGCCGGAGGAGGATCTTCTCCGCGATCGCAGTTGGTCGAGCCGCACGTTGCTGGCCGGCGGCACGCTTCTGGTCCTGGCCGGTTTCCTGCACGGCGGCTACTATGCCTGGACCGACCTTTACCATCACGCTGCCGAGGACACCCGGCTGTTGCGCGCCATGTCCGTGAGCGCCGCTTCCGACGACCTGGCCGGAGCGGAACAGGCGGTGGCGGACTACGGCGCGCTGCAGGGCGACAAGGCTGTCAAAGTCGCGGCCCACGCCCACATCATCGAGTTCGGGTTGCTGGCCATGATGCTGGCCTTCGTTCAGCCCTACGTGTATCTCAGCGAGCGCTGGAAGCGACGCTGGGTGATGGTGCTGCTGGCCGGTTCGGTCGTGCTGCCCGTATTCGTGCTGGCGGAGATCCGGCTGGGCCTGCTGGCCGGGGCCATTGCCGATATCGGCGGACTGCTGGTGGTGATTGCGCTGGCCGGCATGCTGGTGGGCATCCTGCGCTACACCGGCGCCGCCGACTCGGGAAGGGAAGCGCCGGCATGAGCGGATCGCGCAGGCTCCTGCTGGCCGGCGGGCTCGCCCTGCTCCTGTGGAGCATGAGCTACGGGCTGTGGTACGCCGTGTTCGACGAGCACCAGACGCTGGAGAAGATGGGCGGCTCGCTGGCCACCGGCTTCGCGCGCGCCGCGGAGCGCAAGCTCCCCGAAGCCAACGCCGCCATCGACGAATACGCCGCCACCCGCTTCGAGTACGTTCGTGAAGTGGACGTCCACTCGCATTGGGGTGGACTGGCCACGCTGCTCCTGCTGCTGGGACTGGTGTTTGATCGCGTGGGTTATGCCGAGCACCAACGCAAGATTCTGGCCCTTCTGCTGGTAGCGGGGTCGGTTCTCTTCCCGCTGGGTGTGATCCTGCAGACCTTCGACCAGGGCATGGGACCCAAGGCTTTGGCAGCAGCGGGTTCTGCGATGGTGATCGTCGCTCTGGGTGTGGTGGCCCTGGGTCTTGCCCGCGAGGAAGCTCCCTAGGAGGAGGCCGAAGAGACATGCGCGAACTCTCCGGCGGCGTGCGCGTGCTGGTGGAGGGTGACGGCGAAGCCGTCCGAGAAGGAACGCGCACCTACCGCACCCTCATCTCCTCCCGCACGGGAGCACAGCACCTGGCACAGTCGGTCAGCGAATACAGCCAGGGGCGCTCGCTGGTGCGCGTGAATCCCGTGGGAGAGGAAGTCCTGTACGTGGTGAGCGGGCGGGGCGTATGTACCATCGGCGCCGCCGACTACGAGATCGAGCCGGATGCAGGCATTTTTATCCCGCCCCGCGCCGAGTACAGCGTAGAGAATCGCGGGGAGGCGAGGCTGGTGATGGTCAGCGTGATGTCGCCCGAGGACGACCTTGCGCACGTGGTCACCAAGCCCGTGCAGGAGCCGCGGCCTGGACGCAAGCTGCCCTGGCGCGTGGTGCGCGAGCAGGAGCGACCCATCGAGGGCATGCGGAACCGGGAGTTTCGCGTCTTGGTCAACCAGGAAATGGGTTGCCAGAACATGACCCAGTTCGTGGGGCTCATCCCGCCGGGCAGCGACGAGGCGCACGCCCATCCTTACGAGCTGGCGCTCTACATTCTGGACGGCTCCGGCATCGTGCATACGGAGACGGACAGCAGCCAATTCTTCCCCGGGACCAGCATCCACATCCCGGCCGGTGTCACCCACTACCTGGAGAATCCGCTGAGGACCGCCATCCGACTGCTGGGCGTCTTCTATCCCTCGGGGAACCCGGCCGCACGCTATCATAGGCGCTAGTTCGCAAAGACCGTGAGTTTCCCCTCGGAACAGAACGTCCTGGAAGCTCTGCGCCCGGCGACGGCGCGCGAACGGGCGGCCCTGCGCAACGCGCTGGCGGAAGCGAGCGCCGGTCGCCGGCTGACCCGCGATGAGGCCTGTCGCCTGATTGAGGCGGAAGGTGAATTGTTGTCCGATCTTTTGGCCGCGGCGTGCGCCGCCAAGGAGCGGTTCCGGCCGCGGGTCGTCACCTATTCGCCCAAGGTCTTTCTGCCGCTGACCAATCTCTGCCGTGACTACTGTGGATACTGCCTCTTCCGGCGCGATCCTGGGCAGCCCGGCGCACACACCATGACGCCGGAAGAAGTGCTGGAGGTCGCACGGGCCGGGGAACGCCTGGGCTGCCACGAAGCGCTGTTCTCGCTCGGCGACAAGCCGGAACTGATCTTCCCGGAGATGCGCGACACTCTGCGCCGCCTGGGCTACCGGTCCACGCTGCACTATCTGGAAGCCATGTGCGAGCTGGTGCTGCGCGAAACCTCGCTGCTTCCGCACGCCAATCCCGGGCTAATGAGCGCGGAATGGATCGCGCGGCTGCGCGAAGTCTCTCCCAGCCTGGGCCTGATGCTGGAAACCACCAACGCCGCACTGGAGGCTCACAAGCCGGCACCGGACAAGCTGCCGGCGCGGCGGCTGGAGACCCTCGAGGAAGCGGGCCGCCAGAGGGTGGCCTTCACGACCGGCATCCTGATCGGGATCGGCGAATCGCTCGCCGACCGGGTGGATGCGCTGCTCGCCATCCGTCAGCTGCACGACCGCTACGGCCATGTGCAGGAAGTGATCGTGCAGAACTTTCGCGTCAAGTCCGGCATCCCCATGTCCGGCTGGCCGGAACCTTCGCGCCTCGACATGTTGCGCACCGTGGCTGTGGCGCGGCTGCTGTTACAAGAGATGAACGTGCAAGCGCCGCCGAACCTTTTCGCGCCCGGGTACGAAGAGCTCCTTTCGGCCGGCATCAACGACTGGGGTGGCGTCTCGCCGCTGACCCCCGACTTCATCAATCCGGAAGCGCCGTGGCCGCATCTGGAAGAGTTGGAGCGCAAGACGACCGCGGCTGGGTTCGTGCTCATGCCGCGCCTGACGGTCTATCCGGAGTTCGTCCCTGCGGTGACCGCGCGGTCGGGACTGGTCGCGGAGAAAGTGCGGGCGGCCGCGGATCCCGCCGGCTACGCGCGGAAGGTTGCATGATCACAGTTCTGACCGGCGGAACCGGAGGGGCCAAGTTTATTGAAGGACTGGCGCGCGTGGTCGCTCCGCCCGACCTCACGCTCATCGTCAATACCGGTGACGACTTTACCTGCTGGAACCTGCACATTTCCCCCGATATCGACTCCATCACCTACGCGCTGGCGGGCATGCTGAGCCGCGAGCGGGGCTGGGGCGTCAAGGGCGATACCTTCGAGTGCCTAGCGATCATGGAGCGGCTGGGCGAGCCTGCGTGGTTCCGGCTCGGCGACCGCGATTTGGCGACGCACATCACGCGCACCGGCATGCTGGCAGCAGGAAAGGCATTGAGCGAAGCCACGAGAGCCATCTCCACGCGCCTGGGAGTGCGGCAGCGCGTCCTCCCCATGAGCGACCAGCGCGTCGAGACGCGCCTGGTGACGCCAAAGGGTGAGCTTACCTTCCAGGAGTATTTTGTGCGCGAGCGTTACCGCGTGCCGGTAGGCGCGGTGCGGTTCGACGGAGCCGAGGCTGCCCGGCCGGCGCCCGGCGTCCTTGAAGCCATTCGTGGCGCTGACGCGGTGCTCATCGCGCCGAGCAATCCGGTGACCAGCATCTGGCCCATCCTGGCAGTGCCGGGAATCCGCGAAGCGCTGCGGCAGACCGAAGCGCCGGTTGTGGCCATCAGTCCAATCGTCGGCGGCGCAGCGGTCTCCGGACCGGCGGCAGAGCTTATGCGAACACAAGGCCTCCCGGCTTCTTCTGTGGGAGTTGCACGCGCCTACGAGGACTTCCTCAGTGCCCTGATCGCTGATCTGAAGGATAAGGATGAAGCTGGAGCAGGGGATCTTGCATCCATGAACATCCAGTTCCACTTCGCGCGAACCATCATGCGGACGGACGAGGACAAGGTCGCGCTGGCGGAAGCTGCCTTGCGGGCGGCAGGTGTAGGAGCGGCAGCACGATGATCCTGGTTCCGGTCAAGAACCTAGCCAGCGCGAAGCAGCGGCTCTCGCCGGTGCTGGATGCCGCCGAACGCTTCGCTCTGGCCGAAGCCATGCTGGCGGACGTGCTCACGGCTATCGCGGCCTGGCGCGCGCGACCTGCAGTTGCTGTCGTCACCAGCGACGCGGTTGCCATGGGGATGGCGAGCGCACTCGGTTTCGAAATCATCGAGGAGGTGGAAAACCGCAGCGAGACCGACGCCATCGAAATGGCCACGCATTTGTGCGTCGCGCGCGGCGCGCCAGAAACACTGGTGCTCCCGGGTGACATCCCGCTGGTGACCAGCGCAGAGCTGGAGCAGATGGCGGCGGCCGTGCCCTCCCAGGGAACCCTGTTCGTCCCCGCCGCCGATGGGCGCGGAACCAACGCGGTGTGGCGGCGGCCGGCAGCGCTGTTCCCGCTTCGCTTCGGGAATGACAGCTTTCTGCCGCACCACGCGGCTGCGGAAGCCAGCGGTCTGCCGGTGGTGGTGGTGAAGCTGGCCGGCATCGGTCTCGACGTGGACAATCCTTCGGATCTGGCGGCGCTGCTGGGGGCACAGCGCGAGTGCCGCACGCTGCGCCTGCTGCGCTCCTGGCGCATGGAGCAACGCCTGCTGCCAGCGCGAGGGGCGTAACGCCGTGGGCGAGCTGCGTGCGATCCCGCTCCGCGGCCTCGGCGAGATTCGTCCCGGCGACGACCTGGTCCCAGCCCTGCTGCGCGCTTTGCGCGCCAGCCGGCAGACACTTGAACGCGGCGACATCCTGGTGGTCACGCACAAAATCGTCTCCAAGGCGGAGGGACAGATCGTTCGCCTGGCGGATGTGCGGCCATCGCGGGTGGCGCGACGTTGGGCCCGCAAGCACGGCAGCGATGCACGGGTGGTGGAGCTGGCTCTGGCCCAGGCCCGCCGTGTCGTGCGAATGCAGCGCGGCGTCCTCATCACGCAGACCCGCCACGGATTGGTTTGCGCCAATAGCGGAGTGGATCTCTCGAATGTTGATGGCGGAAAGAGCGCGGTCCTGCTGCCGGTCGATCCGGATCGCTCCGCCGAGCGGCTCCATCGCGCGCTCCGCGCACGCCTCGGGCTGCACGTGCCAGTGATCATCACGGACAGTTTTGGCAGGCCTTGGCGCCGGGGACTGACCGAGGTGGCTATCGGCACGGCGGGGCTGAAGGTTTTCCGCGACTTTCGCGGGCGGCGCGACGCTGCGGGATACAAGTTGCGAGCCACGCTGGAAGCAGTGGCCGATGAACTGGCCGGGATGGCCGGACTGGCAGCCGGGAAGCTCTCCCGCACGCCCGCGTGTATCATTCGGGGGTTCCGCTCCGAGCGGGGTAAAGGGCGGGCGCGCGACCTGGTGCGTCCCGCTGCCGAGGACCTGTTCCGTTGAACGGGATATGAAACGGGCACTAAGCAACGTCGAGCTGGAGAACTTCTTCGCGGCGGATTGGCGGAGAGTGGCACCGCGCATGAGTCACGAGGTGCGGTCTTCCATCGAGAAGCTGGAGGACGCGCTCGACGGCGGCGTGCTCACTCGCGAGGAATGTCTGCGACTAGCCCAGGCTGAGGGCGATGATCTTATCGGGCTGCTGCTGGCCGCCGACCGGCTGCGCCGAACGCTCGTCGGCGACACGGTAACCTACGTCGTCAATCGCAACATCAACTTCACCAACATCTGCTTCGTGGGATGCAAGTTCTGCGCCTTCGCCACCGGGCCACGCCAGCCGGACGCCTATTTTCTCTCCCTCGCGGAGGTTGAGCGCAAAACGCTCGAGGCCGCCGTACGTGGCGCGACGGAAGTCTGCATCCAGGGCGGCCTGCCGCGCGAACTGCCCGTGTTCTACTACCGCGACATCCTGCGCGCGGTAAAGCGCGCCGTCCCCGCCATGCACGCCCATGCGTTCTCGCCTATGGAGATGGTGTACGGAGTGGAGCTCACCGGCATGCCGCTCCGCGAGTACCTGATGATGCTGAAGGGCAGCGGCCTCGATACGCTGCCGGGAACGGCTGCGGAAATCCTCGACGACGACGTCCGCCATGTGCTCTCCCGCAACAAGCTCAGAGTGGCCCAGTGGCGCGAAGTGATCACCACGGCGCACCGCTGCGGCATCCGCTCGACTTCGACGCTGATGTACGGCCACCTGGAAACTCCGGCGCACTGGGTGAACCAGTTGCTGTTGCTGCGAGAGATCCAGGCGGAAACCGGCGGTTTCACCGAGTTTGTGCCGCTCGGCTTCGTGCACCAGAACACGCTGCTGTTCCACCAGGGGTTGTCGCGCCCCGGCCCCACTCTTGCCGAGCATCTGAAAATCCACGCTCTGGCCCGCCTGCTGCTGGCCGGCTCGATTGAGAACATCCAGGTGTCGTGGGTCAAGCTGGATCGCGCGGTGGCACAACTCTGCCTGCGGGCTGGCGCCAACGACTACGGAGGCACGCTGATGGAGGAAAACATCTCGCGCCTGGCCGGCTCCACCTCCGGCCAGTTTGTCAGCCCCGAGGAGTTCCAGCAGCGCATCCGTGAGCTCGACCGCGTCCCGGCGGAACGGAACACGGTCTACACGCGCTTGCGCTATACGGGTGGGGACGGCGCATGGCAGGAAGCCGGCGCCCGGAGGATCGCGTGAGCCGCATCGCCATTGTGGGCGGCACGGGTCCGGAGGGCCGTGGCCTCGCGCTGCGCTGGGCTCGTTCGGGCGAGAGCGTCGTCATCGGCTCACGGGACGCCGAGCGCGCCAAGGCCAAGGCTGCCGAGGTCGCCGGCAAGGCGGCAGGCGGCACGATCGAGGGCATGGAAAACTCTGCCGCTGTCGCCGCGGCTGACGTTGTGGTCATCACGGTGCCGTTCGAAGCCCAGGCCAGCACACTCAAGCAGCTCAAGCCGGCATTTCGGAGCGGCACCGTCGTGATCGACTGCACGGTCCCGCTGGCCGCAGCCATTGGCGGACGCCCTTCGCGCGTCCTGGGCGTCTGGCAGGGCTCGGCGGCGCAGCAGGCAGCCGAACTTTTGCCCGAGGGTGTCGCCGTCGCTGCCGCCTTCCACAACGTCTCCGCGGAGCTGCTGGAAGGCGCTGGCGACGTGGATGCTGACGTCATCGTGTGCAGCGACGACCCCCGCGCCCGCCAGGTAGCCATGGACCTCGCCGGGAAGATCCCCGGAGTGAGGGCCGTGGATGGCGGCCGGCTGGAGAACGCCCGCATCGTCGAGCAGCTCACCGCGCTGCTCATCACCATCAACACACGCTACAAGGTGCACACTGCGGCCATTCGCATCACCGGCCTGCCACCCACGGGGCCGTCCTAGCGCGGCAAGTTCATCCCCTCCGCCAGGATGCTGACAATCGGCCCTTCACCGGCATGCAGAGCCGCCCGCCGTTCGTGTTTGGCCCGAGCGCGATAGACGAACTCATGCCCTTCCTTTTCGCCCGGGAAGAACCACTCCCGGATGCGCTCGGGAGAGTGAGCCATGGGTTCATACAGATCCACCTCGGCGTTATCGGTGGCGTGGGCGCGCTCCACCGGCTCCACCAGGAACCAGCCGTAGTTCTGAGTGCGGTCGCGAGCCCAAACCCTCATCAGCGCAGGACCGTCGGAGTCCACGTAGTATTGGAACTCGTACACGCCCGGACTCAGTACCTTGCCGGGGATCTCAACCGGAGCGTTGGTCGTAACAACCAGCCTGCGTCCGTCCGCACGCACTTGCGGCAGGCAGAAGAGGCTGAACAGCACAGACACACATAGTGCGAACATTTTCCGATTCATATTTCCTTTCCTCCGTCAGCACACGGGCTGACTCGTTTGCAAGAACTGGGTGGTCCTCGTTTGCAGTGGGCATCAACAACTCACACACCGGAAACGGGACAGGTGTTGAGCGGACTGAAGAATCAGGCGGACGGAGGCGAGCGGGCGTCGATCCGGTCGAACGCCAGCCCTTGCCAGGCTAGCGGAGCATGAATTTCCTGAGGTTGGAAGACGGGCAGCGGAACATTCAGCGCACAGGGGGCCGCGGTCAGCGCAGCGTCCAGTTCGGCCTTACCCACCGCGGCGGCTACTTCGTAGTAGTCCGGCGCATCAAACGAGCGGCCGGCGGAAGGCAGCACCACAAGCACTGCTCCCGGCGCCAGCGACCAGATCAGAAGCGCCAGGATGACCACACAGCTCTGTGCCTTGAGGCCTCGGTGCATGCTCTCTGTCACTCTTCCCTTGGGATGCCCGGGCCACGGCCTAGCGTTGCCTTCGCGAGTGGCGCGGCAGGGACTAGAATCTCTGCTTCCGATCGTGCGGGAGGTGTCGCATGCCGAAAGCGAAGCAGATCACGGTCTGGGTAGCCGACCGCCCGGGCGTGCTGGGCGATGTGGCCGCCACCTTGGGCGAGAAGAAGATCAATATCGAGGCGTTTCTGGCGCACGTCACGGGTGACGAGGGCGCCATCCGGCTTATCGTGGACAAGCCGGCTGCGGCGAAAAAAGCGCTGACCGGCCGCGGCTGGCGCGTTACCGAAGAAGAAATCGTCAGAGTAGCGCTGGTGGACAAGCCGGGCACGCTGGGCCGCACCGCAGAAAAGTGGGCCGCGCGGGAATCAACATCCGCTATGGCTACACGGGCAGCGCGAAAGGTAGGAAGGTGAACGCATACTTGGCCGTTGCCAATGTGACAGCGGCACTGAAGGCGCTGCGCTGAGATCAGACCGGCGGGCTGTCGTGGGCGTCGAAGACCTCGGCGGCCTCGCGCTCCAGGTCCACGCCGGGCAGCTTCTCCAGCAGGCGCACACAGCGGTTCCAGCGCAACAGGGCGTCGTCGTTGCCGGCGGGCCGGATCTTCTCCGCTTCGTCGAAGCGGCGCATGGCTTCCTCGAACAGCGGCAGTACGCTTTGCACCGGACGTCCGGCGCTGAGCTGAGCCTTGGCGCGCCGCTCATAGAGCAACCCCGTGTAGTAAAGGCGCTCGTAAGGGCTGGTCAGGCTCTCCAGCACGGCTTCGGCCTCGCCGACGCGGTCCGACGGCTCCCCGGTGAACTGGTCGGTGATGCACATCCCCAGAAGCCGGATGGCAGCCTGGTTTTCAGGCTCAATCGCCAGGATGTCCCGGCAGATGGATTCCGCCTCCTCCGGCTCGTTCAGGTAGCGATACAGCTCCACTTTCTCCAAAGCCTCGGGGATGCCATTGTGTGAGATGGGCTTGAGTACCAATTCCATACGCGACTCCTGTTCCACAATTCAAAATGCAAAAGGACAAATGAAAAATAGGCTGCGCCTTCGGTTTTCCGGGCCAGGCTTTGATCGACTCGACGTTTATTCATTCTTCATTCTGCATTTCGCATTTCATTCAAATTGCCAGCAGTAAGTATGCCGCAATCACGGTGCCGGCGATGGCTCCACCGTAGCAGCCCGCGAAAATGACTTCCGTCAGGTGCTTGATCTGCAAACCGTCGTAGAGCGTGTAACGGAAGCGATGCGCCCAGTGGAACAGCGGCAAGGAACACAGCACGAAAAGATAGACACGCACCAAAGGATGCCGCGCCAGCTCCATGAGCCTGTCGTAGCCCGGGCCTTGAAGCCATCCCAACGGCAATGCCAGTCCGAACAGGAACAGGTGCACGGGCACCAGGAAGGCGGCCACGACGCCGCCGGCGCTGAACAGTCCCCAGAAGAATGGATCGTTCGACCGAGCCATGGCTACCTCACGAATGCAAGATTAGGAACAGGCCGCCCGCAAGGGCTGTCGGAAGAAAGTCGCATTGACTCCTGGCCTCCCATCCAGGCTCTTGCACAGTCTCACCGTGCTTACCGCAAAGGCGAAGGTCCGCTCACATATATCGCGTGGCTTCACATCAGCTTGCATGATGTTTGTGGCCTTCTCTTTGCATTTTGCGCTTTGCATTTTTCATTTTCATTGACGTACCACCGTCCAAATCACGAACGCCGTCACTACCGCCCAGGCCACGTAATTGGGAGCCGCCACCGCAGCGTCCGGCAGGCGCCGGCCCCGAAACCGGACTGCCATCGCGCTGGGCGCCAGGTTGAACCAGGTGATGGTATGAAACAGCGCGAACGCCAGCGCCAGCAGGTTCACCACCACGATGATCGGATTCCGCAGAAACTGCTGCAGCTGCGCGTAGGACTCCGGCCCCGCTCTCAGGGCGCAAATCTGCACCAGCGTGAGCACCACGGAATAGGCGACCGCCAGGCTGGTGAGCTCGCGCAGGATGAATCGCAGGTACGGCCAGCGTCCCAGCCACCAATACGTCGAGACGCGCTTGCGGTACCAGCGCGGATGGTATTCCGTGTAGTGCGGCGCGCTCATGGCCTTGTCCCCCAGGGCATCAGGAACTTCCTGAACCACTCGCCGGCGGCGCGCAGCTTGTACTGCTGGATGGCGCCCGCCGGATCCACGTGCTTCGGACACGCCTGTGTGCACTCGCCCACGAAGGTGCATCCCCAGATGCCCTCGTGGTCGGATAGCAGGTCGGTTCGCTCGCTCCCGCCCTGATCGCGGGAATCCTTGTTGTAGCGCTGGGCCAGCGCCAGCGCCGCCGGCCCCACGAACAGCGGGTCCAAGCCGACCACCGGACAGGCGGCGTAGCACAGCAGGCAATTGATACACATGCTGAACTGCTTGAACTCATCGAGCTGCTCGGGGGTCTGCAGGTATTCACCCTCGGCCAGCGGCTTCTCTTCCCGGCGCATGAGCCAGGGTTTGGCTTTCTTCAGCTTGCGCATGAAGTCGGTGATCTCCACCACCAGGTCGCGGACCACCGGAAAGTAGCGCAGAGGCTCCACGCGCACCGGCTTTCCTTCCTGTGCGTAGCTGGTGAGAAACGTGGCGCAGGTGAGCTTGGGCTCGCCGTTGACCATCATGCCGCAGCTCCCGCAGATGCCCATGCGGCACGACCAGCGATAGGAGAGCGAGCCGTCGCGCTGGTCCTTAATATAGTTGAGCGCGTCCAGCACCACCCACTCCTTGCGGCACGGCACCTCATGCCGCTCGAAGTAAGGCGCAGCATCCCGCTCGGGCGAATAGCGGGCGACTTCCAGCGTGATCGTGTCCGGCATCGCCTACGCCTCCTTCACAGTCTGCCCGTACACGCGCTCCCCCGGCGGCCAGCGGGTGATGGTTACCGGCTGATACTCCACCCGCGCCGTACCATCGGCATTACGGTACACCAGCGAGTGCGCCAGGAACCTTTCGTCATCGCGCTTGGGAAAATCTGTGCGCTGGTGAGCGCCACGTGACTCGGTGCGCCGCAATGCGCTTTCGACAATACACTCCGCCACGTCCAGCATGAACCCCAGCTCCAATGCCGCCAGCAGTTCGGTGTTGAAGGTGCGGCTATGGTCGTCGAGTTGGATCGCCCCGCAGCGTTCCTGCAGGCTGCGCAGTTTGGCGGCGGCTTCCGTCAGCGAGGCGCCTGTGCGGTAAATGCCGGCGCCCTTCTCCACCGCCTTCTGCATCTCCTCGCGCACGGTGGAGATGCGTTCCCCGCCTGCGGATCGCCGAAGTAACGCCTCGATCCGTTCCTTTTCATCGAGCACCTGCGCTTCCAGGTGATCCCGCTTTGCTTCGTGGGTGGAAGCGAACTCCGCCGCCGCACGGCCTGCTCGCGCCCCGAACACCAGCAGTTCGGGCAACGAGTTCGAGCCGAGCCGGTTGGCGCCGTTGATGCTCACGCAGGCCACCTCGCCCGCGGCATAGAGTCCGGCCAGGGGCGTGGCGCCATGAATGTCGGTCGAAACGCCGCCCATCATGTAATGCACCACCGGCCGCACCGGGACCAGTTCTTTCACCGGGTCGATGTTCTGATACTTGAGGCAAAGTTCGCGCACAAAGGGAAGCTTGGCATTGATGAGCTTCTCACCCAAATGGCGCAGATCCAGATGGACCACCGGCCCGTACGGCGTCGGGATGGTGCGGCCCTTCTGGTCCTCTTTCACGAACGCCTGGGAAAGCCGGTCGCGCGGACCCAGTTCCATCGAGCGCAGTACCGGCTTCGGTTGCGGCGTGCCCAGGTTATAGTCCTGCAGGTAGCGGTATCCATCCTTGTTCAGCAGGTAGCCGCCCTCGGCGCGCGCCGCTTCCGTGATCAGGATGCCGGTGAAAGGTAATCCCGTCGGATGGTACTGCACGAACTCCATGTCTTTCAGAGGCGCTCCGGCGCGATAGGCCAGCGCCATGCCGTCGCCATTCTTGATGTTGGCATTGGTAGTGAAGGGGAAGATTTTGCCGCATCCGCCCGTGCACAGGATCACGGCCTTGGCCGCGATCGCCTGGATGCGCCCGGTCATGATCTCGATAGCGACTACGCCCTGTACGCGCCCATCGTCCACCAGCAGCCGGGTGACGAACCACTCGTCGTAGCGGGTAATGGCGTTGTACTTCAGCGACGTCTGGAACAGCGTGTGCAGCATATGGAAGCCGGTCTTGTCGGCGGCAAACCAGGTGCGCATCTTCTTCATGCCGCCGAACGCGCGCACCGCGATGTGCCCGTCCGGGTCGCGGCTCCACGGGCATCCCCAGTGCTCCAGTTGCAGCAATTCCTGCGGGGCTTCGCGCACGAACGCCTCCACAGCGTCCTGGTCGCAAAGCCAGTCGCCTCCGGAGATGGTGTCGTAGGCGTGGTCGTCGAGCGAGTCGCCCGGCTTCGTGACCCCGGCCGCGCCTCCTTCTGCGGAGACCGTGTGGCTGCGCATGGGGTACACCTTGGAGACCACGGCCACGTTCAGGCGGGGATTGACCTCGGCCACGGCGATAGCGGCCCGAAGGCCTGCGCCTCCGCCGCCGACCAGCAGCACGTCGTGAATCGGGAGATCCATGCCCACCGAATCCCGGAGCGGTGAAACTAGCCCCCAGCCGTAGCCTTGTCAAGGTTTCGCCTGCCGGTTCTCCTCGCCGCCCGAACCGCTTTGTGCTACATTCTCCGACCGCGCTGGAGGTGACGCCATGCAGTGGTGGGCCTGGATGATCCTGGGCTTTATCCTGATCGCTGCTGAGTTGCTGACTCCCGGCGGTTTCTTTGTCCTGTTCTTCGGCCTCGCTGGCGTGATCGTAGGATTCCTGCGCCTGGCCGATGTCGCCGGGCCACCGTGGGTGCAGTGGCTGCTGTTCTCCGGCATCTCCGTTGCCAGCATCGTACTGTTCCGCAAGCCGCTGATGGCGCGTTTCGGCATGGCGGCGCCCAAACAGGTGGACCAACTCGTGGGCGAGATCGGGAACGCCCTGGATGACATCGCCGTCAACGTGATCGGCAAGGTGGAGCTGCGCGGCACGCCCTGGACCGCGCGCAACGTCGGTGAAACCCCGCTCACCCGGGGCCAGCGCTGCAAGGTGGAGAAACAGGAAGGCTTGACGCTGTTCGTGCGCGCGGAGTAGTTCGGCGCGCTTTCCACTCTTTTTCTGCGAGAGGAGAAATCGTATGGATGCCGCGCTCTTTGTCACGTTCCTTCTGGCGCTTTTGGTCATCATCACGCTGTGGAAGACGGCGGTGGTCGTGCCGCAGCAGAACGCCTACATCGTCGAGCGGCTGGGCAAGTACCACGACACCAAAGGTGCGGGATTTCACATCCTGGTCCCCTTCGTGGATGTCATCCGCTACCGGCACTCGCTGAAGGAGACGGCCGTCGACATTCCCGAGCAGATCTGCATCACCCGCGACAACGTTCAGGTGGCGGTGGATGGCATCCTGTATCTGCGCATCCTTGATCCCCACCGCGCCTCGTACGGCATCTCCAACTACACATTTGCCATCACCCAGCTTGCGCAGACCACGCTGCGCAGCGAAGTGGGCAAGATCGATCTCGATCGCACCTTCGAAGAGCGCGCCAACATCAACACCTCGGTGGTCAGCGAACTCGACAAGGCCACCGAGCCCTGGGGCATCAAGGTGTTGCGGTACGAGATCAAGAACATCACTCCACCGCGTGACGTGCTGGCCGCCATGGAGAAGCAGATGCGCGCCGAGCGGGAAAAGCGCGCCACCATTTTGAACTCCGAGGGCGTCCGCGACGCCGCCATCAACACGGCCGAAGGCGAGAAGCAGCAGGTCATCAAAGCCTCCGAAGCGCGCCGCCAGCAGCAGATCAACGAAGCGGAAGGCCAGGCCGCCGCCATCCTGGCCGTGGCCACCGCCACCGCCGAAGGCATCCGCAAGGTGGCCGAGACCATCGAGGCGCCGGGCGGCATGCAGGCCGTCCAGTTGCGCGTTGCCGAGCAGTACATCACCCAGTTCGGCAACCTGGCCAAGGCGGCCAACAGCATCATCATGCCCGCCAACGTGGTCGATATCGCCGGGATGATCGCCACCGCCATGAGCGTGATCCAGCGCCCGCAAGCGCGCTGACGCCGTGGTCAGCCGCAGTGTGCAGCGGCGGATCGGGTGGCTGGTGTTGCTTGCGCTCGTCCTCCACGCCTGGTCCAAGGGCGAAACCTACCGCTGGGAGATGCTCTGGGGATGTCACGTCGCGTCCCTCATCCTGGCCCTCGGATTCGTTTTCGGCTCGACGCGCGCCATCGCAATCGGATTTCTTTTCCACATCGCTCTGGGCTTCCCCATGTGGGCTATCGAGTGCATCACCAAGCGCTGGATCTCCCCTACCTCGGTCCTGGTGCATGTGCTGCCGCCCCTGGCAGGATGGCTGCACATCCGCCATACCGGCCTTCCGCAGCACACCGCCCTCACGGCCTGGGGGCTGTACCTCGTCCTCATCCCTGTGAGCGCTTGGCTGACGCCGCCCGATCTGAACGTGAACCTGGCCTTCTCTCCTTGGGGATTCTTTAAGGACTACGTGCCGCAGTTACGTTGGTTTCAGGGCGGCGCCGCTGGCATCGCATTGGCGCTGCTGGTTGTCTGGAATGTGCTTCTCGACCGCTGGTTGAACAGACGCCGTCCGGCCCCGTCTGCGAGCTAGCCCGGCATTCGGTCAGCAAACCGTCGCTGCGAACGGAACTTCGGCTCGCCGACAGACGCTTTCTGGGCGAAGCGCCTTAGCTGGAAGAAGGGTTCGGGCGCTCGCTTCCCCAGCACCACGTCGGCCGCCATCTCGCCCAGCGCCGGGCCCATCTTGTAGCCGTGGCCGGAACCGCCGCCCAGCAGCCACACATTCTCAGCCCCAGGGTGACGATCGAGGATGTAGTGGCCGTCGCGCGAGTTCTCGTACTGGCACACGCGGGCCTCGACGAGCGGCGCGTCTTTTAGTCCGGGGAAGCGCACGCCCAGGTATCGCCGCGCGTCCGCGATGCGCTCCGGCGTCGGCGTCCGGTCGCCGCGGGTGGGGTCGAATTCCGGGCCGCGCGAGTCGTCAGCCAGTTTGAAGCCGCGGTGCTGGTTGCCCGGAATCCCGTAGAAGATGCGCTCGCCGTTGTCGATCCAGGCCGGGAACCGGTCCTCGTTGTAGCGCGAATCGCCTGCCGGAGTGCCGAAGAAAAACACCTCCTGCCGCGTGGGATGGATCACGTCGCCGAGTACGTCGGGGAAGAGTTCGGGGAGCCAGGGCCCGCAGGCGAAGAGGTAGAGGTCGGCGGAGAGCGTCGAGCCGTCCGAGAGCTTGATCTCCTGCAACCGTCCGCCCTGGATTGCTCCGGGCGCAACTGCAGCCTCCCGATACTCACCGCCCTCCATCACGAAACCATCCATCACTGCCTGGCAGTTAACGCGCGCCGTCAGATAGCCCGCGTCCTTCTCCAGGATGGCCCATTCCACGCCCTCGACGCCCATCTGCGGGTAACGCGCCGCCACCTGCGTTGCGGTCAGCTCTTCGAACGGCAATCCGGCTTCACGCATGACCGAAAGTGCTGCGCGCTCGTAGCGATCGTCCTTGCCCGCCAGCCACAGTACTCCGATGCGGTGGTACAGCCGCCGCTTCCAGCGCTCTTCATGCTCGGGCCACAGCTTCAGGGCCCGCGCCACCAGTTGTGTGTAGATTTTGTCCGGGCCGTAGGTGGCGCGGATGACGCGCGTCTCTCCGCCGGAGCTGGCGCGGGAATTGCCCGGCCCCCACGCGTCGAGCAGCGTGACGCGGGCGCCGCGACGCAGCAGGTAGAGCGCCGTCCACCCGCCGAACACGCCCGCGCCGATCACGGCGACATGCATCTTGCTTCCTCCTGCGCCCGGCGTCCCCCAGCCGCGCAGCGCGGCGAAGCCTGCCGCGCACGCGCCCAGAAAGGTTCTCCGAGACCAGTGCATTCAGGCCCTATTCCGGCCAATTCCCGTAGGCGTACAGCAGGTCCACGATGGACTGCTCGCATTTAACGAGCCCGGCCACCTGCTCGTTGCCCTCGATGACGAAGTACTCATCGATGGAGTGCGCGCGGCCGCCGTGTCCCATGCCCGCCGAAGCGGCCGGCAGGTTGAGCGGCGGACGCGTGTACTGCGCCTGCGGGCTCGATCCCGCCGAGCGCGGCCAGATGGCCGGCTCGATGCCGTAGTGCTTGTACACCGAAAGCGCCGCCTGCACCGGCGCTGCCTTCACCGACGTGCGCGCCCATTCGTCGCCCCCGCCCATCTTCTTCAGCTCGATGTCCGTAAAGCCCTGCTTGTCCAGGTGCTGCCGGACGAGCGCGATCTGCTTGTCGATTTCCTGGTTGGGCACCAGCCGCGAATCGATCTTGCACGCCGCTTTCTCCGGCAGGATGGTGGCCGTGCCCGGCCCGGTGTACCCCGACCAGATGCCGTCGATGTTCAGGCTGGTGTCGAACGTCAGGTGGCGGATGGCCTCGGCGTCGCTCCAGTTGTTCATCCACACCTTGGCGTTCTCCTTGTCGCTGGCCAGCGCCCGGCCGCCGATCTTCTGGATGAGCGTCGCAATCAGCATCTCCTCTTCTTCGTTGGGAGGCACGATAGCGTCGTAGTAGTTGGGGATCAGGATGCGGTTCGACGCCGGGTCGAACATGGTGCGCAGCGCCTCGATCAGCCGCCAGGTGGGCGAATCCAGGATGGCCTTGCGCGAAGAATGGATGGGGATTTTTTGCGGGCCTCGTCCCCACCTGGCTCCGTGGGTGTGCAGCTCGAAGTACGCGATGCCCTTGTTCCCCAGGCTCATGTTCACCTGGCCCTGGCTGTTCTGCGAAGGGCCGGCGTCCAGGTGCGCGTTGCACTTCTTCAGCTTGTCCATATAGGGCTCAAGCACCTGGTGGAAGTGCGGCGAACCCTGCTCCTCCTCGCCGTCGCAGGTGAACACGATGTTCACCGGCAGTTTGCCTTCCACCGCGATGATGGCCTCGCAGGCGTTCAGGAACGCAACCAGCGGCCCTTTGGAGTTGATGGCCCCTCGCGCAATGATCGACTTGCCGAACGGAGGGCGGTCCACCAGGTTGGCCGCCAGCGGCGGCGACGACCACTCCTTCTCGTCGAAGGGCTGGGTGTCATACATGAAGTAATGCGAGATCGTCTTTCTTGCCCCACAGTCGTAGCCCGCGGCTGCGCCGGGCAATCCGTCCGTCTTCACCAGCTCCGCCCACTGGCAGCCCATATGCTTGAACAGGCCCAGCAGCGCGTCGGCGCACTCCGCCATGTTTTCGCGCCCGTTGACCTTCGTTCCCCAACCCCAACTGGAAACGCTCGGCAGACGCAGGAACTCCTGGATGCGCGCAATGTGCTCGGCCTGATGATCAGCGATGTACTGATGAATCTTGCGCACCGCCGCGCTCTCCAGCACATCTTCCGCGAATCCCAGCGGCACGTTGAGGAACTGGAACGCGCTGGCGGTTGCGCCCAGCGCTATGCCCCGGCTTACGGCCCGGTTGAATTCACGCCGCGTGATTTCCATGATTTCTGCCCCCTGGAGGAAAAAGCTGACGACCCGAAGAGGGCAGGGATTGTAGCAAAGGTGAGGTTGAGGCAGGCAGGAAAGGCGATGCGCTCGCTTCTTCATTTCTCGCGAAAGGCAGAAGCGGCCTCAGTTCTGCTTGTCTTTCGGTTCGTCCAGCACTTCGCGGACTTTCACCGCCAGGTCGAGCGGCCGGAACGGCTTCTGGAGGAACGCAATGCCCGCGTCGAGCACGCCGCGGTGCACGATGGTGTTCTCCGTGTAGCCGGAGACGTACAGCACGCGGATCTCCGGGCGCCGGGCGTTGACCCGCCGCGCCAGTTGCCGGCCGTCCAGGCCGGGCATGATGACGTCGGTCATGAGCAGGTGAATGGTCTGGTCGTAACGGTCGCAGATCTCCAGCGCCTGGTTGCTGTTGGCGGCTTCGAGCACGGTGTATCCCTGCTCCTCCAGGCACTTGCGCGCCAGCTTGCGCACCGACTCCTCGTCCTCCACCAGCAGCACGGTCTCCGTGCCTCGAGGCGGCTCGATCGCCTTCCACACGCCGGAAGGCCGGTCGCTTTTCTCCACCGGCTCGGCCACCCGGGGCAGGTAGATCTTGAAGGTCGTGCCCTTGCCCACTTCGCTGTACACCCAGATGTAGCCGCCGGTCTGCTTGACGATGCCGTAGACCGTCGCCAGCCCCAGTCCCGTTCCCTTGCCCTTTTCTTTGGTGGTGAAGAACGGTTCGAAGATGCGCGCCTGCGTTTCCGGTGACATGCCGATCCCGTTATCGCTCACCGCCAGCATGACGTAGGAACCGGGCTTCATGGTGACGTGCTGGGCCGCATCGGCCTCGCCCAGCTCGACGTTGGCCGTTTCGATGGTCAGCTTTCCGCCGCCCGGCATGGCATCGCGCGCATTCACCGCCAGGTTCATGATGACCTGCTCCATCTGGCCCGGATCAGTGCGCACATTCCACAACTCCGGCTCCGCGATCACCACCAGGTCGATGTCTTCCCCGATGATCCGCCGCAGCATGCGGTCGGTATCGGCCACCACCTGGTTCAGGTCAAGCACCTTCGGCGCCATCACCTGCTTGCGGCTGAAGGCCATGAGCTGCCGCGTCAGGGCGACGGCTCGGTCGCCCGCCTTGCGGATCTCCTTCACATGTTTCATCTGCGAGCTGTTGGGGTCCAGCTCGTCCATCAGCAGGTCGGTATAGCCGATCACGATGGCCATCAGATTGTTGAAGTCGTGGGCCACCCCGCCGGCCAGTTGCCCGATGGCTTCCATCTTTTGGGCTTGCAGAAGCTGGCGTTCCAGTTGCCGGCGCTCGGTGATGTCCAGCGCCATGCCCATGGTTCCTTCGACTTCGCCCTGCGGGCCCAGCCGCGGCTCCACGTGCGCCTGGAAAACCCGCCCGCCCCATTGCACCTCGAAGGCCACCGACTCGCCGCGCAGCGCGCGCGTGTGCGCTCGCACGGCTTCGGTATCGGGCTCCGCGATTTGCAGGAAGCTGGCCAGGTGGACGCCGACCACCTCCGTCGGAGTCAGGTGCAACGCCTGCAGACCCGCGCCCGCCGTCGACGTGATGCGCAGGTCGCGGTCCGTCGTCCACAAAATGACGGGGAGCTGCTGCACCATCAGGCGCAACCCGTGTTCGGTGTGCGGCCGCGGCTCCATGGCCGCACGCATCTGCGCCTGCAGCGAGTAGTCGGAGATGGCTGCCGCGAAGCCCGGGAGCATTTCCGGCGCCGTCGGTTGAACTGTGCGCACGATGTATCCGCCGCAGTTCACCACCGCCCCGGCGCCGAACGTGCCCGCAGGGAGCAGGACCGTAAGTTCCACCGGTGTCTTTGGTTCCAGCACGTCCTGTGCCCGGAACAACACCCCGGACCGGCTGATGTTTTCCGTCAGTCCTTCGTGCCACTCCGGCTCACCCGGACGCCGGTAACGCAGCGGGAGGCTCAGCGGGAATCGCGTCGCCCGCGGCCCTTGTCCCGTTCTGCCTGCTGACCCGGCAGCCGTCGCCATTTGGTCCTTGCCTCGTTCCCTCCGCGAGCCTTGTGCCCCTCACCTTGGGGAGTAGGTGCGAGAAAGTTTCTGCCTATAGCATCGGGTAACCCTCCCGAATTGAAAACATTACAGAAGGGCGAGCCGGCGTTGTCCAAAGTAACGCCCGCATCTGCTTGAAATATTTGGGCTTATCGCCTCTCCCGGTGATACACTCCGGGTCCGCTTCCGTCCGCCATGAACGCCACCCAACAGAGCGACCTGCTGCGTGATATCGGGCGTTGGAGCCTGGTTGGTTTGATGCTGAATGCCACCATCGGGAGTGCTGTGTTCGGACTTCCTTCTCTGGTGGCCCAACATCTGGGAGGCGCGGCCCTCTGGGCTTATCCGATCGCCGCCGCGGGCATGGGCGTCATCATGGCTTGCTTTGCGGAGGTGGCCTCGCGATTCCGCGAGGCTGGCGGCCCTTACCTCTACGCCCGCGAAGCCTTTGGCCGTTTCGCCGGCCTGCAAATCGGATGGCTGGCCTGGCTGGTCCGCATCGCCGCCGCCGCCGCCAACGCCAACCTTTTCGTTCAGTATGCCGCTGAGTTCTGGCCGCAGGCCGGGCATCGGCTGCCGCGCCTCACCATCTTGGTGCTGCTGCTGGGGATTCTGGCGATCATCAACTACCGGGGCGTGCGGGCCGGCGCCGGCGCCAGCAACGTCTTCATCGTGGGCAAGCTCATACCGCTCGTGCTCTTCGCCCTGATCGGCGGCGCCTTCGCGGCATTCGGACCGGAAACTGCGCCGCCGCTCGCTTCCCGCGGCTCAGGCGCGGACTGGTTCGCGGTGGTCATCCTGCTGGTCTATGCCTATGGCGGATTCGAGGCGGTGCTGATTCCCATGTCTGAGGCCAGGGATCCGCAGCGCGATGCGCCGCTCGCGTTAGGCATCGCGCTGGCCAGCGCCGCCTTTCTCTACATGCTCGTGCAGTATGTGGTAATCGCCGTCCTCCCCGGCCCTGAAAGCAGCACCCGGCCTCTGGCTGATGCGGCTCGCGTCTTCCTGGGCGCGCCCGGCGCTGCGCTCATCAGCCTGGGTGCATTGCTCTCCGTCTACGGCTACTTCACGGCCACCATGCTGGTAACGCCCCGCCTTACCTATGCCTTCGCCCAGGCTGGCGACTTCCCGCGTTGGTTCGCCGCTGTGCATCCACGCTTCCACACTCCGCACGTATCCATCCTGGTGTTCACCGCACTGGTGTTCCTCCTGGCCGTGATCGGCGACTTTCGCTGGAACCTCACCCTGTCCGCTGTCGCCCGGCTCTTCACCTACGCCGCCATCTGCGGCGCCGTCGTGGTGTTCCGGCGCAAGCCCTCCGCCCCGCCCGCAGTGTTCCGCCTCCCGGCCGCTTGGCTGTTCGTGGCGGCGGGAATCGCCTTCTGCGGGATCCTGGTGACCCGCATGGGCGAGGGCGAACTCGCCATCATCGCGGCCACTACGACGTTGGCCTTCATTCATTGGCTGGTGGCCGTTCTCTTTCGAAACACTCCGGCTCAAGCCTCAAGGTAATGCTTGCCTCTGGAGGATGGCTCTACGATTCGCCGCTTGTTCCGCCTCACAGCGCAGTGCTACCCTGCTGCGTTTCATGCGCGCCCGACTCGCCACGCTGGTCTTTCTGCTCGGGTTTGTTGCCTTCCCGTCTCCTTCGGAAGACGATTCCATTCGTGAATCGGACGTAGCCGTTCCCATGCGCGATGGCGTCGTCCTGCGTGCCGACGTCTGGCGTCCGCGCGGTCCCGGTCCGTTCCCCACGCTGGTCTATCGCACGCCTTACGATCGCCGTGAAGCCGTCAAGGACTACACCACGTTTTCTGCCGCCGTCGAGCGCGGTTACGCCGTGGTCATTCAGGACGTGCGCGGACGCTACGGCTCCGGGGGCGAGTACGTCGCGTATCAAAATGAAGGCCGGGACGGCTACGAGACCATCGAGTGGGCCGCGCAACAGCCCTGGTCGAACGGCAAGGTGGGAACCTTCGGTCTTTCTTATCCGGGCGCCGTGCAGTGGCTGGCCGCCATGGAATCGCCGCCGCACCTTGTCGCCATGGTGCCGGCCATGACCTACCACACACCGCGCAACTTCTTCTATTCCGGCGGTGTCTTCGACCTCTCCTGGATCGGGTGGATCTGGAACAACATCGCGCCCGACGTGCGCGCGAAAAAGAACCTGCCCGGGCCGCGCTCGGACGACGAAGTCGCCGCCCAGTGGGAGCGTTCCCGCGATCGCATGCGCCGACATCTGCCGCTCGCCACGCTACCCGACCTCAAAGACGTCGCACCCTCCTATTACGAATGGATGCGCCACCCGCCCAGCGACCCCTGGTGGGATTGGGCTGAACTGCGGGGCAAGTTCGGCGGGACGCAAGCCGCCATCCTCAATCTCTCCGGCTGGCACGACGAAGCCTATGGCCCCGATGGCGCGGTCAACAATTTCGCCGGGCTGGTCGCCGCACGCGGCGGCCCGCACCGCACCGCTGTCATCGTCGGTCCGTGGGTGCATGGGGTGAAAGCCGTCGGCCGTACCAAGTCCGGTGAGCGCGAGTTCGGACCCGATGCCGCTCTCGACTATGACCAGGTCGTGCTTCGCTGGATGGACCATTACGTGCGTGGTCTCCAGAACGGCGTGGAGCGCGAAAAACCTGTACGCGTCTTCACCATGGGCGCCAATCGCTGGCACGAGTACGAGACTTGGCCTCCACCCGCTACCCAGACCTCGTTCTTTCTGGCCACGCGTGCGGCGAAAGCCCGTTCGCTGGAGTCGCGGCCGGTGCGTACGAGTCGTTCCTTCAGTGAGTTCGTTTCCGACCCCTCCGCTCCTGTCTCCGACCCCTTCGCTCAGACGACCGGTGCGCACGACTACCGCGCGCTCGCGGAGCGTCCCGACGTCCTGGTGTTTGACTCGGCGCCGTTGACACACGCCATGGACGTCACCGGACCCATCCGCGCCGAAATCTATTTTTCCTGCGATGCGCCCGATACCGACCTCTGGGTCCGCCTGCTCGACGTCGCTCCCGACGGCGCAGCCTTCAACCTGATGAGCCCCGGCCTTGACGTCCTCCGCGCCAGCCATGCCCTCGGGCACAAGCTGGTGCCCGGCCGCATCTATCGGCTCGATTTCACCAATCTGCTGACCAGCAATCGCTTCGAGAAAGGACACCGCGTGCGCGTGCAGATTTCGACCGCATTCTTCCCGCATATGTCGCACAACCTGCACACCGGCAAGTCAGAGATCGACTCCGCCGAGATGCGCAAAGCCGTCCTTCGCATTCATCACGACCGTCTGCGGCGCTCACGAATCGTGCTCCCCGTGGTCGGCAAGGGAGATTGACCATTGTCATTCCGTTGGCAGCACGCGTTGTCACTTCGAGCGAAGCATGGGTACCATGCCGGGCGTAGCGAGGCATTCCTATGAGCTGCATTGCCGCACCGGGCACGAAGAGGGGCCTGGCGCTCATCGTGTTCTTCGCCCTCTGCCCGTTCATGCTCGCCGACGACCTCAACCCGCCGGCTTCTCGCGCCGCGCTGGAGCAGACCGTCCGCGACTACGTCGCCCTGTACCGGCGCGAAACCCTCGAGCAGTGGAAGACGCTCTTCCATCCCCTGCTGACTGTCGCTCACCCGCGCGACGATGGCTCCATCCGCGTCCGCAACCTTGAAGAGTTCTACGGCGCCCAGAAGGGCTATTTCGAAACCGGCCGCAGGGTCAGCGAGCGCCTGGAGAATGTCCGCATCGAGGAAGGCCGCCGCATCGCTCGCGTCACCGCCGATTTCATCTTCGTGGATGAGGGCGAAGAATCCCGCGGCAAGCTGGGCTTGCACCTGGTCGAAAGCACAGAGGGATGGAAGATCGTCGCCATCGTCTTCTCCTATGACAAACCCTAGGTCCTTTCGAGTTTCATTTCTTTGGTGCCGTCATCCTGAGCGAGGGAGGGCTCGCGCGCGCAGTTACCGGCGCGGGACAATCGAGCGAAGAATCTCGGTGTTCTTCCGCGCAGCGCAGTCGCTCGTGCTTCTCACAGCGCTGATCTTTCCCCTTCCTCTCCTCGCCCAGCGCGAACCCGTCCTCAAACAGATTGATCTGCCGCACTCCTACTACTTCCGCGAGATGTATCTGCCGCAGCTCACTACCGGGCCCAGTTCCGTTGCCTGGTCGCCCGACGGCAAGTGGCTGGTGTATTCCAGGGCGGGCTCGCTCTGGCGCCAGCGGCCGGACTCCGAGATCGCCGTGCAGCTCACCGCCGGTCCCGGCTACGACTATCAGCCCGACTGGTCGCCCGACGGCCGCTGGATCGTCTTCTCGCGCTACGACGGCGGCGCCATCGAGCTCTGGCGGCTCGACGTCGAAAGCGGCGCGCAGAAACAGCTCACGCAGGGCGGGCACGTCAACGTCGAGCCGCGCTGGTCGCCGGACGGCTCGCGCATCGTTTACGTTTCCACCGCATACAACCGCCGCTTCCACATCTTTGTGCTGCACCTGAAGGATGGCGAACCCGCGCCCGTTCAGTTCCCCACCGAGCGCCTCACCGGCGAAACACGCAGCGACAAGCCGCGTTATTACTACAGCCAGTTCGACCACGAGATCAGCCCTACGTGGTCGCCGGACGCGAGGGAGATCATCTTCGTCTCCAATCGCGGGCATTTCTATGGCACTGGCGGTTTCTGGCGCATGGAAGCGAAAACCGGCGCGGAGGCCCGCGAGTTCCACTCGGAAGAGACCACCTGGAAAGCCCGTCCCGACTGGTCGCGCGACGGGAAAAGGCTCGTCTTCAGTTCCTATCTCGGCCGGCAGTGGCATCAGCTTTGGGTGACGACGCCGGACGGAGGCAGCGCTTTCCCGCTGACCTACGGCGAATACGACAACACAGCCGCGCGCTGGTCGCCCGACGGGTCGCGCGTCGCCTTCATTTCCAACCGTGACGGCAACACCTCGCTGTGGATCATGGACCTGCCCGGCGGGGCGCAACGCCAGGTGATTGCCCGCGAGCGCAAATACCTGCGGCCCATGGGAAAGCTGCGCATCAGCGTGCTCGATGCCGCAGGCCGGCCGACAGCCGCGCGCGTTTCAGTGACGGATTCCGACGGCCGTGCCTATGCTCCCGATGACGCCTGGATGCACGCCGATGACGGCTTCGTCCGCGCCCAACGCAGGTTCGAGGCTCACTACTTCCATATCACCGGCCAGGCCGAGCTTTCAGTTCCCGCGGGTCGCGTGCATATCGAAGTAATGAAAGGTTTCGAGCATCACTTGGAGCAGCGCCGCGCCGATGTCTTTGCCGACCGCGTCACCACCGTGCCCGTGCGCTTGCGTCCGCTCGCGCCACTGCCCGCCGATACCGGCAAGCGCTGGGCCAGCGGCGACCTGCACGTGCACATGAACTACGCCGGCGCTTACCGCAACACACCCGCGCGCCTGGCGCAGCAGGCCGCGGCGGAAAACCTGAGCGTCGTGCACGACCTTATCGTCAACAAGGAACAGCGCATCCCTGATATTTCGTATTTCACCGGCAAGCCGGATCCCGTTTCGCACGCAAACTTTCTCCTGCTGCATGACCAGGAGTTTCACACCAGCTACTGGGGTCACATGGGCCTGCTCGGAATGACACGCAACTACCTGATTCCCGATTACGCCGGTTATCCGGAGACCGCCGCTGCCAGCCTGTGGCCGACGAACTCGTTCATCGCCGATCTCGCGCACCAGCAGGGCGCTCTGGTCGGTTACGTTCATCCCTACGAGATCGAGGATGCTCCCGATCCCGCCAAGGACCGTCCGCTGCGCCACGCCTTCGTCGTCGATGCGGCGCTCGGCAAGGCCGATTACGTCGAGGTCCTCGGCTTCAGCGACCATCATTCGACGGCGAGCATTTGGTACCGGCTGCTCAACCTGGGCTTCCGCATTCCCGCCGGCGCAGGCACGGATGCGATGGCCAACTACGCTTCGCTCCACGGACCGGTCGGGCTGAACCGGGTCTATGCGCGCGTATCGGTGGGACCGCTGAAGCGCGAAGAGTGGCTCGACGCAGTGCGCCGCGGCAACGGCTTCGCCACCAACGGGCCGCTGCTCGACTTCACACTCGGCGGCCAGGCCATCGGCGGAGAGCTCAAGCTGGCAACCCCTGATCCGGAAGTGCGCTTCACCGCTTCCATGCGCTCGCTGGTTCCGCTCGACCACCTCGAGGTGGTGTGCAACGGCAGGGTCGTGCGCACGCTGGAGATGAACGCGACGCGCGACCAGGCCGACGTGCGCGGATCCATTCCCCTCGACGCCAGCGGCTGGTGCTTGTTGCGTGCCTGGAGCGAGAAGCCGCAGCATCCTATTCTTGACATCTATCCGTACGCGACTACCAGTCCCATCTATGTGAGCGTAAGCGGCGAGCGCCCGCGCTCACCCGAAGATGCGAAGTTCTGCATCGCCTGGATCGACCGTATCCGCGAATCGGTGGAAAAGTTCACTGACTGGAACACCGACGCCGAGCGCGAGGAGACCTTCAAGACCTTGAGCGAGGCGCGCAACGTGTACGAAGGAATGTTGAAGTAGACTCGTGGTTTTGTCATGCCGAGCGTAGCGAGGTACCTTTATAGCCACAACGTATCTGGGCTTGCGGACACCGCAGCCATAGGGATTCCTCGTCCGCCGCGGCGCACTCGGAATGACAATCGACGGTCAGTGGTAACCTGATTCGCGTGAGCGCATCCTTCCGTCAAGAGCTACCATGAGCCTTCTTCTGCTCTCCGCGCTGGTGATGGCGGCACTGATTGCCGGATACACGCTGTACGGCAGCTTCATCGCGCGGCAGTATCGGCTGGACGATGCGATCGCGACGCCCGCCACGCGGCTGAACGACGGCATCGACTTCGTCCCCGCGCGGCCCTTCTACCTGATGGGGCAGCACTTCAGCGCCATCGCCGCAGCCGGACCCATCGTCGGACCCATCGCCGCCTGCCTGGCCTTCGGCTGGCTGCCCAGCATCCTCTGGATCACGCTCGGTGTCATCTTCATCGGCGCCGTGCATGACTTCTCTGCCCTCGTTGCGTCCGTCCGCCACGGCGCCAACTCCATCGCCGAGATCGCCCGGCAGAACCTCGGACGGCGCGCCTGGCTGGCCTTCATCGCCTTCATCTGGATCGCGCTGTTGTACGTCATCGTCGCCTTTGCCGACGTCACCGCCTCCACCTTCCTCGGTCAAACCGAGGAACTCCAGGCCGCATTTTCCTTCAATGCCGGAGGCGCCGTCGCGGCAGCCAGCACCATGTACCTCTTGCTGGCGTTGTTGATGGGCATTGTGCAGCGCAGGCTCAACCCGCCCATGTGGCTGATGACGGTCGCCTTTGTGCCCGCGACGTTGGGCGTGGTGTGGCTGGGCACAAGAGTCTCGACCGTGCTGGTGTTCGATCTGCACGTCTGGCACGTCGCCATCCTCGTCTATTGCTTCGTCGCTTCCCTGCTTCCCATGTGGCTGCTGCAGCAGCCGCGCGGCTACCTTGGTGGCTTTGTGCTCTACCTCGTGCTGGGCATCGGCGTCATCGGCATCCTGTTCGGCGGATTCCAGATCCAGCAGCCGGCGGTGATACAGACGCGTACCGGTTCGGTGGTCGAACAACTGCTGTTTCCTTTCCTGTTTGTCACCATTGCGTGTGGCGCCTGCTCCGGATTCCACGGCCTGGTATGTGGTGGAACCACTTCCAAGCAGGTGGCGCGCGAAAGCCACTGCAAGCCCATCGGCTACGGAACCATGCTGCTCGAAGGCCTGGTGGCGCTGATCGCGCTGGCCACGGTGATGGTGGTGCTGCCCGCGGACATCGCCGGGCGCGCGCCGGGAAAGCTCTATGGCGATGGCATCGCGCGTTTTCTGGCTGTGCTCGTGGGTGAGCGCTGGTTCACCTTCGCGGCGACCTTTGGCGCCATGGCTTTCTCCACCTTCGTCTTCGATACGCTCGACGTGGCTACGCGCCTCGGCCGCTATCTGCTGCAGGAACTGGCCGGCGGCCTGGGCTGGCGCGCCAGCAGTCGCATCGGAGGAATCCTCGCAGCCGCGTTGACGGCGTTCGTTCCGTTGCTCGTCCTGCTCTCGGCGCGCGAAGGGGCGTGGCGGCACTTCTGGGTGCTGTTCGGGACCTCGAACCAGTTGCTGGCGTCGCTCACCTTGCTGGGCGTGAGCGTGTGGCTCTACCGCTCCGGCCGCCGCACCTGGTACACCGTGTTGCCCATGCTGTTCGTGATGACGGCGACCGTCAGCGCCCTGCTGGTGCAGATGGCCGAGGGCGCAAAGGAGATCGCAAACGGCGGGCTGCGCCTGCATCCCTCGATCGTCAACGGATTCGTGGCTGTGGGGCTGCTGGTGCTGGCCATCATCTTCATCCTCGAAGGACTGCGCGCGATCCGCGATGTGCGTCGTGCCCGTGGCCTCCAATCGCTGGCAACGGAACCGTCGGCTGGCGACTAGCGATGCTCGGTGGCCCTGTGTCTTTGTGGCTACTTTCCTCCAAACGCCCGCGAATGGAACGTCAGTGAAGCGTCGAAGTGGCGCGCCACGTACTGCCAGCCGTGTCCGCCGGGAAAGAGGTGGAACTCATGCGGGATGCGGCGTGCTTCGAGCACCTCGTGCAGGGCCTGCGTACCGGCGTCGAATCCGTACTCATCCTCGGTGCCGCAATCGAAGTAGATTCTGACGCGCTGGAGACCCGCGCCCTGCCGCGCCAGGGTGAGGGGATTCTGCCGCTGATAGAACGCGTGGTCCAGCGGTGACCCGAACACCGTGCCCAGCAGCGAGCTGCGGCCGCCGCCGATGCCGGGCGCGGCCTCGGCTCCGCGCGGCAAGTCTTTCATCACCGCGGCGCTGTGGGCGCTGACCGAGCCGAACTGTTGCGGATATTTGAAGGCGAAGCGCAGCGCGCCGTATCCGCCCATGGAGACGCCGCTCAGGCCACGGCCCGCGCGCGTGGCGAGAGTGCGGTATTTCTTGTCGATGAACGGCACGAACTCCCGGACAAAGAAATCCTCATAGCGGGTGCGGCCGTCGTGGGAGTTGATGTAGAAGCTGCGACCGCCGTCGGGGGTGACGACGATCATCTCCCCGATCTTCTTTTCTTCCTGCAGGCGCTCGATCATGTTCCATCCGCCGCCGTTGACCAGGGACTGCTCGTTGTCGCCCAGGCCGTGCAGAAAGTAGAGCACGGGGTAGCGACGCGCTTTGTCAGCGTCGTAGCTCGAGGGAAGCAGGGCGCAGTAGCGGACGGAAGCCTTCATAAACCTGCTTGGCACCGTGGAACATTCGACACGGGAGGCAGCGCGCGCTGGGGCGCAAAGCAAGATCAAGAGACTCAATGCAGAGAGCACAGAGAAAAGATGCCGAGGGCGGAGAGAAAAACCGATCCCTCGGCGTGCTCGGGATGACCATCCGGAAGAGTGAACCCGATCACTCATAGCGCAGCGCCTGCACGGGATCCAGGCGGGCGGCGCGCGCGGCAGGATAGAGTCCGGAGATCAGGCTCACGAGCACGGCAAAGGCGAGCGCGGCCAACACCAGCCACCAGGGCACGGACCAGATCTGTTCCGGAGGCAGTTGCTGGCGGGCCAGATAGACATTGGCGCCCCAGTTGATGAGCCGTCCGATGGCCCATCCCAGCACTACGCCCAGCGCGCCGCCGAAAGCGCCCATCACTCCGGCCTCGACGAAAAAGAGCGTCTTGACGTCGCCGTCGCTTGCGCCCAGCGCCTTAAGGATGCCGATCTCGCGCCTGCGTTCCAGAATGGCCATCACCAGCGTGTTCACGATGCCCAGCGAAGCGACGGCCAGCGCCAGGCTGCCGAAGATGCCCAGGAACAGGTCGAAGATGGCGAAGAAGCGGCGCAGGCTCTTGGTGGCGTCGAGCACGGAGAAGGTTCGGAAGCCCATCTTCTTGATGGCGTTCTGCACGGACTCGACGCGCGACGGGCTGTCCACGCGTACCACCAGGCTGATGTAGGTCCGGGCGGGATTGTCGCGCGTAGCGCCGCGCAAATCGGAAAACTGCAGGACGTTGAGGCTTTCGGCGAAGGCTGTGGGAATGAAGATGCGGCCGCGCGATACGGTGCGCAGGCCGCTGTAAGGCTCGCGCTCGATCAGCCCGACGATCTTCAGGGGCTGCTCCCGCCGCACCACGGAGAAGCCGAAGGACTCGCCGGCATCGTCGTCGCCCGAGGAAGCGGCGCCGCCACCGGCCAGGGGCTGGCGCTCCGCGTAGCGCACGATCACTTCCTTGCCGAGCAGCGAATCCGGATCGGGCGTGAGTTCCCTGGCGAATTCGGTGGCCAGAATCGCCTCCTGCGCCGTAGGGCTGGAGAAGAACTGGCCGCGCATGTCTTCGAAGGCCTCGTTGTAACGCGCCGAAGGCGGCAGGGCGGCCACGAAAGCGAAGTTCATCTTCCCTTCGTAACGCACCTCGGTCATCAGGCGGATCTCAGGGAAGGTCTCGACCACGCCGGGGAGATTGCGCATCTCCTGCCGTGCATTGTCGTCGAGCGCCCGAAACTCCTCCGGCTTCGCCATGCGATCCTCGTCGCGGTCGAAGCCGCGGAAATCCTGCCTCGAAGTCACGAAGATGGTGTCGAAGAGTCCGGAGCCGGCCAGGCGGCGCCCGGCCATTTCCTGCAGGCCGATGCCCAGCGAAAGCATCGCGACGAGCGATGCCACGCCTACGGCAATGCCGAGGGTAGTGAGCGAATTGCGCAGGATGGATTCGCGCAGGTTGCGCGCGGCCAGCTCGACGAGGTCCGGCGTCTTCATGCGCGTACTCCTGCACTCTCGCCGAAAAGCTTGCCGTCGGCCAGGAACACGATGCGATCGGCATAGCGCTCCGCCAAGGGACGCTCGTGCGTGACCATGATGACCGTCATCCCCAGCGACTGGTTGAGCTCGCGAATGAGATTGAGGATGTCTTCGCCGGTCTGGCTGTCGAGATTCCCGGTGGGCTCGTCGGCCAGCAGAAGGGAGGGACGGTTCACCAGCGCCCGGGCCAGAGCCACGCGTTGCTGTTCGCCGCCGGAGAGCTCGGTGGGCCGGTGCCCCATGCGCGGGGTCAGGTGCACGCGCTCGATGGCCTCGCGCACGCGCTCGCGGCGTTCGCCGCGGTCCACCTCCGCCAGGCGCAGAGGCAGGTCGACATTCTCCTCCAGCTTCATCGAAGGAATCAGGTTGAAGTTCTGGAAGACCATGCCGACGGTATGACGGCGATAGCGCGCCAGTTCTTCCCCGTTCATGCGTGCGAGGTCGCGGCCATCCACCACGATCGAGCCGGAGGTCGGGCGGTCGAGTCCGGCGACCAGGTTCAGCAGCGTGGACTTGCCGGATCCGGAGCTGCCGAGCAGCGCCAGGAACTGGCCCCGCTGAACCTCAAGCGTGACTCCATCCAGAGCCCGTACTTCGCCCTGCCCGATGCGGTAGTGGCGGGAGACGTTCTCGGTGCGGATGGCGGGACCGTTGGTGGGCATCGATCGTCTTGATGTTACTACGCGCGCGGGGGACTCAGAGTTCGCGGCGGGCCGGCGTGCCGACGCTCCACCCCCTACCCCTCCCCTCCTAATGGAATCAACGGGTTAGGGTGGGCAGATCCCTGATCATCCCCGAAAACAAAGGACTTAGAGGCAAGTTCCCCGCAAATAAGGAGCTTAGTCGATTGTTATATTCCCATAGTCAATACCTCATAGAGAATATAGCACTAAGATGCGGATGTCAAGGAGAAAGTTGCACGTGCTGCCCCTCCCCGTCCGCCCTTCTTTCCCCGTCCACCGCAGCCGAGTCGGGCGGGCTGGGAAGCAGCGGGAAGGCATGATTTCTTTCGACGCAAGGCCCGAAAGGTGTTTGCTGCCCCTTCGGGGCTCGACCTTTCTTCCACTGCCTACCCAGCGCATCCGCGTTGGGATCACATGAATGCCGCCCAGCGGGCTGAAGCTCTGTGGCTCATTCACCTTGCGAATCCGATCGTGGGTTACGACACCAGACATCGAAAGGGACAGAGAGGTCCACGAGTTTCCCATGTCTGCGCGGAAGAGCATCGCGCAGACATGGGGCACCGTCAGCGCTACTGGTTGCGCGGCTGCCGGGAGGGGACGCCGTACTCGGTGGTGTACCAAAGGCGGATGCTGCCACAGGTTCCCTGCTCGGCCGAGTAGACATCGCAGGTATCGAAGGGCCGGGAGTAAACATGCAGGCTGACGGCGCGCTGGGCGAACTGAACCGGGTTGTAGACCTTGTGCACGGGCTCGGCGGGATTGACGGCGCAGGGATGGGCGGGATCGAGCTGGAATTCATCGGTGGGCTCGAGCTTGCACTTTCCTGCGGCCAGGTCCTGGAAAAGGACACGATAGTTCTGCACCAGCAGGCGCCCGATGGGCACGGCCATCCAGCAGTTCTGTTCGCGATGGTTGTGGACGGAACTGTGCTGGTCCACTTCCCAGCAGATGGCGATCAGCTCATAGAGCGGGGTCTTGTCGATGAGGTTGCGGGTGTAGTGCTGGCGGTCCCAGGTGAGATAGGGTTCGAGCGACGCCGGCTCCACGCGGTTCCGCTGGAGGAACGTGCGGACGGCATCCAGTTCCGAGAACGCCGCTTCGGGGAAGCGGCGCAGCCCCTGGACGAAATCGGCAATGGAGACGGTTTGCGCAGTTGCGACGTCCATGGCATCCCCCAGCCTGAAACGATGCAGGAAATTCTGCATTATCCGGAGCGAATTTGCCAATGGGAAAACCGAGGCGGTAGCATACGAGCGGGAGCCTGAAAATGCCTCGAACGGTGAAATGCGCGAAGCTGGGCCGGGAGTTGCCGGGACTGGAGGAGCCTCCTTTCGACGGCCCCATGGGCCAGAAGGTGTTTGAGAATATCTCCCAGGAAGCCTGGCGCATGTGGATGGAGCACCTGAAGATGGTGATCAACGAATACCGGCTGAATCCCGCCAACAAGCAGCACCAGGAGCTGATCTTGCAGCACATGGAAGAGTTCTTTTTCGGCCAAGGGGCGGCTCCGCCGCCGGAGTATAAGCCGCTGGGGTAGTTGACGTGAACGCTATGAGAGTTCCTTCGCTTCACTCAGGATTTCGGCGCGCGGCTCAGACGCCGCGCAAACGCCTCAACTTGGCTTGTAGCTTCTAGCTGCCAGCTTCTAGCTCAAACACCTTCAGAATCGGGACTGTCATGGCGACGCGCTCAATTCGGTCCGAAAAGACGGCTTCTGAGCGCGAAGCTGTGTTCGATGTCTTCCGGCGGTGGGGATATCTGGAAGCCGATCTCGACCCTCTCGGTCACTTTGAGCCGCAGCCGCATCCTGAGTTGGACGGCTTGACGGGCCCGTGGGCTGACGAAGCGCGACGCTTCTACTGCAGCTCCGTCGGAGCCCAATTCATGCACATCGCCGACCCGGAACGGCGGAGATGGATCCAGGAGCGCATGGAAACCGCCGCGCCCGGGCCTGACAATCCGGCACACATCCTCGAGCGCCTGATCTCGGCCGAGCTGTTCGAGCAGGTTTTGCAGACGCGCTACCTGGGCACCAAGCGGTATTCGCTGGAAGGCAACACGGCGCTGATACCGCTGCTGGACGAGATGCTGGAGACAGGTTCCGGGCTGGGGGCGGAAGAGGCGCTCATCGCCATGGCGCACCGCGGACGACTGAACGCCATCGTGCACATCGCCGGGCGGCCGGCGCGCGACGTCTTCGCGGGCTTCGAGGACGTAGACCCGCGCAGCGTGCTGGGCTCGGGCGACGTGAAGTATCACCTGGGCGCAACTGGACATTACAAGACGCGCACGGGACGCACGGTGCGCATCCACCTGGTCTCCAATCCCAGCCACCTGGAGGCGGTCGATCCGGTGGCGGTGGGGCGGCTGCGCGCGAAGCAGCGGCGATTGGGCGAAGACGGACAGGCGCGCTCGATCGCCTTCCTCCTGCATGGCGACGCAGCCTTCGCCGGACAAGGTATCACGGCGGAGACACTGGCTTTTTCCGGGCTGCGCGGCTATGACGTGGGCGGCGTCGTGCATGTGATCGTGAACAATCTCATCGGGTTCACGACCAATCCGAGCGAACTGCACAGTTCGCGTTTTTCCGCCGACCTGGCGAAGCGGCTCCCCATCCCTATCTTGCATGTCAACGCCGAAGACCTCGACGCGGTGGTGCGCGTTGCACGCATGGCGATGGACTACCGCTATGAGTTCGGCACCGACGTGGTGGTGGACCTGATCGGGTATCGGCGGCATGGGCACAGCGAGGTGGACGATCCCACCATCACGCAGCCGCGTCTGTATCGCCGCATCAAGGAACATCCGGTGGCGTGGCAAGTCTATGCGACGAAGATCGGCGCCGATCCGGAGCCGGTGGTGCAGAGGGTGCGCGCAGAGTTTGAAGAGGCCCAGAAGCAGGCCGCGAAGCTCACGGAGAAACCTGTGCTGGCGCAGCTTCCCGGCTACTGGTCGCGCTTCAAAGGCGGCCCGTATGACCCGGCGTCCGAGGTGGATACGGGCGTGACCGAGGAGGAGCTGCGCCAAGTCACCGACGGATTGACGCAGTGGCCGGACGGTTTCCACATCCATCCCAAGGTGCAGAAACTGTTGGAACAGCGGGCGGAGATGGGGTATGGCAAGCGGCCGGTGGACTTCGGCATGGCGGAAGCGCTGGCCTTCGGCACGCTGGTGCGCGCCGGCGTCCCCGTTCGCCTGAGCGGGCAGGACAGCCGCCGCGGCACGTTCAATCAGCGGCACGCCGTGCTGATCGACACCGAGGACGAGCATGAATACATCCCGCTGAGCCACCTGGCACGGGACCAGGCGACGTTCGAGGTCTACAACTCCATCCTTTCCGAGAACGCGGTGCTGGGATTTGAATACGGCTACAGCCGCGACTTCCCTGAGGCCTTGGTGCTGTGGGAAGCGCAGTTCGGCGATTTCGCCAACGGCGCGCAGGTGATCATCGACCAGTTCATCAGCGCGGGGGAGGACAAGTGGGGGCTGCTTTCGGGGCTGGTCCTGCTGTTGCCGCACGGCTTCGAGGGCCAGGGGCCGGAGCACTCCAGCGCGCGCATCGAGCGCTACCTGCAACTGGCGGCACGCGACAACCTCCAGGTCTGCCAGCCTTCGACGGCAGCACAATATTTCCATCTGCTGCGGCGGCAGGCGCTGCGTGCGTGGCGCAAGCCGCTGGTGGCGTTCACGCCCAAGAGCATGCTGCGGCATCCGGATGCCAGCTCTCCGGTAGCAGACCTCAGCCGGGCGCGCTTCCAGAACGTGATCGGCGATGCCGAAGTCGAAAGCGCGGAAACTGTACTGCTGTGCACGGGCAAGATCGGGCATGAACTCCGACGAGAGCGTCGCGAGCGCGGGGCAAAGCAGACGGCCATCGTATCCGTGGAGCAGTTGTATCCCTTTCCGCAGCAGGAGCTGGCGGCGGAACTGGTGCGACATCCCCAGGCGCGTGACCTGGTGTGGGTGCAGGAAGAGCCGGCCAACCAGGGGGCGCTGGGCTACATGATGCCGCGGTTGACGCGCATGGCCCGGGACCGCCACGTGCGCACGGTGAAGCGCTCGCCCAGCCCCAGCCCGGCCACGGGCTCCGCCAAGGCGCATGAGCTGGAGCAGAAGGCGCTGCTGGCGCTGGCGTTCACGCGATAACGTTCCAATCCGAGGGAGCGCCCTTTTGAGAGCAGCAACCCCAAAGGTCCCTCGACTCGGGTTTCCCGCGCACGACCACGCCCGCGCTGCGCGCAATGGGCGTGTGGCGTATGCGCGGCGGGGCCCTCCCTCGCTCGCGATGACGGCTCTGTAGAACGTTGGAGTTTCCTAACCGGCCCGCGAGGGCAAAGGCATGTTGCGCGGGCAAGTGGCCCGCAAAACAGCACGGCGAGACGCCGCTGCTACACGATCCGGGAACGCCACGGCGGCGGCGAATCCGGTACAATCTTGGCCTACTAACGCCCGCTCCCGGGCCAGAAGCAACGCTCTTGCAGGCACACGAACAAAAAAACGGGCAGCCCGGCTCGGCGTTGGAGCCGGTCTATTGGCGAGTGGAAGGCAGCCTGCTTGACCTGAGCGCTGTGCGGCCGCTCATCTTCATCACCCGCAACACGCAAAGCTTCCTGGAGCGCTGGGCGCGTCGCTGGGGCCTGGCGGTGCTGGTACTGGTACGGCCTCTGCTGTACGCCCTGCATCGCAGATCCGCCACCCGCGTGCTGCACACCATGCTGCGGGGGGTGAGCGCCGACCGGCTCGATCTGCTGGGTGAGGAGTATTTTCAGTACCAGCAGAAGCCGCGGCTGAAGCCGCAGGGCGTGGCGAAGGTGAAGGAAGCGATGGCGGACGGGCGGCCTGTCGTGCTGGTGAGCCAGGGGCTGGAGCAGGTGATGCGCCCGCTGGCGGAGTACCTGGGCGCCGCCGGGCTGATAGCAAACCGGCTGGAGTTCCGCGATGGCCTGGCGACCGGGCGGCTGCTGGAGCCGGTAATCCGCCCGCGCGGAGGCCTGGCGCGAATTTTCGGCGGGAATCCCGATGGCAGCGTGCCGCTGGAGAAGCTGGCACGCGATTTGGGACATCCGCCCGACGTCTTGCGCGCCGCCGTGCGTCCGGCACGGCGGGTATCGGTGAAATACGCGCGTCCGGTGGTGGTGTTCGACGATCGGCAGCGCCTGGGGCCGCTTTCGGTGCGGCAGTCGCTCGCGGGCAGGCACATCCTGCTGATCGGGGTGACGGGATTCATCGGCAAGGTATGGCTGGTGAACGCTCTGCGCGACCTGCCCGAGATCGGCCGCATCTATCTGCTGGTCCGGCGGCAGAAATCGAACAGCGCTCTGCGGCGCTTCGAAAAGCTTGTGGAAGAGTCGCCGCTGTTCGATCCGTTGCACACCGAGCACGGCGACGGGCTGGCACAATTCCTCTCGGAGCGTGTCGAGGTGGTCGAGGGCGACGTGTCAAAGCCCGGCCTCGGCCTGGACGAGGCCACGCGAGCGCGCCTGCAGCAGAAACTGGACCTGGTCATCAACAGCTCCGGCCTGACCGACTTCAATCCCGACCTGCGCGATGCGCTGGCGGTGAACGTCGAGGCGACCATCCACCTGCTTGATTTCCTGCGCGCCTGCGACCACGCGGCGCTGCTTCACCTTTCGACCTGCTACGTGGCGGGCTACGTGGATGGACGCGTGCGCGAAGAGCTGGTGCCGAACTACACACCCAAGCGCGTCGCGGACTTCGACGCCGAGCGCGAGCGGCTGGCGCTCCACGAACTGGTGAGGGAGACGGAGCAGCGAGCGGCCAGCCCGGAAGTGACGGCCGAGCTGAAAAAGGAGATCGCGGAACGGCGCTCGGCAGGACTGAGCGGAGAAGCGCTGGAGAACCAGTTGCGCAAGGCCCGCATTCGCTGGGTACGCAGCGCGCTGATCGAGGCGGGCATGCGGCGCGCGCAGCAATTCGGCTGGCCGAACACCTACACCTTCACCAAGAGCCTGGCGGAATCGCTGATCGCCACGCGCGGCGGCGACCTGCCCATCGCCGTGGTGCGGCCGTCCATCGTCGAAACTTCGACGCACAGCCCGTTTTCCGGGTGGAACGAGGGCATCAATACTTCGGCGTCGCTTTCCTACCTTCTGGGGACGTACTTCCGGCAACTTCCGTCGAACGAACGCAAGCGTCTGGACATTGTGCCGGTGGACCTGGTGTGCCGGGGCATGACGCTGATCGCCGCGGCGCTCATCGGGCGGCGACACCAGCGCATGTATCAACTGGCCAGTTCGGAGAGCAATCCCTGCGACATGCGGCGCTCGATCGAGCTTACCGGCCTGGCCCACCGCAAGCATTACCGCGCGCAGGAAGGGCTGGAGCACTGGCTGCGGCTGCGGTTCGACACCATCGCCGTGTCGAAGACGCGCTACCAGCGGCTCTCCGCGCCGGGACAGAAGGCCATCGTGCGCAGCATCCGGCTGCTGGCTTCGCCCATCCCCTTCATGGAGCAGAAACTGGTGAAGCGGGAACGGGCGCTGGACCGGGTGGCGCGGCTCATCGAGCTGTACGAGCCCTTCATCCTGCACAACGAACAGGTGTTCGAGGCGGGCAACATCGAGCTGCTGGCGGCGGCGCTCGAGCCGGAAGAGCGCGAGCGGTTCGGCTACGACGCGCGCTCGATCGACTGGTGGGAGTACTGGATCAACATCCATATTCCAGCGCTGCGCAAGTGGTCGTATCCGCTGATCGAGGGTCGCCTGCCGGAGTCGCGCTCGGGACGCACGTTCCGCATGGCGCCGGCGGGCAATCCGAGCGTTCCCACGGGAGCGACATGGCCATCTTCCTGACCGGGTCCACCGGGTACATCGGCGCGCACCTGGCTGCCGGACTGCTCGAAAACCACAAGGACACGCTGAACCTGCTGGTCCGCGCCAGGAACCAGCAGGAAGGCGCCGAGCGCTTGTGGCGGTCGCTGCAACTGCACATGGACTTCCCCAAGTTCCATGAGTACCTGCAGTCGCGGATCCAGGTGTTCCTGGGCGATCTGACCGAGCGGCGCTTCGGCCTGAATGACCGCGATTATGAACGGCTGACGAAGACGACCGATTCGGTGATTCACTGCGCGGCGTCGCTCAACCGGAAGTCCGAGAAGCAGTGCCTGAACGTGAACCTGCGCGGAACGCTGGAAGTGGTGCAACTGGCGCGGCGGGCACAGCAGGACCACGGTCTGCGGCGCATCAGTCATGTGAGCACCGTGGCCGTGGCCGGACACCGGCAGAACGAAGTCGTCGAAGAGGACCAGGCGGTCGACTGGCAGCGTTCGGATTACGATCCGTACGCGCGCACGAAGAAATTCTGCGAGCACATGATCCGCGAGCTGCTGCCGGAGGTGCCGCGCACCATCTTCCGGCCGAGCATCGTGCTGGGCGACAGCCGGCGCGGCGAAACCACGCAGTTCGACATGGTGCGCGCGTTTGTGTTCCTGGCGGGGCTGCCCGTGCTCCCTTTCCGCGCCGAGGACAAAATCGACATCGTGCCGGTGGATTACGTGGCCGACGCCATCGTCACGCTGCACCAGAAGGAGAAGCCGGGGCACGAGATCTATCATCTTTCCTCCGGAACCGGGTCGCAGACCTACCGAGAGCTGACGCAGGCGCTGGCGCGGGCGCAGCGCAAGAGCGCGCCGTGGTTCATGCCGTCGCTCGAGGGGCCGTTCCGCTGGACAGTCGAGTGGCTTTCGAACCGCAAGGGGAACCTGGGCTACGGGGCTTCCCTGCTGAAAGTTTTCCTTCCGTATCTCGTCTGGAACACCGTATTCGACAACACCCGCGTGGTGGCGGAGCTGGGGCGGCGGCCGGCTCCGTTTTCCGAGTACAGCTATCCCCTGCTGAAGTTCAGCCGGGAGACGCGCTTCACCTATCCCTACCGCGAGTGGCCCAGTCCGGCCGGAGGACGGGTCGGATGATGGACCTGGTGCTCGAGGCCTGGGTGGCCGGGCTGATCGAGATCACCAAGCTGGGCTGGATGCTGGGCGCCGGCCAGACGTGGCGCCCCGGCGAAAAGCTCCGCCTCCTGTTCGCCGGCTACAACGGCACGCGCAACACCGGCTCCGACGTGCGCGTGGAGGAGATGCTGCGCCAGGTGCGGCGCATCCTGGGAGCGGAGAACTGCCGGCTGGCCGTGATGACGCAGAGCTTCGAACGCTCGCGCGGCTACTTCGGCGACGCCGAACAGGTCCACCTGCCCGACATCTTCCCGCCCTTCCTTTTCCGCGAAGTGCGCAAGCATCACGGCGTGGTGGCCTGCGAAGGCTCCATGTTCAAGAGCAAGTTCGCCAACGCCCTGACCACCATGATGATCGGCTCCCTCGGCATCGCCACGGCGGAGAACAAGCTCTCCATCGGCTACGGCGCGGAAGCCGGAGACATGGACAAGCTGCTGGCCAGGATGTGCGGGCGGTATTGCGCGCAGTCGCTCATCATCACCCGCAATGAAGAATCACGCTCGGTGCTGCGCGCCCTGGGTGTCCCCACCGAACCGGGCACGGATACGGCGTGGACGTTCGAGCCGCACCGCCCGGAATATGGCCGGAGAGCCCTGCGTGACCTGGGCTGGGACGGGCAGCGCGAAGTGCTGGTGGTGTGTCCCATCAATCCCTTCTGGTGGCCGGTGAAGGCGTCGGTGACGAAATATGCGGCGCATTTGCTGTTCGGCGCCTATGAGCAGAGCCACTATCGCACGGTGTACTTCCACAACTCCGGCCCGCAGGTGGACGCGGCGTATCAGCGCTATCTGAAGGCCATCGCCAACGCTGTCGAGCGTTTCCGCAAACAGCACGGCGTCTTCGTGGTGCTGGCGGCGATGGAGCGGCTGGATGCGCGCGCCTGCCGCGAACTGGCGACAATGCTGGGCGGCGTTCCCGTGGCAACGTCCGATGACTACGACATGTACCAGTTGGTCAGCATCCTGCGGGCGTGCCACTTGATGGTGTCGTCGCGCTACCACGGCATCGTGACTTCGATGCCCGGGCTGGTCGCTTCGGCCGGCATCACCATGGACGAGCGCATCCGCAACCTGATGCACGAGCGTGGACATCGGCACCTGCTGCTCGAGGTGGACGATTCTGAACTGGAACCCAAACTGTACGAAATGATGGAGCGGTTGCGCCGCGAGCGCGAGGCCGTGGCAGCGGGAATCGGGCAGACCGTGGTGCGCAACCTGAAGACCATGGCCCGCATGGGCGTCTACTTCGAAGAGCACGTTCAGCAACGCTATCCTGAATTTCCAGTGCGAACCGGCCAACTGAGCTGGGAGGACTACCTGCCGCCGCTCAGCCCCAATCTGCGCCGTCTGGTCGAGCAGTACGAAGGCGCGACAGTCCGGCCGGGCGCATCGTGCGCATGAACTTCCTCGAAAACATCTTTCGAAGATTGGGAGCCGATCCGGCGCGTCCGGTGCTTGCCGAGGCGCGGGATGGGAAGCTACTCAGCGCAACGGCCGGCAAGGTGCTGGCGCACGTGCGCGCCGCGCGGGGCTTTCTGCGCTCGGCAGGCCTGAAAAAGGGCGACCGATGCGCGCTGCTGGCGAACAACAGCATTTGCTGGACGGCGCTGGATCTGGCGCTGATGGCGGAAGGCGTGATCGTCGTGCCGCTCTACGCGCGGCAGGCGCCGGCAGAACTGGTCGGCATGATGAAGGACAGCGGCGCTTCGCTCGTCCTTTGCGGCGACGCCGCACTGCGCGAGGCCGTTGCGCGCGAGTGGCCACAAGCGCCGCGGCAATGCCTCTTCGACGAAGTCTTCACCGCTCCGCCCATCCATGAAGACGACCCGCTGCCGCGAACCGATGGCGACCCGGTGACCATCATCTATACCTCGGGCACGTCGGGCGAGCCCAAAGGCGTCATCCTGAACACCGCGAACCTGAACCACATGGTGCCTTGCACGGTGGGCCGGCTGGACCAGTTGATGGGCCCGCGCCCGGTGGCTGACCGCATCTTCCACTACCTGCCCTTCTGTTTCGCCGGCTCGTGGATCCTGATGCTGACGGCGTTGTCGCGGCACAGCGTCCTGACGCTCTCGACCGATCTGACCAAGCTCGCAGACGAAATGAAGCTCGCCGCGCCGGATTATTTTCTGAATGTGCCGGCGCTGCTGGAACGCGTGCGCAGAGGGATCGAGGAACAGGTGGCCAAGCGTGGCGGTTTCGCGCTGAAGCTGTTCGGGAGGGGCAAGCAGGCATGGTTCGAGCGTGCGATGAGAAGGCCCGGATCCTTCACTCAGGATGACGGCATCCTGGGTTTCTTCTGGCTCAAACTGGCCCAAGCCTCTGTGTTCCCTGCCATCCGCAAAAAAATCGGCCCCAACCTGAAGGCGCTGATCTGCGGTTCAGCGCCGCTGGCGGTCGAGACGCAGCTCTTCTTCATGATGCTGGGCATCCCGGTGCTGCAGGTGTACGGGCTCACAGAGACCACAGCCATTTGCACGCTCGATGATCCGCATCGCGTCGAACCCGGCTGGGTCGGCCCGGCCATCCCGGGAATCGAGATGAAGCTGGGCGAGCACGATGAGATTCTGGTGCGCGGCCCCAACATTTTCCCCGGCTACTGGAACCGTCCGACCGAGACCGCCAAGGTGCTGCGCGACGGATGGTTTTACACCGGCGACCAGGGCGAGACGAACGCCAGCGGCAACTGGCGTATCATCGGGCGGATCAAGAACCTGATCATTCCGGCCTCGGGGCACAACATTGCGCCCGAGCCCATCGAGGAGGAACTGGCGCGCAAGATCCCCGGCGCACAGCAGGTGGTGCTGGTGGGAAACGAACGCAGCTACCTGGCAGCGCTGGTGACGGGCGCGGTGGAGCGGAGGCAGGCCGAGCAGGCGATCGAACAAGTGAACGCCGGGCTGCCGCACTACAAGCAAGTGCGGCGATTTACCGTCATCGGAGAGCCCTTCACCATCGAAGGCGGCCTGCTGACGGCGAACGGAAAGCTGAAGCGGGATGCGATTGCAGCGCGATACGCCGGTGAGATCGCAGCGATGTATCAGAAAGAAGCATGAGCAGGCACAAAGCCAAGACGCTCTCCTGGGAACTACGAGACGGCGTGGTGGAGTTGGCGCTCGACCGCGAGCCCTGCAACGAGATCGGCTCGCAGACGCTCGCCGACCTGGAGAACTTCGCGGCAGCGCTCCACGAGCTGGGCGAAAGTGCAGCCGCGGTCATCATCCACAGCACGCGGAAATGCGGCTTTTCGGCGGGCGCCGATCTGCGGGAGCTGTACCATCGCTCCCAGGAAGTGGAAGAGCCGGAACGCTCCCGGCGCTTGCGCGATTTCCTGGAGCGCATCCACAAGGTACTGAATACGCTCGACGCCGCGCCGCCGACGACGATTGCCGCCGTGCACGGGGTCTGTTTCGGCGGCGGGTTCGAGCTGGCCCTGGCCTGCGACCTGATCGTCGCCGACAAGATGGCTCGCTTCTGCTTCCCCGAATTGCGGCTGGGGCTCATCCCCGGTTTCGGCGGCGTCCCGCGCCTGAAGCGCGATCTGGGCAACGCCGTGGTCCGCGATTTGCTTCTCACCGGCCGCAGCATCAACGCCACGCGCGCTCAAGCCGTGGGCCTGGTGAGCCAACTGGCGGCCGAGGGAGAAGCTCTGCGGGTGGCGCGCGCCACCGCGGCCCAGGTGTGCAAGTTCGATCGTGGCACCGCCGGCGCCGCCAAGAAGTTCATCAAGCCGATCCCGAAGGAAGAACTGAAGCAGGAGATTGAGATATTCTGTGAGCTGTTTCGCCGGCCGGCGGTCGCGGCGGGCCTGAAGAAGTTCGTCGAGAGCACGGACGCGCATCCGTACCTGCCGTGAGGGACGCAGGAGGAGGCAACGCAGTTCGCTGCTGCGGTTGTTTCTGAGGAGGAAGTGCCCATGCGATCCCTGGCCCAATCTGTAGCTGTTTTCGCGTTTTTCTCGCTGCTGCACGTGCTCGCTCCCGCCGAAGAGCCGGGTCCCATTCTGAAGTCGCTGCTCGAAGCGGAACGCAACTTCGCGCGCATGTCGGTAGAGAAGGGCATCCGTCCCGCGTTCCTGGCTAACCTGGCCGAGGACGCGGTGATCTTCCGGCCCGGACCAGTGCCGGGCAAGAAATGGATGCGTGACCACCCGCCCGAGAACAGCGTGCTGAGCTGGGAGCCGTCGTATGCCGAGGTCTCGCGTGCCGGCGACATGGGCTTTACCACCGGGCCGTACGAGTATCGCGGCACGGGCAACAACAGGGCCATCGGCTACGGGCACTTCGTCACCGTGTGGAAGAAGCAAGCCGCCGGCGCTTGGAAGGTCGCCATCGACTTCGGTGCTCCACACGCGAGGCCCGAGCATTCGGAAACACTGGGGCTGCGGCCGGGCAACGGCATGAAGGCGGAAAAGGCTACGGCCGACGTGGCCACGGAACGGGCCCGCCTGCTGGAAGCTGACCGGAGCTTTGCCGCCGCAACGGAAAGGAACGCAGTGGAGGCGTATGCGGCGACTGCTGCCGACGATGTGCTGTTCCTGCGTCCAGGCCGGCAGCTTGTCGCCGGTCGCGCTGGCGTTGGCAAGGAACTGGACCAGAAACCCGGACGCTTGACGTGGAAACCGATCGCCGGAGATGTCTCTGGCTCCGGCGATCTGGGCTACACCTACGGGTCGGGCGAGTTCCATTCCGGGGAAGCGAACGCGCCGCGGCACACCGGCTACTACTTGCGCGTGTGGCGCCGGAAACCCAAAGGTCCCTGGCAGGTCGCTCTGGATGTGATGGTCTTGGCGCCGTCAGACACGAACTGAGCGCGCGCCGCGTTAGAATGGTTCCCAATCCTATGCGCACCCGCGAGCAGACTCTCGAGGAGATCCTCGGCCTGGCCGCCGCGCACTTCAAGGTGCCGCGCGAGCGCCTTTCTCCCGACGACGACTTCTTCCAGAAGCTCGGCATCGACAGCCTGCAGGCGCTCGAGCTGCTCACCCGCCTGGAGCACCACTTCCAGGTCGAGCTGCCTGACTACGAAGTGCAGGGGGTCACGGACTTCCGTACCCTGGCCGAGCGAATTCAAGCAAGACTCTAGGATTGAGTAATTTGGTAATCGGGTAATCTGGTAATTGCGCCACTGCTTCGTTGCACGGGCCTTTACAATTACCCAATTGCCAGATTTTCCGATTACTCAATCTTCCCGTGCTCGACCTTAGGAACTACACCTGCCTCGGAGCGGCGCTGCGCGATGCCCTGGAGCGCTGGTCCGACGAAGTGTGCCTGATCGAGAGCGACCGCGAGCGCGAGAAGGCCCGCCTGACCTACCGCGACTTCCGCGAATCGGCGCTGCCGCTGGCCCGGTTTCTCGAGGATTCGGGGTTCGGCCCCGGCGATCGCGCCGCCATCTGCATGACCAACCAGTCGAAGTGGCTGATCTCGGCCTACGCCATCTTTTTTCGCGGCGGCGTGCTGGTCCCGCTGGATTACAAACTGACGGCGCGCGAGCAACTGGCGCTGCTGGCGCATTCCAGGGCGAGCGTGCTGGTGGTGGAGTACTACCTGTGGCGCGCGATGCAGCAGGCGGAAGGCATCCGCGACCTGCGTGTCCGTACCGTGCTGGTAACCGAAGCGCCACCCGGCGCCGAGCTAGCCGGGGCCAAGCGCTGGGAGGAGGCGCGCGGTGAAGGGGAGCCCACGTTCGTCATGCGCGAGCGCAGCGACTGGGCATGCATCGTCTACTCCTCGGGAACCGGCGGACGCCCCAAGGGCTGCGTCCTCACGCACGAGAACTACCTCGAACAGTGCATGTCGCTGACCGCGCTCTGCCCGTTCTGGCCGGGCGTGCGATACCTCAGCATCCTGCCCACCAATCATGCCATCGACTTCATGGTGGGATTCATCGGACCGTTCACCTGCGGCGCCTGCGTGGTGCATCTGCGGACGCTGCGGCCGGAGTACGTGCGCGACGCCTTCCCGCGCTACAAGATCACGTACATGAGCCTGGTTCCGCTGGTGCTCAAGAACCTGGAGAAGGGACTGCGCCAGCGCTTCGCCGAGCTGCCGCCCGGCAAGCGGAAAATGCTGAATGCCGCCATCGCGCTCAACCGGTTTTTCACGCGGCGGCGTCCGCACCTGGCGCTGAGCCGCATGCTGCTCAAGCAAGTACATCAGGCGTTCGGGGGCGAGCTGCGCGCGCTGTTCGTCGGCGGCGCATTCACCGAACCGGCGACTTTGCAGTTCTTCTACGACCTCGGCATCCTTGTGGGCAACGGCTACGGGCTGACGGAGGCCGGAACCGCCATCACGCTCAACGACTTCAAGCCGTTCCGTCCGGATACGGTGGGCCGCCCGCTGCCCGGCATGGAAGTGCGCATCCTGGACCCGGACGCCGAGGGCATCGGCGAAGTGGCAGTACGCAGCAAGACGGTAATGTCTCACTACCTCGACGATCCCGAGCTCACGGCGGAAACCATCGTGGACGGCTGGCTGATGACCGGCGACCTGGGCAAGCTCGATAGCTCCGGCCACCTGCATCTCTTCGGGCGCAAGAAAAACGTCATCATCACCGAGGGCGGCAAGAATATTTATCCCGAGGACATCGAGAACGTCTTCGAGGGATTGGCCGTGCAGGAGTTCTGCGTCTTCGCGTCGAACTATCTCTGGCCGCACCACGAGCTGACCGGCGACCTGCTGGTGATGGTCATTCACCCGGATTCCGGCACGCAGTGGACGGACGCGGTCCGCCAGGACCTGGAATCACGCAACCGGCGCCTGCTGGACTTCAAGCGCGTGGGCGGGTACGTGCTCTGGTTCCGCGACTTCCCCCGAACGGCGTCCATGAAGATCAAGCGCCACGAACTGGCGGAGCAGGTGCGGGCCGAGGTCCAGCGCGCGGCGGTGAAGCCGCTGTGAGCCGTCCGCTGCTGGCGCTGGTGAATCCGGCTGCGGGCGGCGGACGCTGCGGCAAGCTGGCCGGCCCGGAACTGGAGCGCCTGCGTGCTTCGGGAATCGAACTCGAGGTCCGCGAGACCCTCCGGCGCGGCGAAGCCACGGAAGTGACGCGCGCTGCCTGGCGCGATGGCTACCGCCGCTTTCTGGCGGTCGGCGGCGACGGTACCTCGTACGAGGTTGTGAACGGACTTTTCCCGGAAGCCGCGGCGGGCGAGGAAAAGCCCACACTCGCCTTCTTGCCGCTCGGTACGGGCAACTCTTTCCTGCGCGACTTCAGCGACCGCGGCGCTGAGTACGCCCGCGAGTCCTTGCTGGCGGGCCGCGAGCGAACGTGCGACGTGCTGCGCCTCACGCACGCCACGGGCACGCTCTATTACATCAACCTGCTCAGCATGGGATTCGCCGCCGACGTGGCGGCGCTGGTGAACCGCAAACTCAAGCCGCTGGGCGAGTTGGGGTATCTCGTGGGAGTGCTCACCTGCCTGGTGCGGCTCAATCGTCGCGCGTTTCCGCTGCGCGTAGACAGTCAAGGTGAGCTCGACCGCCGCCGGTGTCTGTTTCTCAGTTTCAACAACAGCAAGTTCACCGGCGGCAAGATGATGATTGCGCCGCAGGCCGTAACTGACGACGGCCTGATCGAGTACGTGCGCTGGGGGCCGATCGGACGCCTGGGACTGATTTGCAACCTGCACACCCTCTACGACGGCACGCACATGCGGCATCCATTGGCCGAGCGCAGCGCGGTACGTCGCATTGAGTTTCAGCTTGAAGGCCCTGTGGACGTGATGGTGGACGGGGAATCGCTCACGCTCCAGTGCCAAAGCCTGGATGTCCTTGCAGGCGCCCTGCGTGTGATGGTGTGAGTTCGACGCCTAAACGGTTGGGCCTGAGCCCTGCGTCAGGACATGACTTGCAGCGGTTCGCAATTCCTTCACTGCCGATCCACTGGTCTTCATCTGCCGCATCTGCCCGGCGAGCGCCAAAATCCTCTCCGCCGCCTCGGCAGTCGGCACGCCGCGCGCGTGAATATTGGAAATCAGGTTACGGCCCGCGTCAGTGTGGCCGGCACGCGGCCGCCAGGCCATGTAGGCCGAGAGGCTCTCGGCGGTCGCCAGACCGGGACGTTCGCCGATGAGGAGCACCGCGATCTCCGGGTCCAGCAACTCGCCGATGTCGTTGAGCACGCCGACGCGGCAATGCCGAATGTAGAACGCGCGCCCCACGCTCCAGCCACGCTGCTCCGCACCGGCGACGAGCGCCGGCAAGAGCGGCGGAACCTGCGAGACGACGGCAGAAGCGGACAGTCCGTCACCGATCGCGATCTGCAATTGGCAGCCCTTGGGACATTCACGCCCGACCTCGGCGCGCGCCGCGTCACTCAAGCGGCGGCCGAGATCGGGGCGCATCAGGTACTCCTGCTTGTCCGCGGCACAGGTCGCGACTTCGAACAGACGCCAGCGCTCGACGAACTCACGGCCGAAATCCCGCTCCAGGTCAAGCTCGGTGCGCACGGCGTCCACCGCCGCCGCATGGTCACGGCGCAGATCAAGTTGCGTCGCGGTACGGTAGGAGGGCCCGGCGCGGCCCACCAGGAGGCGGGCGGGAGTCCGCAAGCGGATGGCAGAAAGCATGTCCGCCAGTTCCGGCGAAGGCGTCGCCGGAATCACCCGTCCCCGCTCTTTCGAGGATTTTGCCATCATGTTCAGCTCGCCTTCGGCTCCCTGAGCGCCGCTTGCAGCCCTTCCGCGAGTTGGCGGCGGCGTGCGGGCTGCAAAGCAACCGGCTGGCCGTCGCGGTAGATATCCATTTCCTCCAGCCAGGCCAGGAACTCCGGTGCAGGCTTCAGCCCGAACAGGCGGCGCGCGGCCAGCGCGTCATGAAAGCTGGTGGACTGGTAGTTCAGCATGACGTCGTCGGCGCAGGGCACGCCCATGAAGTAATTGCAGCCCGCTGCAGCCAGCAGGAACAGCAGGTTGTCGGCGGAGTTCTGGTCCGCCGCGGCGTGGTTGGTGTAGCAGACGTCGCAGCCCATGGGCAGACCCAGGAGTTTGCCCATGAAGTGCTCTTCCAGGCCGGCGCGAATGATCTGGCGCTCGTCGTAGAGATACTCCGGTCCGATGAAGCCCACCACGCTGTTTACCAGAAAGGGCGATAGCGTGCGCGCAACACCATAGGTACGCGCTTCGAGTGTCAACTGGTCCACTCCGTGATGGGCTTCGGCGGAAAGGGCGCTTCCCTGGCCGGTCTCGAAATACATCACGTTGTCACCCACCCAGGCCACATCGCGCGCGCGATGATGTTCGAGCACGCGCTCGCGTCCTTCGCGCAGCATTTGCAGGCTGATGCCGAAGCTGCGGTTGGCGGCCTCGGTTCCGGCAATCGACTGGAACAACAGGTCCACGGGCGCGCCGCCCTCCATCGCCGCAAGTTGCGTAGTTACATGTGCCAGGCAGCAGGCCTGTGTGGGGATGCGGAAGACCGCGATCATGCGGTCGAGCGTGCGCAGGATGCCGGAGACGGTCTCGACCGATTCGGTGGCCGGGTTCACGCCCACCACGGCGTCGCCGCAGCCAAAGAGCAGGCCGTCGAGCGTCGCCAGCAGAATGCCGCCCAGGTCGTCCGAGGGATGATTGGGCTGCAGGCGGATGCCGAGCACGCCGCGCTCGCCCATGGTGTTGCGGCAGCGCGTGACGGTGCGGATCTTGGCCGCGGCCAGAATCAGGTCCTTGTTGCTCATGATCTTGGCCACCGCCGCCGCCACTTCCGGCAGCACCGCCCAGTGCAGGCGGCGCAGTTCTTCTTCGCCGGTCGAGTCGTCGAGCAGGTATTCGCGGAACTCGCCCACTGTCATGCTGCGCAGCGGAGCAAAAGTCTCGCGGTCCAGCGTCTCCAGAAGCAGGCGGCTGACCTCGTCCTGGTCGGGGTCGATCAGCGGGTGGTCCACGATCTCGCCCAGCGTGCGGTCGGCCAGATAGCGCTTGGCGGCGACGCGCTCGCGCTCCGAGCCCGCGGCGAGCCCGGCGAGCCGGTCCCCGGATTTTTCCTCGTTGGCCTTGCCGAAAACTTCACGCAAGTCGGAGAACACGGATGTTCCTCCGTGGGATGACTACTCAAATCGCCAAACCGGGATCCCCTTCGAGAATCCGCTGTTCCAGCTTTGGCCGTTCGCCGGGCTTCCAGAGTCGGGCCCGATGCGAGACACGATAGCGTAGCGGCCCGCCGTCCGCACTCGCAGCGCGCTCCAGCGGCCGCGGAATGCAGACGAACTCGCACTCGATGACGTCCTCACTCAAGCGTACTGTCGCGTAGCCATGGGCGCTCATGTCCACGAAGGCGAGGTGCGGCGAAAGCTCACGGTTCGACACGGCACGCGCACGGGCTGCATCGCCCGTCCGCTGGTATTCAAGACAGGAGCGCACACCATGATGCAGCAGCAGGTTGACCGCGGCGTGCGGCTTGACCTCGCCGGGCCGGTCGGTGAGAAACAGCGGTCGCAGCGGATGGTCTTTGGGGAACCGGTGCTCGAACGCCTCCACCAGCCCCGGCGCCGAGACCGAGGCGGTGATGAAGGCGACGCCCACCGGCTCAAACGCCTGCGGCGGCAGCGCCTTGGCCGCCAGCCCCGCCCAAAAGCTGTGCCGGTCGCCCGCAACCACCGCGAAGCCCGTGATGCCCGCGCTCCTCACCAGGTCATAGATCTCGGCGCGCTCCACGTAGGCCGCGCTGTGATCGCCGCCGCCGAACCCCGCATACCCCGCGCCCGGCCACCGCTTGCCGGTTTCCGGCGGCAGGTTCTGCGGATCGGCGCGCCAGTCGAGGACACCGAGCGAATTTCCCCATACCTTCCAGGTCGCTTGCGACTTGCGCAGGCGCTCGAGGAACCAGCGCTTCTGCTCGGCGCCCAGGATGGTTTGTGGCGGCTGCTCACGACGGAAGTTGGGAATCTCCGCTTCGCCAAAGCGAATGCTCGCCGGAGGCTTGCCGCCCTCGTACGCGCGCCCCGCGTCGAGGATCTCCATCGCCTCCTGCGGCACGAAGTTGGGGAAGTCAGGACTCGACAACGGAGCCGCCTCCGGCCGGTCGGTCGGCTCCTCCGAGCGGTAGCTGTGCTGGTCGGTGATCAGCAGGTCGAGATTGCGTCCCCAGCGCTGGGCGCGATACGCCGTGAGGCTGCGGATGGCAGCCAGGTTGTTCGGCTCGTCGCCGAGGCCCTGTTCGTCGAAGCGGGTGATGGAGGCATCGCTCACCTTCGGCGCCGCGAAGCCATCCAGCACCAGACCTGCGGGCTGGCGGACGCGCGCCGGTTGATACTCGAACCACGCCTGGTTGGCGGCCACTTTGCGCGTCTGCGCCGGGCGCGTCTTGCCCTCGAACTTCTGGAAGCTCTGCCAGCCCAGCCAGGAGAACTCGTGGTTGTCCCACATGGGCACGAACGGGAAGCGGGCGCGCGCGTCCTGCAGGTCGGGATCGGCCAGGTAAGCGCGATACACGGCCCGATAGTCGTCCAGCGTGACCGGGATGTGGAAGTCGGTGATCTTTTCGCCCTGCGGATAGCGCACGATGTCGCGCAGCCGGCGGTCATACATGCCCTGCGGCCGCTCCTCCGGATACCACACCATTTCGTAGATGAAGTCGCCGAGGTGCAGCACGAAGCTGAGCCGCTCGTTCTCCGGTGCGCGCTCGTCCTCGTAGATCATGCGGCGATAAGCGTTCTGCGCTCCCTGGTTCACGTTCTGGCAACTGACGAAGGCGAAACGCACCGGCCGCGGATCGTCGTCGGCCGGCGCGGTGATGGTGCGGCCGATGCGGCTGCCCGCGCCGTCGGCGTCCGTGAAGCGGTACCAGTAAACCCGTGCCGGCCGCAGGCCTGCGGCCAGCACGCGGCATGTCCAGTCGGTTTCCGGCCGGGCCGTGGTTTCTGTCGCCGCGACCACTCGCCGGAACTCCGCGTCCTCGGCAATTTCAAGCGTCAGCTTCACGGCAGCGCCGGTGCCGGCCGAATAGCGTGTCCAGAGAATGACGCTGTCCGCCTGCGGATCCCCCGACGCGACACCCTCGGCGAAACGCTCCCGCCGTTCCCGCCACTTGACGCGCGAGCGCGCCGCCGCCGGCCCGCACCAGGCCAGCGACGCCCCCATCGCCGTCGCCAGCAGAAGAAATTGTCGTCGCGTGATCTCGCTCATTGGGAGTAGGTCAGTCCCTCACCAGTCCTCTGGGCCGGGAGGGAGGCAAGAAATGTAGCACGGCGGCGGACCGCCCGACCGGGGTTGTGTCCAACACGAGGAGACGGACACCGATGCATTCGTTACAATCCTCTTGCTTCGATGCACGGGAGTCCAAACTCGCTCGGCGCCCCGTTGTGGTGGGTAGGACTTGTCCTGCTTTTTCTCCTCGCAGGTACGATACGCAGGGCGTGGGAGAAATATCGCCAACGCCTTGCCGAAAGCTGGCCATCAACAATAGGGCACGTTGAATCCGTCGAGGTCCGCGAAAAGACGAGCGGTCGCTCCCGATACTGGATTGGGGAGCTGGCCTATTCCTATTCGGTTGCGGGCAGCCAATACTCGGGCCGATACGGCCGCAGATTCGACAGCGAGGAAGATGCCCAGGATTTCGTGGACTACCTTCACCGGAAGCAGGTCAGCGTCCGCTACAGACCCCGCAAACCTGCGGCTTCGATGATCCTGGATGAAGCTGTGGACGTCGCGCTGCAAGGCCGGCCGGCACTGGCAGATTCAGGGAACTGCGATGTTCCCTCGCGAGAGGTTCCAGGTTGGATGAAGCCGCTTGTCTGGCCTCTGGTCGTGGTTGCCCTCGTCGGCGTTGTCGTGAGTCTCTGGGTACACGTCGGAGCGTGGCAAGGAAAGCAAGTGGTCCCAAACCGAGTTTTCGATTGGCTGAACTCAGGCCTTGTTATCGTCTGGCCGGCGACGATTCTGGTCTTTGCCTGGCGGAGCTCCTCCAAAGGATCGCGGAGGTCAGTACGGGAGGAGTTTCCCGGACTCCCACCATGGACGGGGAAGGTTGCCGGCGCAATGGTTTTTTACGCAGTCGCTATCATTTTGATCTTCGGCTCAGTCAGAGTGAGCTCGTCGGATGCAGTGATTCCCGCAAGAGCCTGGCGGACGTTTTCAGCGGGTTGGATGGCATTCTATTCGGTAGCTTTCCTCACGCTACTCTCCGCAGGTCGTACCGCAACGCCTTCCGACCAGTCCGAACTGTTGCGCCTGCGTCATGAGAGCCAGCGCAGGCCCTAGGGACGCCGCTCTGGCTCTTCTATCCTCTTGAGCGTATGGGACGGGCCCTAGACGTACATGCGCCGCAGCATCTCGGCCGCGGTTTCGTCCAGCAGTTCGCTGCGACGCAGGTCTTCGAAGCGGTCCAGCAGGTCCTCGGGGCGCAGGCGTCGCTTTTCCGCGCCGCGGAAGTCGTGGAGGATGCGTCCGCGATACAGCATGAGCAGCCGCGTGCCCAGGCTCGCGGCCTGATGCATGGAGTGAGTGACCATCAGCGTGGTCAGGCGCTCGCGGGCGATGACCTCTTCCGTCAGCCGGATGACCTGGTCGGCGCTGCGCGGATCGAGCGCAGCGGTGTGCTCATCGAGCAGCAGGAGCCGCGGCTTGAGCCAGGTGGCCATCAGCAGCGTCAGCGCCTGGCGCTGCCCGCCGGAGAGCGTTCCCATGGGGTTCTGCAGGCGATCCTCCAGGCCCATGCGCAGCGTGGCGATGCGCGCCCGCAGCTCGTCGCGGACACGCCGGCTCAGTCCCCAGCCTAGCCCGCGGGAAAGGCCGCGGCGCGCCGCCAGCGCCAGGTTCTCCTCTACGGTGAGATTCGGCGCCGTGCCGGAGAAGGGGTTCTGGAACACGCGGCCCATCAGGTGCGCGCGCCGGTGCTCGGGCCAGCGCGTGATGTCGCTGCCCTCCAGGCGGATCGAACCCGACTCTGCCGCCACACTGCCGGCGATTGCGTTCAGCAACGTGGTCTTGCCCGAACCGTTCCCCCCGATGATGACCACGAACGCGCCCTTCTCCACCTCCAGGCTCACGCTATCGAGCGCCACCAGGCGGTTGGGGGTGTTGGGGTGAAAGACGCGCGTGACCGAATCCAGCTCAAGCATGCCGCAGTTGCGCCGCCTTTCTGCGCGTGCGCGCCAGCAGTTCCGGCAGCACCAGCGCCCCGAAGACGAACAGCGCCGTCACCAGCTTGAGGTCGTTGGGATCCAGTCCCCAGCGCAGGGCAATCGCCACCAGCAGGCGGAACAGCACCGACCCCATGATGGCGCCGGTGATGGTCAGCCCCAGGTACTGTTCGCCCACCAGCGCCTGCCCGATGATCACGCTGGCCAGCCCCCACACCACCATGCCGATGCCCATCTGCACGTCGGCGAATCCCTGGTACTGCGCAAGGAGCGCTCCCGAGAGTGCAATCAGCCCGTTGGAGATCGCCAGGCCGAGGATGGTCATGTTCTCCACGCTCACGCCCAGCGCGCGGATCATCTGCTCGTTGTCGCCGGTGGCGCGCATCGCCGTGCCCAGGTTGGTGCGGAGGAACGCGTACATTCCGCCGGCGACCAGCCCGGCGGAGAGCAGCGCGAGGGCCAGCGCAGCGGCGTCGGGCGTCGGCACCTCCCAGCCCGCCAGGTTGAAGCTCGCAACTCCGCCAAGAAGCCGTACGGCGGCACGCTCGGCTGTTGTCATCAGCGTCTTCGCATCGAGCAGCGGCACATTGGCCTTGCCCAACACGTGGAGGTTTATGGAGTACAGTGCGGTCATCACCAGGATGCCGGAAAGCAGCTTGTGTATGCCGAACTTTGCGTTCAGCACTCCTGTGGTCGCACCCGCCACGGCGCCGCACATGCAGGCCAGGCCGCTGGCCAGAAACGCGTCCCAGCCCTGCAGGATGAGAACGGCAGCCACCGAAGCGCCCAGGGTGATGGAACCGTCGGCGGTGATATCGGGAAAGTGGAAGATGCGGAAGCTGATGTAGACACCCAACGCCAGCAGCGAAAGGATCAACCCGATGGTCCAGGCGCCGAGCAAGAGGTTCACGCAGCACCTCCCGCGACGCTGGTCTGCGCAATGGGCCCGATCCAGCAGGCCCCACGCACGAATTCGCTCTCGCCCGCGCCGACGATCGGACGGTCGTCATGCAGCAGGTGCAGCACACCTCGCAGCTTCTCCGTCGAAAACAGCGACGTCACTGTCTCTTTCAGGTCCACGCGGCCGCGCGCCAGTGGCCGGTAGGAGAATGCGGCGGCATGAAAGTGTCCGCTGGGCGCTGTCGGGTTCCTCAGCGGCCGCACGAGCGGCGCCAGAGCTGCCGGTGCGTTGTGTGTGGCTACCCCCACGGCCACGCATACCGAGTGGGTGTGTACGCGCTCCGGAGAAAACGAGATCCAATCCCGGATGACCGGATGTGCGAATGGATCCGGCGGGCCGCCCGCCATGGCCGGCGAGCGCCGCAACGCTGCCCCCGCCAGCCCCGCAGCCTCCGCCACCACGATCAGGCCGGCGGTCTCCGCTTCGGCTGCCTTCAGGCAGGTTTCGGCGAGTTCGCTCAAGCGGAGCCCGCCGGCATCGCGGTGAGCTTCGAACCGAAGCAGATGGCGGAACGCTCCCTCGCATACCACGCCATAGAGCATCTCGATCTCCGGCACGAGTCCCGTAGTGGAGACCATGTAGTCGGGGACGTTGGTGCCGTCCGACGGCAGATAGGCAGCCGAGCCGGCCACGGCCAGGAACTCGCCGAACCGCGCCCGGCAGTCGTCAAACCCGGCGCCGAACGCGCCCAGCCCCAGCGCAAAGGAGTTCTCCGGAAACGACATGGTGCGGCAATGCTCATGCCGGTAGCGCGCGCCCGCCACGAGCGCCGGATCGCCGATCACCTGGCAGGCCACTTCGCCCGCTTCCTCGAAATCGAACACCTCGTGAGCGGCGTTCGCACTGCTCAGGGTGCGGCCCGGCGGCTGCGCCGCCTTCATGGTGTCGGTGGTGGCCTCCTCTTTTGCCGCCAGCAGGATGGGTTCCAGGCCAACCAGCCGCAGGATGCTGCGCACCCGCTCCGACGCCGCGATGATGATCAACGAGCCCTGAATCCCGGCCAACTTCTTGTAATACTCCACCAGCACGCCGATGCCCGCGGAACTGAGGTAGGTCACGTCGGAAAGATCGAGCCGCAGGTGGTGCGATCCCTGCTGCACGATCTCCTTCAGCCCGGCAGAAAAGAACATCGACCAGTAGGAGTCCAGTCGGCCGCGCACCCGCAGCTCCAGCACATCTCCGCGAGGATGCTTAACGATGTCCATCGCGCGCCATCGCCTCCCGTCGAGCTTGCTCGAGCAGTGCGGGAGGCAGGGTGACCCCGGCCGCGCGGGCGGCCTCCGGGTTCACCACCAGGTAGGTTCCGGAAAAGGTCTCGAACGGGATGCGCGCCGGGCTCTCGCCACGGATCACGCGAGCAGCCTGGGCGCCGGCAATCCGGCCGCTGTCGAAGTATTCACGGGTGATGGCCACCATGGCGCCCTGCTCCACCTGTGCCTTCTGGAACGCGAACACCGGCAGGTGAACCTGGGCTGCGGCCCGAGCGATGCTTCCGAAGGCGGACGCCACGAGGTTGCCGGGCATCTGCATGACGGCGTCGATCCGCTTTCCCACCAGCGCTTGCGCGGCATCGGGGACGTCGGTGGCCGTGCTCACGGGAACCACTTCGATCTCCATTCCCGCCTCGCCGGCCGCTTCCCGGAACTGCTCCAGGAAATAAACCATGTTGGCTTCCGCAGGAACGTGCAACGTCCCCAGCCGGTGCACCCTGGGAAAGTATTTCCGCACTAGCGCCAGCATCTGCGGGTATCCCACGGATATGTCGACGCCGGTGACGAAGGGCAGATGGTCGATGTGGCTGGCGCCGGCGCCGGCGGCGACTCCGCTGGCCACGTAGGCGAAGACGACCGGCGTCCCCTTTCCGCGCCGAATGGCGGCCTGCAGGGTTGGGGTGGAAAGCGTTAGCAACAGGTCGGCATTCTGGGTGACCGCCGAATCCACCAGGGCGCTGACGGTCGCCATGTCGCCCTGTGCGTTGGAAAAGTGCAGCTCGTAATCGCGGCCTTCGACCAGGCCCGATTCGCGCAAGCCGGCCAGCACTCCGTCTTTAGTCTCGTTCGAATCTACGACATCGTTGTACTGGATGACGTGGAGTCTCCACTTCCGGCCCGTCCCGTCCTGCCGGCGTTCGCTGCCGGAAAACAACAAGGCGGCGGAGGCCAGGAGCAGCAGGACCAAACCGAAGGAAAGGCGTTTAAGGACCAGGGCCACGCGTATCACTCCCCGAGGACCGCGCTGTCGCGGAGGAACTCCCGGTGCGAGAGTGTACACGAAGCAGCGCCGGAAACCCGTGTTGGCCGGCCGAAATCGCCGCCTCCAGGCACTGGCCGAACTTAAGCGCTATCTGCTTGTCAATCAATCACATACGGTCCTACCCGGCCACGGGTGCAGCCTTGCAACCCTGGGCCGGGTCGTTGCATCTCTTTCTCCCGGAAGTTCCATCCTGCCGCCGCGGAAGCATTGTTCTTTGCGCGCGGCTTCCGCGGACGAGCGTTCTTCGATTGTATTGAACTTGGAGGTGAAGTGTATGAAGTCAAGGACAATCGTGGGACTCGCTGCTTTACTCATCCTGGCAATCCCCATCTCAGCCTGGGGAGTCAAGAAGAGCAGCGCTACGGTGAGTTTCTCCGAGCCGGTGAAGCTGGCGGGGACGGAACTCAAGCCCGGCGAGTACCGCATTGAGTGGACCGGAGAGGGGCCCGAAGTGCAGGTCAGCCTGCTCCAGGGACGCCAGGCGGTCGCGACCGCTCCCGCCCGGCTGCTCAACGAGCGCAGCCTCTATGACAGCCCCAGTGTGCATATGAGGATCACCGAGACGGGTCCCAAGGTGGTGACTCGCATCGCATTCCCCAAACACTCACTCGTCTTCGACGAGAACGCGACCGGGCAAAAGTAACCGGTCTTCGGCTGAAGTACGTGGTGCGGGCGGCTCCGCCCGCACCTCCCGCAACACCATTTCTTCACATTCGCACTCAACCCGCTCCACCCCGTAGCCTTCCTTGGCGTGTGCTAGATTGAGGACGGAACGGGCCCGTAGCTCAGCGGTCAGAGCAGGGGACTCATAATCCCGGGCGCTTTCCTTAGCCCGAAAGAGAATGGGCTGAACGGTTGGCACCGAATCGAAGGAGGATTCGGTGCACAACGGTCACAACAGTCTCCACCCCGACTTACGTCCCATCATCGTCTGCCTGGCGGGCTCAACCCGCTTCCGGCAGGCCTTCGAGCAAGCCGCCTGCGCGGAAACCCTGGCCGGCCGCATCGTGCTTTCTGTCGGCTGCTTCACGCACTCCAGCGGCTACCCGCTTACGGCGGTCGAGAAGTCCATCGTCGATCAGCTCCACCTGCGCAAGATCGACATGGCCGATGAGCTGCTGGTCCTGAACGTCAACGGCTACGTTGGCGAGAGCACGCGAGAAGCTATCCGCTACGCGGCGCGCATCGGCAAGCCCATTCGCTTCCTGCATCCGCACTCCGAGCTGCAACTGCGGGAGGAGATCCTGGGGCAGTTCAAGGACTCGCTGCGGTCTGGAGCCACGGCTTAATGAAAGCACGCGCCGCGGTGAAGCCCTCGGACGTCGAGGGACCGGACTGCCGGATCAGGATTCATCCCGCCAGCCTGCCGACGCCGAAGTTCCGTTCCTGGGTGAAAGCCATGGGCGTTCGCCGGCTCGCTCGGAAACTCGGCATCGGCCGGTTCGCCGTGAACCGCTGGATCCGGCCGGAGGGTTCGCGCTGCTTGCCCACTCACCGCACCGCTCGCCAGATCATCGCGCTGTCGTTCGCCTTTCCCGATGGCGCAGGACCCTTGGCGTGGGAGGACATCTACGGTCCGGTGACGGTCGAGGTGCTGAAGGTGAAGGGCGCGCGATGAAGCCTCTGGCCATGCTCGGCTTCCTGCTGCTGGTGCTGCTGGACCTGGCGCTCGCCTTGGGCGTGGTTGCCCTGGCGCTCCACTTCGGGAGGAGCCGCAGCGCGCTGTGGCTGGGCGCAGCGACCTGCATGGTCGTGCTGCTGGCGGGTTGGCCGAAAGGGAGTGGAAGGTGAAGCTGAGCCGGAAGCCCGCCCATCGCGCGCCGCGCAAGTCGCGCCACTACTCCGGCTCGGCCTTCGGGAACAACAAGAACATGCCGGGCGGACGCTACTCGCGCCGCCGGATCAGCGTGCTCACCGGGATTGCCGATCTGCTGAAGGTGCCCCGGCCCGCGCTCACGAAAGAAGAAAAGCACGAGCAGCGCAGCGGCTTCTTCGGATTCCTGAAGCAGATGTTCCAGCGCCGGTTTCAAGCCGGGAGAGGAGAGCAGACTTGAGAACTCAGCACATCGCGTATGCCCATGCCTGTTCGGCGTGCGGAGCCGACCCGGGCACGCCCTGCATGGGCATGCCGCGCATCAAGGGCGAAAGGATAAGGCCGCAGCCGCTGATCCGTCCGCATGCAGTGCGCGTTCTTGCCCATCAGCGAGAGCTAGCGCGGCTGCGCAACCTGGAGCATTTGCGATTGCTGAACCGCGCCGTCAATGGTTCGGGCAGGAAAACTTCCCAGCCCGCGCCGCTACCGAAGAACGGACGCAAGGCCGGCTGAAGCATGGCGCTCCGAATCCAGGTCGTGCTGCGGAAGGAGAAGTCGATGGTGAACGGGCTGCCCATTCTGAAGGCCTATTTCCCGGATGGGAGGCCTCTGCTGCTGGCGCACGAGTCGGTGGTCGAGTTGAAGCGCCTGGTAATGCGCCGGTTCGGTCGCCAGGAGGTCTCGTTCATCTACCAGGGCTCGCTGTTCGAGGAGATGGCATGAGCACATCGGAAATCCCGGGCCTTCCGGTAGGGAGACCTGTGGCGCGGAAGCTGGCGCGGCTGATCGCGCTGGTTGGCGAGGTGGAGAAGAAGGGGAAGAACGAGCACTTCCACTACCCCTATACGCGGGAAGTCGATCTGGTAAC